>JAILAO010000062.1 GCA_024681565.1 Bacteroidales bacterium
CTGTTCTTCAACATCACGCCGGTCGAGACCAACATCCAGCACGACTCCGTGGATGTGGAGTTCCGCATCTCCGAAGGCAAGCAGGCCACGCTCAACAACATCGTCATCAACGGCAACGACCTGACCAACGAAAAGGTGGTCCGCCGCCAGATCTTCACCCGCCCGGGCTACCTGTTCAGCCAGAGTGATTTCGAGCGTTCCATCCGCGAAATCGCCTCGCTCGGCCAGTTCGATCCGGAAGCCATCATGAAGGAAGGCGGCTATTCGGTCATCCCCAACCAGCTGGACAACACGGTGGACCTGGTTTACAATGTTACGGAAAAACCCTCTTCCCAGCTGGAAGTCTCCGGCGGATGGGGCGGACGTACTTTCGTGGCCACGGTCGGCGTGTCCTTCAACAACTTCTCCACGCACCGGATGTTCGAAAAGGGAGCCTGGCGGCCTGTCCCGCTAGGCGATGCGCAGAACCTCGCCTTCCGTTTCCAGACCAACGGTACCTACTACACGGCCCTCACCGCCAGCTTCACGGAGCCCTGGCTTTTCGGCAAGAAACCGACCGCACTGAATCTCAGTGCCTACTATACGCGCCAGACCAACTCCTATCTGGCCCTGAACATCCTGAGCCACGACCGCGAGATGGAGGTTTTCGGATTCTCCGCTTCGCTGGGTAACCGTCTGAAATGGCCCGACAACTATTTCGTGCTCTACAACGGTTTCAACTGGCAGACCTACAAGCTGACCAACTGGTATTCCGGCTACTTCATCTTCGATGACGGTATCGCCAACAACATCAACTATACCCTGAGCCTGGTGCGTAACTCCACGGACCAGCAGATCTATCCGCGCTCCGGATCCGAGTTCAATTTCTCCCTGCAGCTTACGCCTCCGTTCTCCCTGTTCCGCAAGTACGATTATGACGAAGCCGGCAACAAGGTGCCGGTCAAGAGTTGGCGGGACGTGGATTATTCCAACTGGAGCGGAAAAGACCGCTACCGCTGGATCGAATACCACAAATGGAAATTCTCCGCCACCAACTATACCAAGCTGATCGGCGACCTTGTCCTCATGACGCGCGCCCAGTTCGGCTACCTTGGCTATTACAACCGCAATTGGGGCTATTCCCCGTTCGAGGGCTTCCTCGTCGGCGGTGACGGCATGTCGGGTTATTATTCCTATGGTACGGAAGTCGTTTCCCTGCGCGGTTACGAGAATTACTCGCTGACGCCTAAACTGCTGTCCAGCTACAACTCCACCGGCTATGCTTATGCCGGTAATGTATACGACAAGTTTACCGTCGAACTCCGCTATCCGGTCATCCTCCAGCCATCGTCCACGATCTACGCGCTCCTGTTCGCGGAAGGAGGAAACTGCTGGTCTGACATCCGGGATTTCAATCCTTTCCAGATCAAACGCAGCGCTGGCGTCGGTGTTCGCATCTTCTTACCGATGGTGGGTCTGCTCGGTGTGGACTGGGGCTATGGATTCGACGGCCCGTCGGGACAGAAGAGCCAGTTCCACTTTGTGATCGGACAACAGTTTTAACAGATAATAACTTTAAATTCTACAGTTTGATATGAAAAAGATCCTTTTGATCGCCGTTACGGCATTTGCTGCGGTCGCCGCTTATGCCCAGCCGAAGTTTGCCCACGTGAATTCCACCGAGCTCGTCCAGCTCTGCCCTGATATGGACAAGGCCCGTGAGACGATGAATGCCGCGAGCAACGAAGCCCAGGAAACGTACCAGGCTATGGTCGAAGAGTTCAACAGCAAGCTTTCCACGTATCAGTCCAAGGGCAGCACCTGGACCGATGCCATCCGTCAGAGCAAGGAGAAGGAGCTGACCGAGATCCAGCAGCGGATCCAGGAGTTCCAGCAGACCGTGCAGATGGAGCTTCAGCAGCAGCAGGAGACGCTCATGCAGCCGATTTACCAGAAAGTGAACGAGACGGTGCAGAACCTCGCCAAGCAGGGAGGCTACATCTATGTCTTCGATATCAATTCCCTGGTGTATTTCGACGCAAGCCAGAGTTTCGACCTCACTCCGGACGCCCGGAAGGCGCTCAATATCCCGGCAGACAGGACACTTGAGTCCCTTGCTGCCGAGCTCCAGGCCCAGCAGCAGGCCGCGGGGGCTGCCCAGCAGTAATCAAGGCAGTTTCAGCCTCATCCCGGGATGGGATGAGGCTGAAACTTTTTTCTAACCTGAACCACACAATTATTCAACACTAAACATACACGATGCAACACAAAGTCATTGACGCCAAAGATGTTGTAATCAGATTCGCAGGAGATTCGGGTGACGGTATGCAGCTCACCGGGTCTCTTTTTGCGGATATGTCAGCCATCTATGGCAACGGTCTTTCAACATTTCCGGACTATCCGGCCGAGATCCGGGCCCCGCACGGGACGGTCTCCGGCGTGTCCGGTTTCCAGGTACATATCGGCAGCGAAAAAGTCTCCACGCCCGGGGACTTTTGTGATTTGCTGGTAGCGATGAACCCCGCGGCGCTCAAGGCCAATGCGAAATGGTGCAAGCGTCATGCGATGATCCTCGTGGACGAAGACGCCTTTGACGAGGCGGGAATGAAGAAGGCGGGTTTCACCACGGACAATCCATTCACCGAACTCGGGGTGGAGGACAGGACGCTGATCGTCGCCCCGATCACCACCCTGACCCACGAGAGCCTCAAGGACAGCGGCATGGACAACAAGGCCATCCTCAAGTGCAAGAACATGTTCACCCTCGGAATGGCCTGCTACATCTACAACCGGCCGCTGGAGTACATCTACGCCTATCTGGAGAAAAAGTTCGCCAAGAAGCACCCCGAGGTGATCGAGCCCAACAAGAAGGTGCTCAACGACGGTTTCAATTACGCTTCGAACATCCAGGCGGTTCCCAATACCTATACGGTCGCACCTGCAGAACATCTGGAGAAGGGGACCTATCGCAATATTACGGGCAACCAGGCGACGGCCTGGGGTCTGCTCGCCGCTTCTGAGAAGTCCGGCCTGTCCCTCTTCTGCGGTTCTTATCCGATCACGCCGGCCACCGCCATCCTGGAGGAACTCGCCCTGCACAAAAGCCTGGGCGCGAAGACCCTGCAGGCGGAAGACGAGATCGCCGGCATCTGTACGGCCATCGGTGCCGCTTATGCAGGCAATCTGGCTGTAACCACCACCTCCGGCCCCGGTCTTTCCCTGAAGTCCGAGGCGATGGGACTTGCCGTGATGGCCGAACTCCCGCTGGTCGTCGTGGACGTCCAGCGCGGGGGTCCTTCTACCGGTCTGCCGACCAAAACGGAGCAGTCCGACCTCAATCAGGCCCTTTACGGGCGCAACGGTGAATGCCCGATGGCCGTCATCGCCGCCCATTCGCCGGCCCATTGCTTCGACGCCGCTTTCCAGGCTGCGAAGATCGCCCTCGAGCACATGACTCCGGTCCTGCTGCTCTCCGAAGGTTTCCTGGGCAACGGCTCCGAGCCCTGGCGCATCCCTTCGATGAAGGACTATCCCGAGATCAAACCTCCTTTCGTGCAGGGCATCCTGCCGGAAGGTGAGCGCTTCAAACCTTTCGAGCGTGATCCGGAAACGCTGGTCCGCCGCTGGGCCCTGCCCGGCCAGCGGGGATTCGAACACCGTGTCGGCGGTCTGGAGAAGAACCACGCCGGTGTCCTTTCGACCGATCCGGCCAACCATGCGATGATGGTTTCGGAACGGGCGGAAAAGGTCGCCCGGATCGCCCGGGATCTCCCGGCGCTCGCGCTGGAGAACGGCCCTGCTTCCGGCAAACTGCTGGTGGTGGGCTGGGGTGGCACCTACGGCCACATCCTCAGCGCCGTGCGCGAGATCGGGGATGTGTCCTATGCCCATTTCGACTACATCAATCCGCTTCCGGCCAATACGGAGGAGGTCTTCTCCCATTTTGAGAAGATCCTCGTCTGCGAGCTCAACAGCGGGCAGTTCGCCGATTATCTGCGGGCGCAGTTCCCCGGCAGGGACATTCGTAAGTTCAACAAGGTCCAAGGCCAGCCGTTCCTCGTGAGCGAGCTTGTCGCGGCCATTCAGGAGGAGATGTAGCATATGGCAACACTGACTTTCAAAGATTTCAAGAGCGACCAGGAGGTCCGCTGGTGCCCGGGTTGCGGTGACCACGCCGTGCTGGCCGCCCTGCAGCGCGCCCTGCCCAAGGTGAGCCAGGCGCTCAATTATGACAAGGAACGTTACGTGGTGGTGTCCGGTATCGGCTGCTCTTCCCGGCTTCCTTATTATATGGACACCTACGGGTTCCACAGCATCCACGGCCGCGCCACGGCGGTGTCCACCGGCATCAAGGTGGCGAATCCCTGGCTGACGGTCTGGCAGGCCTGCGGTGACGGCGATGCCCTCGCCATCGGCGGCAACCACTTCATCCACGCCATCCGGCGCAATATCGACATCAATATCATCCTTTTCAACAACCGGATCTACGGACTGACGAAGGGACAGTATTCCCCGACATCCA
>JAILAO010000078.1 GCA_024681565.1 Bacteroidales bacterium
GACTGCCCGTAGATCCATTCCCAGGTGGAGAATTTCCCGTCAGAAATCCGCTGCACGGCAGCGCGCCGCTCTTCTCCGAAAGGAAGCTCGCCGTCCGGACCGGCCAGGATCTCCTGCAGGGCGTCCTGCAGGCTGTCCAGGGAGGGAAACTGCGGCAGGAAATCCTTCAGGTTGGCCACCCGGCTCCGTACGGATGCGATTCCCTTGGCCTCCAGTTTGGAGCCGGGGACATCCAGCACGCGGGTGAGCGTATCCAGGTCCACGTCGTACATCAGCGTCCCGTGGACGATCTGCCGGTCATGCCAGACCCGGCGGGCATAGCCCGAGACCTTCCGCCCGTCCACATAGATATCGTTGCGTCCCGTCAACTGCGCGGGTACGCCGAGCCGGCACAGGGCCTCGGCGACGGGCTGCGGCGTCACATCTCTGCCGATGAAGGTATAATTGAGGTTCTGCAGGTCGTGGTACACGGCCCCGCCGCCGGTCACACGACGGGCCAGCAGGATGCCTTTCTCCTCCAGATACCCCAGGTTGACTTCGCTGTAGGCATTCTGATTGAGTCCGATGATGACGGAAGGACGGTTGCGCCACAGATAGAAATAACTGTCGTCCGACAAATACTGCTCCAGGCAGTACTCGTCGAACGACATATTGTACCAGGGGTCGGTCGAAGGGTTTTTCAGGAACCGCATACGCTCGCCCCTCCGACTACATCTCGTTGCCGACCTTGCGTGCGCGCTCCGGCTTGTCGAGATTGATGCCGTCGCTGGTGGCGACTTCCACGAGGATGTTCCAACCGGCGCACAGATAGACGTACGGCTGCATCAGACCGGCATCGGGAACGATGATCGTCCGCTCGAACGGGGTCTGCTTGGTGTCGATGGCCACGACGTGCACACCGGCGCCCTTGAAGACGGTCTGGAACTTCTCATACTCGGCCGGAATCGGATTGACCAGGAACACGATGTCGCCATCCTGCATCACCTCCTCGATCCCGTGCACGGCATAGGTACCCTCCAGGAAATCACTCTTGCGACGGGTAATCTCGTTGGTCTTGAGGGTCAGTTCCTCGGCAACGCCGTCGTTATAGCCGCTGAAATAAATCGTATGGGCACCCTTGACCCATTCCACGATCTCGGCAGGGATCGCCTGGGTCAGCGCCGTTTCGAGCTGGGCGGGAAGGTCCTTCAGGGCGGGCTTCATATCCTTGCCGGCAAGATGCCAGAAGATGGACTCGCAGAACAGACCCTGCTCGATCACGCTCTTGGTGGCAGCCACAGCCTCTTCCCAACCGCAACCGAGCACGTGGCCGTCCACACAGGCCTGACGGATCGGAGTATCCGGATTGGCGCTCAGCGCGAAAGTATCTTTGTGGCCTTCGGCCTGGAGCTTCTTGGCGAGCATCAGAGCCTCCTTGGTCCGGCCGGAGTTGGAGTCGATCAGGACGGTATAGTGGCTCAGGTCATAAGCGCTGGCCTGGTGGGATCCGTCGATCTGCACGTTCACGTCAAGGCCCATGGTGAGGGCTGCGCGGCGGCTGTTCTTGGCCGGGAGCAGACGGGAAGAGCCTTCGCCGGAGAACAGGATCTTACCGGTCTTGCGGACGGAGTCCGCGACAAACTTGGAGCAATCGGGATCGAACTTCGCCACGGTAGGGACGGTTCCCATCATCTCCTGCACCAGATAATACTGGGCATACTTGCTTTCTTTCAGATTCATAAACTATAGATTGTTATTTTAAGGTCTTGGCCAGCGCCGCCAGGCGCTTCAGGTTGAGCTCCGTCTCGCTTCTGATCTGACGCACGAAGCTGTTGTCGTCAAGCTCTCCGATGGCAGCCAGCATCTCCGCCTCGCTGCGGTAGGTCGCCTGCCGGAAAGGATTCTGATAGTCTTTTTTCCGGGTCAGATAGACCTGGTCACAGATATACTGCTGGATCCGTTCCTCTTCTCGGATCGCCCGCTTCCAATCTGCCGCCGACAGGATCCTGACGCCGAACAGGGCGCACAGGCACTGGCAGGCATGACGGAGCTTGTCCTCCGGATAGCGGTCCCAGAGTTCGTCGTAACGGGCATGGATATCCTTCCAGGTGCGGAGCCTGCCGGCACGGATGTCGGCACGGAGCTGGTCCACGTCGCTCTCCGCCATCAACTGACCGCCCAGATTGACCCAGGAGGACTGGCGTTCGCCCTGGAACTCGGCGGACAAGGTGGAAAGCTTGGTGCCGGGATGATCCTCGATATAGCTCAGTGCGCTCTTCACGGCGTAGTGGATGAGCATGTCGCCATAGGCGTTCCAGGCATCATAGGGCTTGCGGATGCGCACCGGACGGTGGCTCTTCTCGACACCTTCACCGAACACCTCCAGCCGGTCGACCGCCTCGCGGTCTCCGGAGAAGAGTTCATGTCCCTTTCTGCACAGGTCTTCCTCGGAATACTCCGCTATGTCCAGACCCCGGGCACGCAGCCAGGCCTTCGCCGTCCAGATTTCGAGCAGGCGGCGACCCGTCAGGGCCTCCTCCATGCTGTCGGGGGCATAGGTATCGAATTCGATGTTCTGCACCTTGGTGATGCGCTTGTCGCGTGTCTGGTACTTCCAGCTGTTCCGCGCCAGCGCGTACATATTGCGGATCCACCAGAAAGCCGGGAAAATCTCCAGTTCGCCCTGGGTCTCGTTGTTGGACAACATACAGAAGGGCAGTTGCACATGCATCTCCGCCGGATATGCGCCCTTCGAGAGCAGCGTGTAGGACGCGAAGACGGAGGAATGCTTGATGGAAGTGCACAGCCCCGGCCAGAAACCGCGGCCGGCCACGACCTCATTGTCATTGGTGCGGCTGTTGTGATTGGAACCCACGGTGGCACCGGCGGCCATGTTGCTCTGGCCCTTGACGCAGGAAGCGATCAGGAAGGAATTGTTGTGGTGCTGCTCATGTGCCGGGAAGATCAGGTTGTTGAGCACTTCGCAGCAGGAGATGGTGCTGTTGTCACCG
>JAILAO010000095.1 GCA_024681565.1 Bacteroidales bacterium
AATTGCAGGACTTCTCCACCTCCGGTATCGAACTGCCGATGCTGTTCGCCCGCACGCCGGGCATCCTCGCCTGGAGCGAGAACGGCGTGGGTACCGGTACCACCTATATGCGCATCCGTGGCGCCGGCGGTTCCCGTATCAACGTTACGCTGGACGGCGTGCCCCTCAATTCCCCGGAGGACCAGACCGTGTTCTGGGCCAACATGAACTCCTACGGTGCCCTGATGGGCAGCGTGCAGATCCAGCGCGGCGTGGGTGCTTCCACCAACGGTGACGGTGCCTTCGGCGGCACGATCGCCCTTGGCACCAAGGCCCCTTCGCTCGTGCCCACGGCGGAGGTCAACGCTTCCTACGGTTCCTTCAATACCAGCAACTGGGGCGCGAATGTCTCTACCGGACTGCTCGGCAACCACCTGATCCTCGAAGGTGCTTACCGCCAGACGGGTACGGACGGCTACCTGCACGGCACGGCCGGCCGCTCCGGCAGCTATTTCGGCGGCCTGACCTGGCTGGGACGCAGCTGGAAGCTCTCCTACAAACTCATCGGCAATTTCGAGAATACCGGCCAGGCCTGGAACGGCGTGACCGCCGGCAACGACGACCTGTCGCTGATGGACGGCACTTATGGCGAAAAGACCGGCATCCATACCTATGCGGATCTGTACAATGTCGGCCTCGGACTCTACAATTCTCTCTATGAGCAACTGCTCATCGACGGCAGCAAATATACGCTCCAGCGCTACAAGATGAGCGACGGCAGTTACTGGCCGCGCACCACGGACAATTTCTGGCAGAACCATCATATCCTCAATTTCGCCGCCGACCTGGGCGCTTTCTGGAAACTGTCCGTTTCCGCCCACTACACCCACGGCTATGGTTATTATGAGGAATTCCGCTACCAGAACAAGCTTGTCAAGTACGGTCTGAACACCTTTACCGGGGCTGATGGAAACGTGGTCAAGCGCAGCGATTTCGTCCGCCAGAAGGGACTGACCCAGGATACCTACGGCGTCGTGGCCAATGCCTCCTACCGCAAGGACAACTGGGATGTCATCGGCGGCCTGTCGGTGCAGAACTTCACCGGCAACCATTTCGGTTACCTGACCTATGTGGGCAACGCCGAACTCCGGGCCCGGATCCTGTCGAACGGCAACTATCAGTACTATGATTCCGATGCCTCCAAGCTGGACGCCAGCGCCTTCGTCAAGGCGGCCTATTCCCTGTCCGACGCCTGGAGCATCTTCGGCGACGTGCAGTTCCGCCATGTCGGCTACAAGACTTCCGGCTACAACGACAAGTACTATGTGGACGACAACGGCAACCCCGCCAAGCATTATCTTGACATCGACGTCAATTATAACTTCTTCAATCCCAAGGCCGGCGTCAACTTCAGCCAGGACGGCCACCGGGCCTTCGCGTCCTTCGCGATGAGCCACCGGGAGCCGGAGCGCAACAACTTCACCGACAACGGCAAGTATCCCGCCCCGCGCGCCGAGCGCCTGCTGGACTGGGAGGCGGGCTATCAGTATGAGGGTCGCAACTGGCGTGCCGGTGCCACCCTGTACTATATGCGCTACAAGGACCAGCTGGTCCAGACCGGAGAGCTGAGCGACATCGGGGAGGCGCTGACCACCAACATCCCGGATTCCTACCGTCTCGGTGCGGAACTCACGGCCGGCGTGGACCTGACCTCCTGGCTGACCCTCGAGGGAAATGCCGCCCTGAGCCGCAACCGCCTGCTGGACTTTGACGAATATGTCGAGGACTGGGACAACGGCATCCGCATCCTGCATTACAGCGACAAGGCCCTGGCCTTCTCTCCTTCGACCATCCTGAACGGCTTCGTCAATGTGCATTTCGGCAACTTCCGCGCCGTCTGGCACACCGGCTATGTCAGCCGCCTGTATCTGGACAACAGCGAGAACGCCGACCGTTCCCTGCCGGCCTACAGCCTGTCCGACGTCAGCTTCAACTATACCTTCAAGCCGCGCAAGGTCCTGAAGGAGATCGACCTGGGGCTTGACTTCAACAATGTCTTCTCCGCCCGCGTGGCGCAGAGCGGCTGGGTTTACAGCGCCATCTGCGACAGCTACGGCCATCCGGAGGACAACCGCTACTATCAGATCGGATTCATCCCGGTGGCCCCGCTCACCGTGATCGGTCACATCGCCCTGAGATTTTAATACATGGACACGCTGAGATTCCTGGACATCCTCGGATTCGTCGTCGGACTGGTCTATCTGGTGCTCGAGTACAAGGCGAGCATCTGGCTTTGGCTGGCGAGCATCATCATGCCGGCCATCGATATGGTGTTGTATTATAAAGCCGGTCTGTACGCCGATTTCGGAATGGCTATCTACTACTGCCTCGCAGGAGTCTATGGCTATGTTTCCTGGAAGTTCTTCAGCAAGTCCGGCCAGAGGTCGGAGCAGCACGGCGAGCGTCCGGTGACCCGCTATAAACGCGGGCACATCCTGCCGTCGCTCGCCGCGCTGCTCCTGCTCTGGTTTGGTATCTGGTGGATCCTGACCCACTGGACCAATTCTACCGTCCCCGTGGCGGACGCCTTTACCACAGCCCTGAGCATCGTGGCGCTCTGGGCCCTGGCCCAGAAATATGCGGAGCAATGGCTCCTGTGGCTGGTGGTGGATGTGGTCTGCTGTATCCTGTATGTCCGCAAGGGGATTCCTTTCAAGGCCGCAATCTACGGTCTCTATACGGTGGTCGCCGTCTTCGGCTACCGCAAATGGCTCGGAATGGTCAGTTCAGACCCCGCTGCTTCTTGATGGTCTCGTAGGCCTCCTGGATCTGGCGGAATTTCTCTTCGGCAGCTTTCTGGACATCGGGGCCCAGCGAGGCGACTTTGTCGGGGTGGTTCTTCATCGCCATGCGGCGGTAGGCACTCTTGACCTCGTCGTCCGTGGCCGAAGGGGAGATCTCCAGCACGGCGTAGGCGGAGTCTGCATCCTTGTAGAACATGGCGATGACGGAGGAGGCGTCGGCCGAATTCAGCCGGATGGCTGCGGCGATGGCCTCGAGCACTTCCTTTTCCGACTTGCTGAAGTTGCCGTCCGCCTGGGCGATCTGCGCCAGATAGTGGAACAGCTGCAGGCGCTGCGAGTAGTTCATGTAGGTGGCGATCTGCGCGCCGACCTCATAGATGTTGACATCCTGCCGGTTCAGTCCGTCCAGGATGCGCATCGCCTCGCTCACCGCATTGTCACCGAAATTGCGCCGGACGAATTCACGGACGACGTCCAGCTCGGACTGCCGGACGCTTCCATCGGCCTTGATGACCGCGGAAGAAAGCACCAGCAGGCTCATCAGGAAGCTGTTGCGCTGCTCGGTGGCCGTGTAGTTGCGGGTACGGGTATAGGTCTGCTGCCAGTCGGGGCCGTTCTGCCTGGACGCACCGCCGGTCAACTGCCGCAGTGTTTCCAGTCCGGTGTCCATGACGGTGCCGGCCAGAAAGCCGAGCAGGGCGCCGATCGGTCCGCCCGAGACCCAGCCGAGAAAGCCTACAATCCACTTGAGTGATCCCATGTTCTTCAAATTGTTTGTCCGCCTATCCGCAAAATCCGGTCCAATGCCGGCGGACTGACAATCTGTCTGAATCAGCGGTGACGCAGGGCGAGCTCGTGCTCGAGGTCGGCGAGGGTGACATCCTGCTGCTCCAGCAGGACGAGCAGGTGGTAGATGAGGTCGGAGGCTTCGTAGATGAAGCGGTCGCGGTTGCCGTCCACGGCCTCGATGACGGCCTCTCCGGCTTCTTCAAGCACCTTCTTGCCGATGACCTTGGGACCCTTGATGAAGAGTTTGGTGGTGTAGGAGCCTTCGGGCATCTCGGCGTGGCGGCCCTGGACGACGGCCTGGAGGGTGCGGACGAAGCCCTCGTCTTCCGGCGTGTCGAAGCAGGCCGTGGTTCCGCGGTGGCAGGTCGGTCCGTCGGGGATGGCCTGGATGAGCAGGGTGTCGGCGTCACAGTCGGGATACATGCGGACGACATGGAGGAAGTTGCCGCTGGTCTCACCCTTGGTCCAGAGCGTCCGGCGGCTGCGGGACCAGAAGGTCACCCGTCCTTCCGCGGCGGTCCTGTCGAAGGCCGCTTCGTTCATATAGCCCAGCATCAGCACCTTCAGGGTGCGTGCGTCCTGGATGATCACCGGCAGCAGCCCGTCGCCGGTCTTGTCCAGCTTAAAATCACTGAATTTCATATTCTATCGGTTCTTCCGGACGGGAGGCCGTCCCCGGGGCCCGTAGCCACCCTCGGCTTCGTAAGAGGGAGGGGCCCGCCGCACGGCGGCGGGAGGGGTCCTGCCTGGCAGGACGGTATCCGGGGACAGCCTCCCGTCCGGAAATGGTTAAAGTCTGACATTGATGTTCGAGGCGCGGAGCGCCTGTTTGAGCGCCGGGATGGGGATCTGTCCGTAGTGGAAGATGCTGGCGGCGAGGGCGGCGTCGGCGCGACCCTCCGAGAGTACGCGGCGGATGTCCTCGATGGAACCGGCTCCGCCCGAGGCGATGACCGGGATGGTCAGCTCTTCCGACATGCGGGCATAGACGGCATCGGCATAACCGGCACGCGTCCCGTCATGGTCCATCGACGTGAACAGGATCTCGCCGGCGCCGCGTTCCTGTGCTTCCCGGGCCCAGGCGAACAGTTCCAGTTCCGTGAGCCGGGAGCCTCCGTGCGTGGTGCAGGTCCACCGGCCCCCGATGTCCTTGGCATCGATCGCCACCACCACGAACTGGCTGCCGTATTTCTCCGCGATGCGGCTGATCAGCGTCGGGTCCGCGATCGCGGCGCTGTTGACGGAAATCTTGTCGGCGCCGGCATCCAGCAGCCGGGCGGCATCGTCCAGTGTGCTGATGCCTCCCCCTACGGTGAAGGGGATGTCGATGCCGAGGGCGATCCGCTCCACCAGTCCGGCGAAGGTGTGGCGTCCCTCGCGGGAGGCGCTGATGTCGAGATAGACGAGTTCGTCGGCGCCGTCGCGGGCGTACTGCACGCCCATATCGACGGCATCCCCGACTTCGCGGAGTCCCTCGAAATTGATGCCTTTGACAACCTGCCCGTTCTTTACATCGAGGCAGGGGATGATGCGTTTTGCGACCATGAGGCGATATCTTTCAGGGTAATCTGGTTTTCATACAGGGCTTTGCCCACGATGACCTTCTGCAGTTTCAGGGCATTCAGCGCGCGGATGTCGTTCATCGTGCTGATCCCGCCGCTGACCGTGAAGCTGACGGTAGGGAAGTCGCGGCGCAGCCGGATATACAGGGCGGAAGCCGGGCCCAGGAGCGTTCCGTCCCGGGAAATCTCCGTAGCGATGCATTCTTTCAGGCCCAGGTTCAGGAAACGCTTCACCAGGTCGTCGATGCCCAGCGGGGATGAATCCTGCCAGCCCCGGACGGCGATGCGGTCGTCCCGTACATCGGCGCCGAGGATCATCCTGGCGCCATATTGGGACAGCCATTGGGCGAACTGCTCCGGCTGCAAGGCGGCGATGCTGCCGACGATGGCGTGGGTGGCGCCTGCATCGAAGATGCTCTTCAGCGAGGCATCGCTGGCGATCCCGCCGCCCCATTCGATTTCGCAGGAGACCGCCTTGGCGATCTCCTCCAGGATCCGGAGGTTGTGCGGCGCTCCGACTTTGGCTCCGTCCAGGTCCACGACATGGATGCGTGCCACGCCGCAATCGGCGAAACTGCGCGCCATATCGACAGGGGACCCGTCATAAACTTTCTTCTGCGCGTAGTCGCCGCGCGTCAGGCGCACACAGCGCCCGTCGATCAAATCGATGGCTGGGATGATCTGGATCATAATGCGAGGAAATTCTGGAGAATCGCCGCTCCCACGGAGCCGCTCTTCTCAGGGTGGAACTGGGTACCGTAGAAATTCTCATACTTGAGCGCAGCGCTGAACAGCTGCTCCCCGTGGCGGCAGGTCGCGATGGTATCGGGACAGAGTCCGGGGTAGTAGGAGTGGACGAAGTAAACGAAACTCCCGCCTTTCATGCCCTTGAAGAGCTTGCTGTCCAGGTTGCCCAGGGCATTCCAGCCCATGTGCGGGACCTTGGCGTCGGGGGTTTCGCAGAAGCGTCTGACATGGGCGTCGAAGAGGCCCAGGCACTGCACCGGCCCCTCTTCGGAGTCGCGGCACATCAGCTGCATGCCCACGCAGATGCCCAGCACGGGCCGGCGCAGCCCCTTGATGAGCTCGCAGAGCCCGCGCTCGCGCAGGTGGGCCATGGCTTCGGCGGCATTCCCGACCCCGGGCAGGATGACCTTGTCGGCCTCCAGGATCCGGGCGGGATCCGCGGTGAGTTCGTATTCCGCGCCGAGGCGCGTGAGAGCATTGCCGACCGAGCGGATGTTGCCGGCGTCGTAGTCGATGATGGCGATCATAGCAGTCCTTTGCTGGAAGGGAGGTCGTAACTGAACACATCGCGCCGCACCGCCTGTTTCAGCGAACGGGCGAACGCCTTGAAGATGCCCTCGGCGAGGTGGTGGTTGTTCTCCCCGCGGGCCTGGATGTAGAGGTTGGCGCGCATGGCGTCGGAAAGCGATTTGAAGAAATGCCGGAACATCTCCGTCGGCACGTCTCCCACATATTCGCGGGTGAATTCCGCATCCCAGACCAGCTCGCTCCGGCCGCCGAAGTCCAGCAGCACGATGGCGCGGCTCTCGTCCATCGGCAGGGCGAAGCCGTAGCGGCCGATGCCGCGCTTGTCGCCCAGGGCCAGGCGCAGGGCTTCCCCGAGGGCGATGCCCACATCCTCGATGGTGTGGTGCTCGTCCACCTCCAGGTCACCCTTGCAGGAGATCTCCAGGGCGATGCCGCCGTGGTGGATGAGCTGCGAGAGCATATGGTCGAAGAATTTCAGCCCGGTGTCCACGCCGGACGGGCCGTTGCCGTCCAGGTCCACGCGGATCCGGATGTCGGTCTCGGCCGTCTTGCGCGCGACCACGGTGCTGCGTTCGCTGCTGCGGATGGTCCGGGCGATCTCCGCCCAGTCCATTTCGCCCACCAGCAGCGCCCTGGCGCCCAGGTTGGCCGCCAGCTGGCGGTCGGTCTCCCGGTCCCCGATGACCCAGCAGGCGGCGAGGTCGTAGGAGCCGTCGAGGTATTTGCCGAACATCCCCGTGCGCGGCTTGCGGTTCGGGGATCCTTCTTCCGGGAACGACGGGTCGATCAGGATGTCGTCGAAGTGGATGCCCTCGCCCTCGAGGGTGCGCAGGAGCAGGTTCTGGGCGGGCCAGAACGTCTCTTCCGGGAAAGCCGGGGTCCCCAGGCCGTCCTGGTTGGAGGCCATGACGAATTCGTAGCCGAGGTCTGTCAGGGCCCGCAGGCCGCTGATGGCACCGGGTACGAATTCGACCTTGTCGAGGGCGTCGATCTGTTCGTCCGCCGGCTCGCGCAGCAGGGTGCCGTCCCTATCGATGAATATCGCCTTTTTCATATCTGTCAAGAGATTGGAGGAGTCTGTCATTTTCGGACGGAAGTCCGACGGTGATGCGCAGGCAGCCCGCGCAGCCCGGTACACGGGTGCGATTGCGGACGATGATGCCGTCCGCGAGCAGGTGCGCGTAGAGCGCGTCGGCGTCGTCCACCTGCACCAGCAGGAAATTGGCGTCGCTCGGATAGACCCGGCGCACGAAGCCGTAGGCGGGGAGCGCCCGTTCGATGCGGCCGCGCTGGGCGACGGTCTCTTCGATCTTGGCTCCGACCGGCTCCGTCAGCACCTTCGAGACCAGTTCCTGGGTGGCCTGGTTGATGTTGTAAGGGTACTTGACCATCGACATCAGGCGTATGACGTATTCGTCGGCGAAGGCCATGCCGAGCCGCAGGCCGGCCAGGCCGTAGGCCTTGGAAAGCGTCTGGAGGACTACCAGGTTGGGGCATTCGAGCACTTTGGCGCGCAGGCTGCCCTTCGCGCTGAAGTCCGCGTAAGCCTCGTCCAGCACCACGATGCCGGGGAAGCGGGATACGAGCGCCAACAGCGCCTCGGCGTCGAAGGCATTGCCCGAAGGATTGTTGGGGCTGCAGAGGAAAAGCAGTTTGCTGCGGTCGTCCGCGGCGCCGAGCAGCGCCTCCGCGGGCAGGGAGAAATCCTCCCCGAGCGGCACGCTGCGCACCTCGACGTCATTGATGGCGGCAGCCACCGCGTACATCCCGTAGCTGGGAGCGATGGCCACGGCATTGTCCCGTCCCGGTTCGCAGAACACGCGGAACATCAGGTCGATGGCCTCGTCGCTGCCGTTGCCGAGGAAGATGTTTTCCACCGGGAGGCCCTTGATTGCGGAGAGCTGCTCCTTGAGGGCTTTCTGGTGCGGGTCCGGGTAACGGTTGTAGCCGGTGGGGTAGGGACTCTCGTTGGCGTCCAGGAAGACACCGAGCGGGCCCTGGTATTCGTCGCGCGCCGTGCTGTAGGGACAGAGGGTGCGGATGTTGGCGCGCACGAGCGCTTCCAGTTTATTCCTCTCCATAGGCGGTGCGGATTTGGACGGCCTGGGCGTGGGCCTGCAGCCCTTCGGCCTGAGCCATGGTGACGATGGTTCCTGCGAGTCCGCGGAGACCTTCGGAGGTAATCTCCTGCAGGGTCATCTTGCGGTAATAGCTGTCGAGGTTGACCCCGCTGAAAGAGCGGGCCCAGCCGCAGGTGGGCAGGGTGTGGTTGGTGCCGGAGGCGTAGTCGCCCGCGCTCTCCGGGGTCCAGGCGCCCACGAAGACGCTGCCCGCCGCCGTGATCCGGTCGGCGATGCGCCAGGGCTCGCGGGTGGAGATGATGAGGTGCTCGGGGGCGTATGCATTGGCGAAAGCGACGGTCTGCTCCTCGGAAGAGAAGATGATGCAGCGGCTTTTTCCGAGCGCTTGCAGCGCGAAATCCGCCCGCGGCAGGGCTTCGGTCTGGCGCTGGACTTCCCGCTGGACGGCGTCGGCCGTCGCGGCGCTGTCGCAGACCAGCATCACCTGGCTGTCCGGGCCGTGCTCCGCCTGCGAGAGCAGGTCGGCGGCGGCAAAGGCGGGCGGCGTCGCGTCATCGGCGATGACCATCACCTCAGAGGGGCCGGCGGGCATGTCGATGGCCACCGTCCCGGCGGACAGCAGCTGCTTGGCCGTCGTGACGTACTGGTTGCCGGGACCGAAGATCTTGTCCACCTTGGGAACGGTCTGCGTGCCGTAGGCCATTGCGGCGACGGCCTGGGCTCCGCCGAGCTTGAAGATACGCTGTACGCCGCAGTAGGAGGCCGTGTAAAGCACTTCCGCATTGACGCGGCCGTCGCGTCCCGTCGGGGTGCAGAGCACCACTTCCGGACAGCCGGCGATGCGGGCCGGGACGGCGAGCATCAGCACGGTGGAGAAGAGGGGGGCGGTCCCGCCGGGGATGTAGAGGCCGACCTTGCCGATGGGGACGGGGCGCTGGATGCAGCGTACGCCCGGTGCGGTCTGTACGGAGACTTCCCGGGGCTGCTGCGCCTCATGGAAGGCCCGTATGTTGCGTTCGGCGGCAGCTACCGCCTGCTTGACGGCGTCGCTGACGCCGGCACAGGCCGCGGCGATCTCTTCCTGCGAGACTTCGATGGCGTCCAGCGGCCGCCGGTCGATCTCCAGGGAGAGCTCGCGGAGCGCCGTGTCACCCTGCTCGCGGACGCGGCGCAGGATGGCCTCCACGCGCCCGCGGACCAGCGGATTCTCGCTGGCCGGACGCAGGCAGAGCGCTGCCCAGCCCGATAGAGGGGGATTGTCGTAGCGTTCCATGGTTTACGGGATGATCTTGTCGATATTGAGAACCAGGATGCCCTCGGCGCCGATGGCCTTGAGCAGGCGGATCTTGTCCCACAGGTCGGCGTCCTCCACCACGGAGTGCAGGGAGCACCAGCCCTCGGCGGCCAGCGGCATCACGGTCGGGCTGCGCATGGCCGGGAGGATGCGGGTGGCCTCTTCGACGGAGGCCTGCGGGATGTTCATCAGGATGTATTTCTTGCGGCGGCTCACCATGGCGGAGTCGATGCGGAAGAGCATTTCGTCCAGGGTCTTCTGTTCCTCTTCGCTGAGCTTGCCGTTGGAGATGAGTACCGCTTCGGAGAAAAAGACCTTCTCCACTTCCCGCAGGCCGTTGCTGACCAGCGTGCCGCCGGAAGAGACGATGTCGAAGATGGCATCGGCGATGTCGGCCGCCGGGGCGATCTCCACGGAACCGGTGATCACCTCGATCTGGGCCTCGATCCCGTTCTCCGCCAACCATTCGCGGAGGATCTTGGGGTAGGAGGTGGCGATGCGCTTGCCGGCGAACCACTGCGGCCCGTCGTAGTCCGCGGTCTTGGGGACGGCCAGCGAAATGCGGCAGCCGCCGAAGCCGAGCTTCTTGACGACCTGTACTTCGAAACCGCGCTCCGCCACTTCGTTGAGGCCGACGATGCCGAGGGCGGCCGTGCCGCTGGCGACGACCTGCGGGATGTCGTCGTCACGCATATAAAGGAGTTCGAGGGGGAAGTTCGGGGCCTGGGACAGGAACTTCCGGCGCGAGTCGTCGATGTCGATTCCGATCTCGCGCAGCAGGGCGGTGCTCTCTTCGTTGAGACGCCCCTTGGACTGGATGGCTAATCTAAGCATATTCTTGTTTCTACTAACTATCAAAAAAACGAGGCTTTCCGGTGTCCCGGCAAGCCTCGCACTATCGCTTACGCACAAACGCGCCGACCTACCGGATCCTCAGATTCGGTGGTGATGGTGGTATGCGTTGTACTTTCTCATTCGTTTGCAAATATATCAATAATTTCCTTAAATCCAAAGATTTTTGCCCTTTTAGCCCTTCGTGATCTCCACCAGCTCGGGGAAGCGGTCGATGATCCAGTCGGGACGGACGGCGGCGAGTTCGGCCCGGGTCTGGTTGCCGAAGCTGACGCCGCAGACGCGGCAGCCGGCTTGCTGCCCCATGCCCAGGTCGAAGACCGTGTCTCCGATGACGATCGTTTCTTCGGGGCGGGCACCGAGCCGCTCCATCAGCAGGAGCGCAAGGTCCGGAGCGGGCTTGGGATGTTTCACGTCATCCGCGGCGGCGAATTCGCAGAAATACTCCCGGATGCCGAGCACCGAGAGGAGCATCTGCAGCGAGGCGCCGCTGCGCGAGGTGGCGATGGCGAGCCGGAGGCCGCGGGCGTGCAGGACCTGCAGTGTCTGCGGAACTCCGTCGAAGAGGACGGTGCGCGGGATGGCGATGTCGTTGAAGAGCCGGCGGTAGGTCACGACGGCTTCGTCCAGCCTTTCCTCCGGGGTGTCCGTACCGCGCTCGAAACAAAGGCGCAGCGGCAGGCCGATGGTGGCCTGGATGCGCTCGTCCGAAGCGACGGACAGGCCCATTTCCTTCAGGGTCGCCTGGGTGCAGAGGATAATCCCGCGCGTGGTGTCTGCGAGGGTGCCGTCGAAGTCGAAAATCAGGTTTTTGACCATGGATCAGAAAGATTGATACCAGTGCTGCAGCGTGTAGAAAGCGTCTTTCTTTTCACCCTTCTCGGAGATGAGTCCCTTGCGGTTGAAATCGTCCTGGATGCCCTCCAGCGCGCGGCGCGGGGAACGGAAGTCCTTGAGGATCCAGGGCGTGCAGCCGGCAAGGCCCGGGATGCGCTGCATCATGGAAATGTTCTTCTCGTAAAGCCGGACGAGGTATTCCTCCGTGAAGCGTTCGTCGGCGCTGCCGTGACGGCCGTACTTGGCGCCCCCGCCCAGTTCGGAGAGGATGACGGGCTTGTCCACCGGGAAGGTCCAGACGACACGGTCGCATTTGTCGGCATCACCGTCGTACCAGCCGACGTACTGGTTGAAACTCAGCAGGTCGGTCAGCTGCATCAAGTCGTCCACGAGGGTCATCTGTCCAGGTGCGGTCTCGTCCTTTTCCATCGCGGCGGAAACGAGCCGCGTGGGATCGAGCTCACGGGTCTTCCCGATGAGCCTGCCCAGGAAAGCGAGGCGCTCCGGGGAACGGGGGGTCTCGTTGGCGACGGACCAGATGATGATGCTGGCGCGGTTGTGGTCGCGTGCAATCATTTCGCAGAGCTGGTTCTCCGCATTGGCGTAGGTGTCGGGGTCGTTCCAGGCGATGGTCCAGTAAACGGGGATTTCGGACCAGACCAGCAGTCCCATCTCATCGGCCATCCGGACCATCTCCTCATTGTGGGGATAGTGGGCGAGGCGTACGAAGTTGCATCCCATTTCCCTGGCCCAGCCGAGCGTGGTGCGCGCGTGTTCCGCACTGAAGGCACGGCCCGCCGCGGCGCCCGGCCTCTCGTCATGGATGGAGATGCCCTTGCAGAAGATTTCCCGGCCGTTGAGCAGGATCTTGCTGCCCTGCGTGCTCACGGTCTTGAACCCGATCCGGTCGCTGACGCGGTCCGTCCCGGAGGAGACGGTGACTTCGTATAGTTTCGGGTCTTCCGGACACCAGAGGCGGATGCCGGATTTGCGGGGCAGGGGGACGATGAAGGAGGCGCGGCCGTCTCCGCCGGTCCGGGCGCTGGCACGCAGTTTCAGCTCGGGAATCTCCACGCTGACCTGTTGCGTGTGTGCCTTGCCGTCCAGCCGGACCCAGCCTTCGATGGACTGCCGGTCGGCGGACAGGCGGACCACATAGTCCCGGATGAAGGTATCGGGAACCTCGACCAGTTTCACGCTCCGCGTGATGCCGCCGTAGTTCCACCAGTCGGTGTTGATGGTGGGGACGCCGTTTTCGTGGCGTTTGTTGTCTACCTTGACCACCAGGGAGTTCTGCCCGTTCCGGAGCTGCTCCGTGACCTCGAAGTCGAAGGCGGTGAAGCCGCCGACGTGCTTTCCGACGATCTCGCCGTTGAGCGCGGCGATGGTCTCGTAGTTGGCGCCGTCGAAGTGGACGAAATAGCGGTATCCGGGCTTGGGGACCGCGTCGAACAGACGGCGGTACCAGACGGTGCCTTCGTAGTAGTAGAGTTTCTCGCGCTGGGTATTCCAGTCACCGGGAACCTCCAGGGTGCCGGCGGCGTCGAAATCGTATTCGACGAGCTTCGTGGGGTCCTGGTAGAAATGCTTGTCCGCAAAGAAGGTATCGGAAGTGCGCATCGGCTGCATCCGATAGCTGTAGTAACCGTTTTCGTACGGATCGACAATGGCGTTCCAGGTCCCGTTGAGGGACTGTCCGGCACGGCCGCCGGCATGTTGGATGGCCGGGGCGGCAAGGGCTGCAAAAGGCAGCAGCACCGCCAGGGCGATGCTGCTGAAAAGGGTTTTATTTAACATACCTGGCCAGCGGGGTATTTTGGTCTTTGAGTGCCTGTGAGAGCAACTGGCAATAGAGACGGGCGCCCGGTTCGTAGGTGTGGACCGCGTCCGCGAAATACTCCTTCTGTGCCTTCGCCATGCCGATCTTCTCGTACTCCGCGGCGGCGATGTCGTTGAAATCGACGAAGGGGACGCCTTCCTCGGAGGCTACCTGGCGGCACCAGGCGTTGAAACTGTCGGTGAAACGGTCGATCTTGCGGCCGTTCCAGCGGTTCTGCGGGGTCGGGGAAACGACGATGGGGATGCCGCCGCGCATCTTGGCCTGGCGGATCATGGTGCGGAGGTAGTGGCCGTAGGTATAGACCTGCTCCGGGGAGCCGTCTTTCTCCATGACGAAGGTCTTGGGCGCATCGCCGGTGCCCTCCATCGTGCCGCGGGCGCGGCCGCTGTTGATGGGGGAGAGGTCGTTGTGGCCGAACTGGATGAGGACGAAGTCACCCTTGCGGATGTTGTCGCGGATGCGGGCCCACTGACCGTTCTTGAAGAAGGTGCGGCTGCTCAGTCCGCCGACGGCTTCGTTCTTGACCTCCACGGCGTCGGACATGTACTCGCCGAAGAAGCTGCCCCAGCCCCACTGTCCGTTGCTGCCGGTGCCGCCGCCGTTCTTGCAGGTGGAGTCGCCGGCCAGCCAGACGACGGGCTTGTCGCCGTCACGCTCGATGGCCGGGGCCGCGCCTGCGGGACGCCAGGCCGGGGTCGGAGCGGGGGCCGTCTTGTACATCTTGATCATCTCGGCGGCAGCGAGCAGGACCGGACCGTAGCCGTGGGCGGCGAAAACGCTCACGGGACGGCTCATATAGAAGGTGTTGGTCCAGCCCAGGCCGGTGCCCACGCAGGTGTTCTCCACCTGGCCCTTGGCAGTGACCTGCGTCGCCACGCCGGCCCAGCCGGCACGGGCGATGGCCTGGTAGGCGGTGCGGTCGATCCAGCCTTTGT
>JAILAO010000156.1 GCA_024681565.1 Bacteroidales bacterium
GCCAGGGCCTGCATCTTGGTGTTGTGGCCGACCTGGATGATCTGCAGGTTATAGGAACAGAAGGTCACGGCGATGGCCCCGCCCACGGCGATCAGCGGATGGATCCCCAGCGCAAGCATCAGCAGCCAGGCACCCAGCAACGAGATGAAAAGATAGGTCGCCGGACGACGTCCGGTCAGCAGGAAATCGTAGATCTTCTGCGTCCAGTCGCCCCGGGTGGAAGCGTGGATCGTGGCCGTCGGCATGCCGCCGAACATCGACTCCGTCCAGGCCGTCTGGTCGTCGGGATGGGCGGCGTTCCACTCCATCATCTCGTGGGACATACCCTGCCAGCCGGAGATGTCGCTCTGGTTGACGATCTTGCCGCTCAGCACCTGCGGGACATAGGCGTAGGCAAGCACGAGCAGACCGACGACGATGCCGGCATACAGGAGGATTTTGTTTTTCATGGCAATATCTGTGTGAGTTGCGCCGTCAGGGCGCGGCGGGTGTATTTCTCGATCCCGGCCGTCTCCGGGTGCTCCGCATCCAGGAAGGCCAGCAGTTCTTCTTTCTTGTCCCAGTCATACATCGCTCCGGCGCCGGCGTCCCGCAGGACCGTGGCCGCGGCGCTCTGCTCCTGGCCGATGCCCAGCACGGGACGGCGGGCGGCCAGGTATTCGAAAATCTTGCCCGGAAGGACCTTGGCGTATTCGGGTTCCTGGCGCAGCGGCAGCAGGAGGATATCGGCCGCGCGCTGCTCGCGGACCGTCTCGTCGTGCGGCAGGTAACCGAGTTCGACCAGATTGTCTCCCAGGCCGCGGGCGCGGATGGCGTCCGTGACGGGACGGTCCACCTTGCCGGCCAGCCGGATCTCGAGGCGGGAGCGGAAGTCCGGATCGGCCTCGCAGCGCGCCGCGAGGGCTTCCCAGAGATTCAGTGGATTGCCGTCCGCGGCGAAAAGCCCGGTGTGCACGAGGCGGATCTTCCCGCTTTCCGGAGCAGCCGCGCCGGTTCCGGCGAAATCATCCTCGTCGAAACCATTGGTAATCAGTACGACGGGAGTCTGTGTCCGGGCCTGGAAGTCGGCCGCGACGGGCGGACTGACGCTGATGACGGTGTCCGCCTCATCGAGCACGGACTGCTCCAGGCGATGGTGGCGCCGGTCCGCTGCGGCGGACAGCCCGAGGTGCTTGTAGTAGAACATTTCCGTCCACGGATCCCGGAAATCCGCGATCCAATGGACCCCGAGGGCCCGTTTGAGACCGCGGCCGATGAGATGCACCGACTGGGGCGGACCGGTGGTGACCACCGCGTCCACCGGGTGCTCCGCAAGGTATTTCTTGAGGAAGCGCACCGACGGGCGCACCCAGCCGATCCGGGGATCGGGGATGAAACAATTGCCCCGGATCCAGAGCGACAGGCGCTGCTTCCAGGTCTTTTTCCGGGCGTTGACCGGATTGATCTCCTCTCCCTGTTTGCCCCCTGTCAGCTTGCGGTAGACCGTGTAGGGTTCCAGGATGGGCGTCTTGATGATTTCCGCGCAGGCGGGAATGTCCCCGAGCAGGCTCTCGTCGCGGGCGAGCTGTTCGGGATTCTCCGGGGTATAGACCACCGGCTGCCAGCCGAAGTCCGGCAGATACTTGCTGAACTTCACCCAGCGCTGGACGCCCGAACCGCCGGTCGGGGGCCAATAATACGTGATGATCAGCAATCTTTTCATATCTTGCAAATATAACCATTTTCTTTATTCCTCCGGAATACGGCCTCCGGAAATGGGATTCCCGGCCCGGCGGCCCGGGGTTTTGACCGAACCACCGTCCGTATTTGACCGGAAGGTGATGGTCGCTTTGCCGGAGATTTTTTATTTTTGTAAAAAATAACCAATTTACCTCCTCTATGCGAAAAGCTGTTTTTTCCGTTAGTCTGCTGCTGGCGCTGGGTCTCAGCGCCGCCGCCCAGCCGTTGATCAAGAGCTGGGAAGGCATCCAGCACGGCGATGTGCCCTCCCTCCAGCAAGGCTACACCCTGCCTCCGGCAGAATATGCCAGCCACATCCTCTGGGGCTGGGAAGGGGCGATGGACGCCAAGATCATGAAACAGGACCTGGACTTGATGCAGAGCGTCAACACCCGCGTGATCAACATCGAGCCCGGTTATAATTTCCCCTATGAGTATCTCTCGGACGGCTGGTGGAAAATGATCAAGATGGCCGTCGGCGAGGCGAAAAAGCGGGACATGAAGGTCTGGCTGATCGACGACGCCAAGTATCCGAGCGGCTTCGCCGGAGGCAAATTCTCCCGCGAGCGGCCGGACCTCAAGATGTGGGCCCTGATCCAGCTGGACGAGAACTGGGACGTCCCTGCCGGCGGTGAGTTCGCCGACCGCGAAGTCCCGGCCGGCGCCGTATCAGCCGTGGCCGTGAGTCCCGGACAGCCCAACCGCCGGCTCGTGATCAAGGACGGCAAGCTGAGCTTCAATGCCGGCGTGCTCCCCTGGACCATCCACTTCGCCGGCTATGCACACAAGAGCGGGGACACCCGCGCCGTCAACCACCCCACCCGGGGCAAGGATACGACCAACTTCCTGCATGACCACCTCAACCCGGCCGCCGTGGACCAGTTCATCGAATGGACCCACGCCGCCGCGGCAAAGGCGCTCGGCAAGGAGATGGGCCAGACGGTGATGGGCTTCCGCGGGGACGAACCGGAATACATGTACACCCCCTGGACGCCGAAGATCAACGAGATTTTCATCGAGAAGAAGGGCTACGACCCCACACCCTACTACGCCTCTTTCTTCGCCCCCACCCGCACCGAGATGGAGAAGCGCGTCAAGGCCGACTATTTCGACGTGTGGTCCGAACTTTTCGCAGACAATTTCTTCAAACGCCAGGCCGACTGGCTGGGCGAGCGCGGCATGGCGCACATCACCCACCTCAACAACGAGCACCAGATGCCCGTGAACATCGAGGCGAACGGGGATTTCTTCCGGGTGCTCAACCGCGTGCAGATCCCCGGCGTGGACGTGATCAGCAACCATGTGGCTCCCGGCGTGGACAACGATTTTCCGAAACTGGCTTCTTCGGTCAGCCACGTCTACGGCAAGCCCCGCGCCTTCAGCGAGACGATGGGGGCCGTGCGGGGCGACCTCAAGACCAGCAAGCAGGTGGTCAATTACCAGTTCGTGCGCGGCATCAACTACTTCGAATACAATTTCTGGAGCAGCAAGTCCCAGACGGCCGAATCGCTGGCCAAACGCCCGCACATGGCTTCTTTCACCGACTACATCAACCGCACCTCCTATCTCTTCTCGATGGGCGTTCCGGGAGCGCGCGTGGCGATGTATTACCCCATCCAGTCCATGTGGCTGGGCAACAACCAGGTCTATTGGGACCTCTCCGAACTCTCCCAGTTGCTGATGATCCACCAGACGGATTTCGACTATGTGGACGACGACGCCTTCTGGGAGGCCCTCACCGTCGGTCCCGGCTATCTTGAGAACAAGAGCGGGCAGAAATACTACACCCTGATCGTCCCGCCGGCAGACGTGATCTCCGAGCGGGCCTGGGCCGTCATCGAAGAATTCGTCTCCCTGGGCGGCAAACTGCTCTTCTGGGGTTCCCGCCCGTCCTATCTGGTCGGCCGGACCTTCACGCAGCTGAAGCCCTTCCCCGACTGTCCGCAGGCCATCTACGAGCCGCTCATGCGCTGGACGGCACAGGTCGAGACCGCCCTGCCCGAACCGGAACTGCGCATCCGCGCGGAACGTCCGGAGGGAAGCTACCTGACCGGCCCCACCTCGGCCTGGCGCGTGCAGCCGAAGCCGGAAACCCAGCGCCCCGCCCAGCAGGCACAGCGTCCCCAGCAGAGACGCCCGGTGGACTCCCAGGCCTGGGTCACCATCGAATCCTTCAAGCGCCAGATGGGCCTGACCGAAGTCATCATCCCCACCGACAGCATCCGCTACACACACCGCACGCTGGATGACGGCGAGCTCTATTTCCTCTTCAACGAAGGCCCCCGCAAGCAGACCTTCACGGTCGAATTCGACGCCGCGGGCCAGGTCCGCCAGTGGGACGGCTTCACCGGCGAGGTCCGGGAGATCCCGGCCCGGGTCGAGAACGGCAAGACTGTCCTCGAGGTGACGCTCGACGGCTATGACAGCGCCGTCTATACCATCTCCAAGGGTCATGGCACGTACAACGTGCGCGACTTCGGAGCCACCGGCAACGGAACCTCCGTGGACACCCGGGGCCTGCAGGCCGCTGCGGACGCCGCTTATGCGGCCGGCGGCGGCACCGTCGTGGTCCCGGCGGGCGAATACCTCACCGGCGCCCTCTTCTTCAAGGACGGCGTTGACCTGGAGCTCCAGACGGGCGCGACGCTCCGTTCCACCCTCGACTCCGACGACTTTCCGCAGATCTCCACCCGTTTCGAGGGCATCGAGCACATGTTCCGCTGCGCCCTGCTCAACTTCGACCATTCCCGCGGCGTGCACGTCTACGGCGGGGGCAAGATCGACGGACGCGGCCAGGCGGGGCGCGAAGTCAAGAACAAGGACGGCCACTGGGGGCGCCCGCGCATGCTCTGCTTCACCGACTGCCCCGGCGGGCACATCGAGAACCTGACCCTGCTCAACCACGCCTCCTGGTGCCTGCACGTGCTGTACACCGATGGTTTTGAGATCAATGACCTCCACATCAGCGTGTCCTCCTACGTCCCGAGCTCCGACGGTGTGGACCTCGACTCCTCCTCCAACATCTGGATGCACGACGTCTATACCAACGTCACGGACGATTGCCTGTCCATCAAGAGCGGCAAGAACGAAGACGGCCGGCGCGTCGCCCGCCCGAGCATGAACATCCTCGTGGAACGCTGCAACTTCGACGGCGGCCACGGCGTGGCGATGGGCAGCGAGATCTCCGGCTGCATCCGGAATGTCGTCATCGACAACTGCGTGTGCGGTGCCGAAAACCGCGCGCCGGTACGTTTCAAGAGCCAGCCTTCACGCGGCGGTATCGTCGAGGACATCACCTTCAGCAACATGCAGCTGAACGGCTGCGGCACCTTCATCGACGCCAACATGATCTGGCGCATGGTGGAGAACTACGAGCCCTTCAATCCCCGCACGCGGCTCCGTGACCTCAAGGTCATCAACGTCAGCGGCAAGGTCAAGTCCGTGGGCAACATCTACGGCGACCCGGCCGCTCCGATCCCGGAGGGCACCTTCCGTTTCGAGGGCTGCAAACTGGAAGCCGAGACCGGGCTGAAGCTCGCCAACGTGGACCAGAAGGACTTCAGCGGCATCGAGATCACCGTCCCGGCGGGCGAGGAGCCCATCAAGTGGATCGAGGTGCAGGTTGGAGGACGCGGAAGCGGCACGCCGATACAGAGATAGGAAAAAAATCGTATCTTTGTTTTTCACGAACCCAATCCTGAAATGGCGAAGAAAGGCGAAGATACTCCGATGCTGAAGCAATATTTCAGCATCAAGGCGCAACACCCCGAGGCGGTACTCCTGTACCGCGTCGGGGATTTCTATGAGACCTACTCGGACGACGCCGTCCTGGTCAGCAAGGTGCTCGGGCTCGTGCTCACCCGCCGTTCCAACGGCGAGAAAGGAGACACCCCGATGGCCGGCTTCCCGC
>JAILAO010000180.1 GCA_024681565.1 Bacteroidales bacterium
GGGAGCAGGCCGTCTCCGGGATGCAGGACCGTTATAAAGTTTCGGCCCGCGTCCAGGCCGGCGAGGAGGAGGGCATGCAGAGCCAGTGGGACGGTCGCGTGTTCCTCTCGTTCATCCTGGTTTTCGTGCTGGTACTTTTCCTCAGCGTACTGGTCTCGGCGGGGATCCTGATGCTGCTGCCCGTGATCTTCAAGCGTTTCAGAACCGTGCATTTCCGCCAGCGGCGCTTCGTCCTTTCGCTGCTTTGCGGCGTGGTGGTTTTCGCCATCCTGATGATGATCAATCCCGGCGGCAGCTATGTAGCGCGGGCCTCCACTTCCCTGGTGCTGACCTATTCCTGGCTGCTCGCGGCCATCCTGCTCTCGCTGCTGCTGCGCCTGGAGCCGGCCCAGATGGGCTTCGGTCTGCGGCATTATCTGCCGATGGCCGGCCTTGCCCTGAGCGTGTTCGGTTTCCGGATGGTTTTCATGCCCAACGCGATGATGAACATCCTCTTCCCGCCGCTGCTGCTGGTCTTCCTGGTCTGGCAGCTGCTGGTCTGCCTGCGCGTCGGACCGAAGCTCGAGCAGAGCGACCGGGTCGTAGGCTGGGTCTCGTTCGGCGTGATCGCCGTCTCCCTGGTCATCTCCCTGATGGGTTATATCTTCCTGGGCCTGCTGGTCATGCTCTGGTGGTTCTTCCAGCTGGCCTGCATCGAGTCGCTGGTGGCCATCTATTGCCAGATGGTCTACTACAAGGAAAACCGGATGTCCGCCCGCGTGGAGGAATACCGCAAGCATATCAATTACGTGACCGGTTCCGAGCGGGACAAGCTCCTGCTGCCTGCCACCTGGTTCTATGACCTGCTCAGGATGACCCTGCTCCCCGTCCTGACCCTGATGTCGCTGCCGTTCTGCCTGAAGATGTCGCTCAACGTATTCGATTTCTCCGATCTCTACGAAGACATCTTCACCACCTCTTTCGTCAACCTGACCAACGCCGAGGGCGCGGAGATCCTCAAACTCTCCTGCTACCGCATCGTGGTGGCGCTGGGGCTCTTCTTCGTGTTCCGTTACATCGCCTATGTCCTCCGCAGCATCTACATCGAACTGAGCTACAGGGCTTTCCTGCGCAAGAGCGGACGCCGGGTCGTACGCAGCAACGAGGTCAACCTCTCCCTGGGCAACAGCATCGTGACCGTGCTGACCTGGTTCATCTACGTCGTCATCGTGGTGCTGATGCTGCGCATTCCGACCGGTTCGCTATCCCTGGTCGCCGGCGGTCTGTCGGCCGGTATCGGTCTTGCCATGAAGGATGTGCTCAACAACTTCGTCTACGGTATCCAGCTGATGTCCGGCCGCCTGCGTGTCGGTGACTGGATCGAATGCGACGGGGTCCGCGGCCAGGTGACCGCGATCAGCTACCAGAGCACGCAGATCGAAACGACGACCGGAGCCCAGATGTCCTTCCTCAATGCTTCGCTGTTCGCCAAGAACTTTACCAACCTCACCCGCGGCAGTTCCTACGAGTTCGTCAAGATCGTCGTCGGCATCGCCTACGGTACGGATGTGGAGCGGGTGCGTGCTGTCCTCACCGACGCCACGCAGGTCCTGCTCACCAAGGACGCCTATGGCCGTGACGTCGTGGATCCCAGAAAGGGGATCAGCATCGTTTTCAACGAATTCGGGGACAGCGCCGTAGAGATTGCCGTCAAGCAGTTCGTCCTGGTGCCGGAGCGCTACGGCTACATCGACCGGGCCAAGGAAGTCATCTACAAGGCCCTCAGCGAGAACGGCATCGAAATCCCGTTCCCGCAGCAGGATGTCCATCTGATCAACGAAAAATAAATCTACCGCCTATAGTTATGAAACGTATCCTTGTTCTTTTGTCTATCGTCCTGACCGGTGCCCCGGCTGTCGCGCAGCCGCTCCTGCACAGTCAGTGGGAGGGGGCCCGCGTGGCCTTCCTCGGCGATTCGATCACCGATGCCCGCCAGATCGCGAGCACCAACAACATCTATTGGAACAACCTCGTGGACATCCTCGGCGTCGAACCCTATGTCTATGGCATCAGCGGCCACCGGATGAACCAGATCGTCGGCCAGGGAGAGCGCCTGGAGCGTGAGCACGGGCAGGAAGTGGACGCCATCCTCGTCTTCATCGGCACCAACGACTTCAACGGCAACATCCCGCTGGGGGAGTGGTATACCTATTCGATGGAAAAGACCATCGATGACGGTCCGGCCGAGGTGGAACGCAAGCACCGCGAGCTGGTATATGACGACGCGACCTTCCGGGGCCGCGCCAACACGACGCTCCGCTGGCTCAAGACGCACTATCCGGACAAGCAGATCATCTTCCTGACCCCGATCCACCGCGCCTATGCCAAGTTCAACGACAAAAACATCCAGCCGCCCGAGTCCTATGCCAACGACAACGGTTATTTCATCGATGACTATGTCCAGGCGGTCAAGGAGATCTCGAACGTCTGGGCCGTGCCCGTGATCGACCTGAACAGCATCTGCGGCCTGTACCCGCTGCTCGATGAGCACGCCGCTTACTTCCGCAATCCGGATACGGACCGGCTGCATCCCAATACGCCGGGCCAGCTCCGCATGGCCTGGTCCATCGCCTACCAGCTGCTGGGCTATCCGGCGGCGTTCCCCAAATACATCGCCGTGGAAATGGATTATTCCGAGACGGCTCCGGCCCTGCCGGAGAATGTGCTGGAGACCCTCCGCGACGGTGACATCCTGCGTGTCCCCGCCCGGGACGAGGCGGCGGTCCGCCGCGTGCAGGAGTTGGTTCCGGTGCTTGAACGCCGCGGTTTCACGGTGCTCGACGGCGCCGCGAAGCTCTGGTCCGTACGCGGCATCCCCGCTCCCGAAGGAAACAATAAAACCAATGTCTATTGATATGAAAAAAGTATTGACCGTGATCCTCCTGCTTGCCGCCTCGCTGGGCCTGCAGGCCAAAGTGTACAACGTCCGTGACTTCGGCGCCGCCGGAGACGGCGTCCAGATTGATTCTCCGGCCATCAATGCCGCCATCGAGGCGGCTGCCGCCAAGGGCGGCGGCGTGATCTACTTCCCGGCCGGAACCTACAGCTGCTATTCCATCCGCCTCAAGGACAACATCACCCTGCGCCTGGCCGAGGGTTCCGTCATCAAGGCCGCCAAACCCACCGCCGGGCAGGGCTACGACATCGCGGAGCCCAATGAGTGGGATATGTACCAGGACTTTGGCCACAGCCACTGGCAGAATTCGCTGATCTGGGGCATCGGCTTGAAAAACCTCAAGTTCGAAGGCAAGGGCCTGATCGACGGTACGGATGCCCTCTCCCGCGGCCTGGGCCGCCAGGGCCCCATCGCCGAAGCCAACAAGGCCATCGCCCTGAAGAATTGCAAGAACGTGACCATCAAGGGGATCAGCCTGCTCAACAGCGGCCATTTCTCCCTGCTGCTCACGGGTGTGGACAACCTGGTCATCGACCACGTGCTCTGTGACACCAACCGCGATGCGTTCGACATCGACTGCTGCGCCAATGTCAAGATCACCAACTGCACGGTGAACTCGCTCAACGACGACGGCATCGTGCTCAAATGCTCCTACGGCCTGGGCCGCCCCAAGGCCACGGAGAATGTCCTGGTCAAGGACTGCACGGTCTCCGGCTATGATCCCGGCACCGTCTATTACGGAACCTACGGCACGACCATCACGGCCGCTCCGGACCGGGACGGCCCTACCGGCCGCGTCAAGCTCGGCACCGAGAGCAACGGCGGTTTCCGCAATATCCGTATTCAGAACATCACCTTCAAGCACTGCCGCGGTCTCGCCCTGGAGACGGTGGACGGTGCTCCGATGGAGAATATCAAAGTGAAACACATCCGGATGGACGACATCTGGAATTCACCGATCTACATCCGCATCGGTGACCGCATGCGCGGCCCCAAGGAGCTCCCGGCTTCCATCGCCCGCAATATCGAGATCTCCGACGTCGTGGTGACCAACTGCGACCCGCGCTACGCCCTCCTGATCGTCGGCCTGCCCGGCAATCCGGTCCGCAACGTGACGCTCAGGGACATCCACATCCAGTACAGGGGTGGGGTTACCAAAGAAGACGTCCGCCTGCAGCGCGGTGCCAACGCGTTCTTCTTCGGCCGTAACAGCGGCTATCCCGAGCCTTCCGCCCATGGTATCCAGCCCGCCTGGGGCCTGTCGATGCAGCACGCCCGGGACATCAAGTTCAAGAACGTGACGATGGAGCTGATGCAGCCCGACGAACGCGAGAAAATCTTCCTCGACGACGTTGAGAATTTCACCTGGGATTAAGACCGGCGTTCACGCCCGCCCTCAGTCCTTGAGGTTCTTGACAAAGGCCGAGGGCGAGATGTTGAACTGCTTCTGGAAACTGGTAGCGAAATACGAAGGGGAGGAGAAGCCCCCCATGTAGGCCACCTCGTTGATCCTGTATTTCTGCGAAGACAGCATCTCTGCCGCCTGCTTCAGGCGGCAGAGCCGTATATACTCGTTGATGTTGAGGCCGGTGTTGGCCTTCACCTTGCGGTAGAGCGTGGATTTGCTGGTGCCGATCATGCCCGTCAGGGTCTCGATGCTGAGGTCCTGCTCGGCCATGTGCTTCATCACGATGCCGTGGAGCTTGTCCATGAACTCTTCGTCCATCTTGCTGCTGTTGACGCTGTTGAAGTGCGTGAGCGGGGAGTTCGTGAACTGCTTGTAGGAGATCTCCCGGTTCTTGAACAGGTTGGCGATATTGGCGCGCAGCAGTTCGATCGGGAAAGGTTTCTCGATATAACCGTCGGCCCCGACTTCCAGGGTCTGCAGACGGGTCTCCATGCCTACGGCTGCCGTCAGGAGCAGGACGGGCACGTGGCTGAACTCCATGTTGGTCTTGATGTGGTTGCAGAGCTGGCACCCGTCCATGACGGGCATCATGATATCGCTGACCACCAGGTCGATACGTTCCTGCTGCAGCTTCTCTATGGCATCCTGGCCGTTGACGGCCGTCACGATGTTGTAGTCGTCCGAGAGCTCGCGGGCAAGATAGCCGCGCATCTCTGCGGAGTCCTCGACGATCAGCAGCGTATGCCGGTTGCTGTCATGGTCGGCCGAAGAATCCGCCTCCGGCTCGACGACCGGTTTGTCCTCGATCACGATCGGGCTTTGCTGCTCGACGGGCAGTTCGAGTACGAATGAATTGCAGTCGCGGCGGTTCGTGTCGAGGAAAAGCTGGCCTCCGTGCAGCTCGGCCAGCGAGCGGGCGAACGGCAGCCCGAGTCCCGTGCCTTTGTTCTTGCGGGAATCATTGACCTGGTAGAACATCTCGAAGATTTTCTCCGCCTCGCGGGCGGGAATCATTCCGCCGTTGCTGTTGACGCGCAGGACGGCCATGGTTCCGTCCTTGGAGTGCCCCAAGGACACTTCGATGCGGTCCTGGGTATATTTGACAGCGTTGGAGAGCAGGTTGCCGATTATCTTTTCGACGGAGTCGCGCACGCACATGACCTCGAACGGACCTTCGGGGACATCTACGGAGAGCTGGATCTTCTGCTCGGAGGCCATCTGCTCGAAGTGGGTGCAGGACGTGCGGACTATCGCGGCGAGGTCTTCTTTGAGGAAGACGGGTCTGATCTCGTTCTTTTCCATTTTGCGCAGGTCGAGCAACTGGTTGGTCAGGGACAGGAGCCGGTCCGTATTGGCCTGGATGGTCTTGAGGTCCTTCTCCGATTTGGGTGTGTATTCCTTCTCGGCGATGAGTTTGTCCAGCGGCATCTTGATGAGGGTGAGCGGGGTCCGGATCTCGTGCGTGATGTTGGTGAAGAAATTGATCTTGGCGTCATAGATCTCTTTCTGCTTCTGGTTTTCGACCTTGGAGAGGTGGCGGGCTTTGTCGCGGCGGCGCTTCATCTCCAGTTCGCGCAGGAAAATGCCCAGGAGAACCAGCAGCAGGAACAGATAGATGATTCTGGCTGTCAGCGACCAGAGCGGATGGGCCAGAATGTCGAATTCGAGGCTTTCCCGGGAGATGGGCGTGTCCGAGCCGACGATGCCGATCTCGAAGCGGTAGCGTCCCGGACGCAGTCCCGTGAAGTTGACCTCGTTCTGTTTTATCATGCCGGCGAGGATTTCCCGTTTGCCGCGGAGCAGGCTGTACGAATACGAGACCTGCTGATAGATGGAGTATTCAGGCGCCGCGAAACTGATGGAGAGCAGATACGCGTCTTTCGCCCGGACGCGGAAGCGTTCCGTGGTCAGCGTCGAACGGCCCTCTTCCCGGATGGTCTGGGTCTGCTTCTCGTTGTGGGCTTCGATATTCGTGATATAGAGCGGATAGTCGCTCACCGCCCGTTTCATCTTGGCAGGGGAGAACCCCACCATGCCGTTGGTATTCCCCATATAGATCTGACCGTTGCGCGTGGTCAGGACGGCGCCGTAGGAGAACTGGCTCCCGATAATCTGCTGACGCTCGAAGAGGATGTCCACGATCCGGGCCGTCTCGGCATCGACGCGCGTGATGCCGCGCGTGGACGAGACCCACAGGATGCCGTCCTCGTCCTCGGCGACCGCACAGGTCACGTTGGAAGTCAGCCCGTCTTCGACGGTCAGGGCCGTCAGTTGCAGGTCGGAGAGATTGGGGTAGGATCCGGTATAACTGAGTCCGCCGCCTTCGGTGGTGATCCAGATTTTATGGTGGCTGTCTTCAAAGAAAGAAGTGATCCGGTCTGCTTTCAGGCCCCGGCCTTCGGCCGCGGTAAAGTGGGGCGTGTACTGCCCGTCCGGTGTCCGGACATAGAAACCGTTGCCGTAGGTGCCGATCCAAAGGTTGCCCCGACTGTCCTCGAAGAGGCTGTGGACATAATCCGTGCCGGCATCCGGATCGAAGCGGAAGCTGTCCGAGGCCGGGTCATAGACGTAGATACCGTTCATCGATCCGTTGAGGATCCGTCCGTCCGAGCTGCGTATCCCGCATCCGGAGGACGGGACATCATAATGTTTCAGGATCTTGGTCCGGGTATAGTCGTAGGTCCAGACACCGCTGCCGAAGGTGTGGATCCAGAACTTGTCTCCGTCCAGGGACAACCCCTGCATGTTGAGTCCAGGCGTGAGCTGGTAGTTGCCTCCTGCCCGGGTGACGGGGTCGATCTTGTTGAGCCAGCCGTCCTCGGTACAGAACCAGATGTTCCCTTCCTGGTCCGTTGTGATCGAGCGGACAATCTGGCCCCGCATCGTACTCTCCGAGGGATTTTCATAGTAGATGGTGAAGGCGCCGTTCTTGTTCTGCCAGACATTGAGTCCGGAGTAATAGGTGCCGATCCAGACGTTGCCGGATTTGTCTTTTGACAGGCTGGTGATGAAATTGGCGGACAGTGAATGGGCGTCGCGGTCGTGGTGGAAGACTTCGGAGACCTCCCCGTTCCGTCCGGGCTGTTTGACGAACAGACCGTCATTGGTGCCGATCCAGAATTCTCCCAGCGTCCGTTCCAGGATGTGCCGGATTTCCCGCCGGCCGGCATCGAAGACGTCTTCCGCCGCCAGGGTCACCGCATCGATCAGCAGGACTTTGTTGTCCGTGGTGGAAACGAGCAGGCGTCCGTTCTCGGCCGCGATCAGGTTGTTCAGGCGCCAGGGGACGTCAGCCGCCTCGAAACGGTCGTGGCGCTTGTCGTAGTAGTGCAGGCTGCCGTCTCCGAGGATAACCCAGATGGCCTCGTAGGAATCGACCGCGATCTGGCTTGGGGAGCTGTTGGCGAAACTGTACTCCTGGAACTCGCCGCGCTCTTTGATATAGCGGTGCAGTTTGTTTCCTGCGAACCAGACATTTCCTTTGTGGTCTGCCTTGAGGTGGAAGCAGATGGCATCGCCAAGCCGCCCGAAGGATTCCACCTGGCCGTTGAAAGGGTTGTAATAACCGACACCGGAGGATGTCGTGAACCAGAGGAGTCCGTCCTCATCTTCGTCGATGTCCATGCTGGCCAGGTTCACGATGTTCCCTTCGACCGTCCGGCTCAGGCTGCGGAAGTCGTAGCCGTCGAAGCGGCTCAGGCCGTCGCGCGTGCCGACCCAGACGAAACCGAAGCGGTCCTGGAAGGTGCAGTGGATGGTGTTGGACGGAAGTCCTTCATAGGTTGTATAATGTTCAAAATAATAGTAAGGCGCCGCCTGCAGGGTGGTGGAAGCCAACCCGCACAGGAATAAAAAGATACAGAAAAAACGTCTCATCAGTGCTTTTGTTTCAAGTTGCAAGTTAGCAATTTGTTCTTTAACTATTGTGTCAATCCCTTTAGAAATGATTTCATTTTCACGGCTTGCAGGCCGGTCTCGCACCATTTGGTTTAAGATTGATTGTAATTGGTCATCTTTTGAAATCCGTTTTATTTTAGATAAGATACTTTTGTCTTGCCGCCGGGATGGCGTCAAACCCACTGAACAAACATTCAACTCACTAACCAAATATTTTACGTATGACGAAGCATTTATTTGCAAGGGCTGCGATGACCGTCCTGGTCGTAGCTGCCAGTCTGCTGGGAATGGATTCAGTCTATGCCCAGAACCGCAACATCAGCGGTACGGTCGTCGATACCGGTGGACTTCCGGTCATCGGCGCGGCTGTTACTGTTGTCGGCAACACCCGCATCGGTGCTGCTACCGACATCAATGGCGCCTTCACGCTGAGCGTCCCCGCCGGAGCCAACATCTCCGTCGAGAGCATCGGCTACAAGAGCCAGACCTTCCCCATCGGTAACCAGACCACCTTCAACATCGTCCTCGAAGAGGATACCGAGATGCTTGAAGAGACCGTGGTGATCGGTTACGGCGTGCAGAAGAAGAGCGACCTGACCGGTGCCGTCGCGTCCGTGCGTTCGGAAGACCTCGAGAACCGTTCCACGACGGACGCCGCCGCCGCCCTCCAGGGCAAGGCCGCAGGTATCCAGATCATCAACACTTCCGGCGCTCCGGGTGAGGGTGCTTCGATCCGTGTTCGTGGTTACTCCTCGAACTCCGGTTCCATCGGACCGCTCCTCATCGTCGATGGTCTGAAGGTGGACAATATCCAGTACCTCGATCCTTCTATGATTGAGTCTATGGAAGTCTTGAAGGACGCTGCTTCCGCCGCCATCTACGGAGCGCAGGCTGGTAACGGTGTCGTGCTCATCACCACCAAGAGCGGTAAGGATGGTCACTCTTCCGTGACTTTCAACGGTCGTTTCACCCTGCAGTCCCTCGGCAAGAAGGCTGATATCTTCCACGCCAAGGATTACATTGAGTACCAGACCTACATCGGCAATCTCACCCCGGAACTGCTGACCGCCAACGGCTACAACGGCATTGACAATGACTGGTATGAGTCTGTGTACCAGCCCAGCTGGAGCAAACAGTACGGTGTCACCTTCCAGGGTGGCAACAACAAGGGACACTTCTTCACCTCCCTCAACTACGTCGACAACGACGGTATCTTCGTGGGTAAGAAGGACACCTATCAGCGTCTGACCGCCCAGATCAACGCCGACTACCAGATCTTCAAATGGTTGAACGTCTCGACGAACAACTCCATCGAGAAGTGGGGCCGCCGGTCCGTCTCCAACGGTTACGGCTCCGTGCTGAACTCTGTGGTCTCCATCGACCCGTTGACCCCGGCCTACATCTCCGACATCAAGAACACCCCGGGCGGTATGCAGGAGCACTACGCGACCGATCCAAACTTGATCCCGAGAGATCCGACCCACAACAACGACTTCTACGGCACGTCCAAATTCCTCGAGGAAGCCACCGGTAACCCGCTCTTCCAGCGTGACAAGACCGACAGCTCCAGCGGCGGTATCAACATCCGCGGCGCTTTCGCTGCCAACCTGACTCCGATCACGGGCCTGACGATCACTTCCCGCTTCGGCTACCGTATCAACCAGAACAGCAGCCACAGCTACACCAAGCCGTACTGGCTGACCTCCATGGCCCAGTCCCCGAACCACGACATCTCCGCGAACGTCAACACGAGCTACTACTATCAGTGGGAGAACTTCGCCAACTACAACCGCACCTTCGGCAAGCACAACGTCGGTGCGATGGTCGGTATGTCCTACACCGAGGAGCGCACCGATAACGCAAGTATGAGTGCGAACGGCCCGGACGCTCTCAAGGGCTATGAACCTAACTTCCTCTATATTGATTACGTGAACCCCATCGAGTCCACGAGCAGGGGCTACGGCAATGCTCCGAATATGAGCGCCCAGCTCTCCTACTTCGGCCGTCTGATGTATTCCTTCGACAACCGCTATAGCCTGCAGGCCAACTTCCGTGCAGACGCATACGACTCCTCCAAACTGTCCAAGCAGGCCCGCTGGGGTTACTTCCCTTCCGTGTCCGCCGGCTGGACCATCAGCAACGAGCCGTTCTTCCGCGACAACGTGGGCCGCGACGCCGTCGCCTTCCTGAAACTCCGCGCATCCTGGGGTCTCAACGGTAACGTCAACGTCCTGAGCGACTATCGCTACTCCACCTCCATCGCGCTGAACGGTCAGTTCTACCAGTACAACCCGTCCGCAGGCGACGGCCGTGCCACCTACGGTTCTATGCCTTCCGGCCTCGCGAATCCCGACCTGAAGTGGGAGACCTCCGAGCAGCTGGACTTCGGTCTCGACGCCCGCTTCCTCAACAACCGTCTCTCCTTGACGGTTGACTGGTACAGGAAACTCACCAACGACCTGCTGATCTCGATCTCCCCGCTTCCGGAAATCGGTGTGTCGAGCACGACGGTCAACGCCGGCAAAGTGCTCAACCAGGGTCTCGAGTTCGAACTCGGCTGGAGAGACAACATCGGTGACTTCCATTACAGCGTCAACGCCAACCTCTCGACTCTCAAGAACGAGGTCCTCGAGGTCCACTCCCTGCTCGACCGTATCAACACCGACGTCGTCAGCGGTCTGAACGAAGTGCTCGTGACCTCCTTCGAGGCCGGCTACCCGATCTGGTACTTCCGCGGCTACAAGTACGCAGGTGTGAACGCCGAGGGTGCTCCGCAGTACCTTGGCAAAGATGGCAAGATCCTCGAAGGAATGCCGGGCGAGAACGACAAGCAGTACCTCGGCGAGGGTATTCCTAACCTCACCTACGGTCTCACGATCAACCTCGCGTGGAAGGGCCTCGACCTCGTGATCTTCGGCACCGGTGTCGCCGGCAACGAGATCTACAACCTGATGGTCTCCGCCGACCGTACCAAGACCAACGGCCTGACCACCTTCTGGAAGAACTCCTGGGGCAATCCGGCCGTCGACAAGGCCAGCGCCAAGTATCCTGATATGAAGCGGGTCGCCACGAGCTGGGAGTTCTTCAGCTCCAACGCCGCCGTCTTCGACGGTTCCTTCTTCAAGATCAAGCAGGTGCAGCTCGGTTACACGCTGCCTCGGGCCATCACCCAGAAGGCGCTCATCAGCGATCTCCGCTTCTTCGTCTCCCTGGATGACTACTTCACTTTCACGAAGTATCCCGGTGCCGATCCGGAGACCGCTTCCCTCAATAACTCCAGTTCCCGTGGTGTCGACTCCGGTTCGTATCCGACCACCAAGAAAGTTGTCTTCGGTGTGAACCTGACGTTCTAATGCTTAAAAGAATACGGAATATGAAAAAAATAGTATACTCGGTTCTCGCTGTTGCCGCCCTGTTCGCAGCTGTTTCCTGCGAGAAGAACCTCGACATCCCGCAGAAGGGTGTTACCGCCATCGAGACTTTCTACCAGACTGATGCAGACGCGGAGGCAGCTATGGCTGCGGCCTACGCTCGTTTTGTTACCCGCGTGACCGGTCAGGACGGAAGTTCCATCTACACCGATTACAAGGCCGCCTTGAACAACTGCGGTGACGATACATATGCCGCCGGTTCAAACTTCGGCGACAACGACTTTATGGCCCAGCTGGACGAGTTCCGTCTTGACTCCGGCAACCAGGTGGTCGACCACTTCTACAAAAACCTGTTCCAGGTCAACTACGCCTGCAACCTGGTGATCGACAACTTCAAGGATGGCCTGCCCGAAGGCGGCCCGACCGCCACGACCAAGCGCGTGGTCGCCGAGGCCCGCGTTCTGCGCGCCTACATCTATTTCATCCTCACCTCCCTGTGGAACACCCCGCCTTTCATCGACCACGTGATTACTGATGGTCTGCCGTACAACTCCGACAAGGATCCGGACAACCCGATGAGCCACGAAGATCTCTACAAGTGGGTTGCCAGCGAGTGCGAGGCTGCCGTTGCTGACCTCGACGAGCGCAAGAGCACGTCTGACAAGGACGGTGCCGTGAAAGTCACCAAGGGCTTCGCCTGGGCTGTCGAAGGCAAGGCGCTCCTCTTCGTGAAGGATTACTCCGGCGCCAAGGCTGCCCTCAAGAAGGTCATCGACTCGGGCAAATATGCCCTCGTCCCCGGTAACCGCTATTGGGAGAACTTCCACGTCGAAGGCGATGCCAATGAGGAGAAGGTCTTCGAGCTCAACATTGAACCTAATTCCGGTATCGGTGCTTGGGGTGGTATGATCCAGCGCTCCACCTGGATGGAGGCCAATATCTGGAACTGGCGTTCCGACCACTTCGTGGCCGGCGCATCCCCGCAGTCCAAGTACACGGGGGGCGTCGACGGCTGGGGTGGACTCGGTGTCCCGCAGTGGTTCGGTGATGAGTTCTTCGCCAATGATGGCCACTCTCCGCGTTTCGACGCTACGCTCAAGCACATTGACGACGCCGTGTATAATATGGAATACAACAACGACGAGATCAACGCGATGACGCTCGAGCAGAAGAAGGCCAGCAAGGATATCGGCATCGCCGATGTCAAGGACGGTCTCTACGGCCAGTCTTTCTGGTTGCCGTTCAAACAGCTCCTTCGTGGTACCGATGTCGCCAATTATGGCAACAACGTCCGTATGAACAACGGTCTGATTATGCGCTATGCCGAAGTTCTCCTGCTCTATGCCGAGGCTTGCCTCCAGAGCGGCGACAACACGCAGGGTGCCTGGGCCGTGAACGAGATCCGCACTCGTGCGGGCCTGGCTCTCGCCGCCTCTGTGGATATGAGCGTCCTGAAGAAGGAGAAGAGCTATGAGCTCTGGCTCGAAGGCAGCCGCTGGCTCGACCTGCTCCGTTGGGGCGACACCGACCGCGTGAAACTGGCCGGCCAGGCTGTGCCGAAGCTCTTCGACAAGCTGCACCGCGCCCCTGCTGCCGGCGAGAAAGTCACCTGGGAGCACGGCACCGAGGCTGACAGCCGTTTCTACACCGTCGACACCCACGAGGCCATCGATGCTAAGAATGAAGTTGGCTTCAAGGCTGGCAAACACGAGTTCTTCCCGTATCCGACCTCTGTGATGGACAAGAACCCCAACATTGTCCAGAACCCGGGTTGGTGATGACGGAAACCTGATCGTTAGTATTCTGTAACAAGCGGAGCGGACCCCGGCCGGGTCCGCTCCTTTTTGATTTCGGCGCTGTTGCTTTAGAAATCCTTTCATTCCTGTCAAACAGTCCCCGGAGGGTAGCAGATGGTTGAAGATTGATTGGAAATGGTCCGCTTTTGAAATTCCTTTCCGAAAATTAAAAATACTTTTGCATTGCGGGATTCAATGAAAACCGTGACGGAAGGGTTTTACCCGTGACTCTTTCGAACAAATAATTACCGGGTGGTAGATTTTGGTTAATTGTATTGTGGGAAACGGGCCCCGCGGGAGCGGCGCCCGTTTTTGATTGATTCGTGGTGAATCATTAAGAGACGACTAACAACCAGCAATTATCAAATATGACAATCAAGAATGTTCTTACGGCAGCATTGCTGTTATGTACAACGGCTGTTTTCGCCCAGATCCTTCCCGGCGAACAGGCGCCGCCGGCCGATCCCGGCCAGCGCAATTTCGGCGGCACACACACGACCGATACCACCGGCCTCGCGGCGCGCATGCGCGCCCGGATGGCCGAGATGAACCGCATCCGCACCGTTCCCTTCGAAGAACTCTCGATGAGTGATCCCTACATCCTCGCCGACGAGGCCACGAAGACCTACTACCTGACCAGTTCCGGCGGACGCATGTACAAGAGTACCGACCTCAAGATGTGGACGGGGCCATACAACGTCATCGACATCCGGGGACTCTGGCTGGAGCGGGCCGGTTTCGCCGCAGCGGCGGAGATCCACAAGATCGGGGATTATTACTATTATGCCGGCACCTGGAGCGACCACTCCGACCTCATCCAGCAGGTCCCGCGCCGTTACAACGTCCCCCACAACCAGACCTATCTGCTCCGTTCCGACAAGCCGGAGGGCCCCTACAAGTCCTTCGCCATCACGCCGGGCTATGATTACCAGCCCCACGACTGGGACTGCATCGACGGCACGCTTTACGAGGAGGACGGCAAGATCTACATGATCTTCGTTCACGAGTGGACACAGTTGATCGACGGTACGATGGATTACATCGAACTGGCTCCGGACCTTTCCTATACCGTCTCTCCGAAACCCGTGACGATGTTCCGTGCCAGCGAACTGCCCTGCTGCGGCGAGATGAACTCCCTGGGCGAGGCCACCTTCGGGCTCAAGATGCCGGGCTGGGTGACCGACGGACCCCAGATGTTCCGTACACAGACCGGCCGTCTGGGCATGCTCTGGTCCACCTGGGGCAAGGAGCGTTACCTGCAGGCCGTCTGTTACTCCGAGTCCGGCAAGATCTCCGGACCGTGGGTGCAGGAGCCGGAGCCGTTCCTGGCCGACAACTCCGGCCACGGGATGCTTTTCCGTACGTTTGAGGGCAAACTGCTCTATGTCGTCCACCACGTGGAGGGCAACGGCCCGCGCAAACCTCAGTTCTGGGAAGTGGACGACAGCGGGGACAAAC
>JAILAO010000008.1 GCA_024681565.1 Bacteroidales bacterium
GGCCATCCGGCACGTGATCTCCCCTTCCGTATCGGTCTCCCTCAGTCCGGAGAAAGGCACTTACGCCAACGGATACCGGACGCTCAACTACACGGATGCGGCGGGTGACGCCAAGACCTACCAGTACAACATCTACTCCGGCCAGATCTATTCCGCGCCGGGTCGCGGCCGTTCGGCGACCGCCTCCTTCTCGGTAGGCAACAACCTGGAAGCCAAGGTCCGCGACTTCGCGGATACGACGGGGACCGGGACCAAGAAGGTGAAACTGATCGACCAGCTGAGCATCAACACCAGTTACAATTTCCTGGCGGACTCGCTCAAGATGAGCACCATCTCGATGAGCATGTCCACCTCCCTGTTCAACAAGATCAGCATCAGCGCCAGCGCCGGATTCGACCCCTACGCCATCAGCGACAAGGGCACCCGCTACAACCGCTTCGCCATCACGCGCGGGCAGGGACTCGCCCGCCTGACCAATTTCAACATCTCCGCCTCCTATTCGATTTCCGGAAAAGGCAAGATGAACGGTTACGACGGCACGGGCAGCGACGGACGCGGCAGTTCCGGCGCCGCCGGTTATTACCAGCGTATGTATTACCACCCGGTCACGGGTGAATACATCCCGGACGGCTGGCTGTATTACTCGAACCCGGACGTACCCTGGTCCGTGAACCTGAGTTCCAGCTTCAGCCTTTCCCGTACCTGGTCCTACGACAGCGATCTGGCGAAAGCGGTCTACAAAAACCGCATCACAGCCACGCTCAATGCGTCCGGCAACATCAAGCTGACGCCCAAGATGACCATCAACCTGAGCAGCGGATACGACTTCGTAGCCAAGAACATCTCAACCACGAGCATCAGCGCCACATACGACCTGCACTGCTTCAATATCTCCGTCTCCTGGATTCCGACCGGCACGTGGAAATCCTACAGTTTCCGCATTGCAGCCAACGCCGCGGCACTTTCGGACCTGCTGAGATTCAAGAAAAGCGACAGCTATTGGGATAATTAAATTATTTGTGTATCTTTGCATATCGAACCTTCCGGTACTCACCGGATCTAACAATTCCTTATGATACACAAGCTTTCCGAGCTGACCGGAATGAACAGGGAACAGCTCGAGTCCATAGCCGGAGATCTTAATCTCAAGGGCACCAAAAAACTTGACGACGAAAACTTGCGCTTCCAGATCCTGGACGCCGAAGCCACCGTCGAATCCCTCAAACCCACACCCGAAACAGACAAGCCCAAGCGTCGGGGACGTCCGCCCAAGAAGGCCGCGGCCGCAGCCGCTGCCGAGCCGGAGAAGGCGGCAGCCAAAAAAGAAAAGGCTGCCAAGCCCGCCGCTGCCGCTGAAAAGAAGGAGGAATCCCCTGCCCCGGAGGTCAAAGCCGAGAGCCAGGAGAAGGCTCCCGAGGCCCCTGCGCCCAAGAAACGCGGTCGCAAACCAAAGGTAAAAGCCGAAGCGGGAACCGCTGCCGAGCAAGCCCCGGCAACCCCGAAGGCGGACGCCCCTGCGAAGCAGGAGCAGAAACCCGAGGCACCGGCCAAGGCGGAGAAAAAAGCAGAGGAGCAAGTCCGGCCGCAGAACGTTACCAACGAAGCGCCGGCCCAGAACAACGGCGGCCAGCCGCAGCAGAACGGCCAGCAGCCCCGCCAGAACTTCCAGCAATACGGCCAGCAGCGCCAGCGTTTCCAGAACAACCCGCAGAACAACCGGCCGAGAGTGCCGGAGTTCGAAGGCACGGTCGAAGCGACCGGCGTCCTGGAGATCATGCCGGACGGATACGGATTCCTCCGCTCCTCCGATTATAATTATCTCACCTCCCCGGACGAGATCTATGTCTCCCAACAGCAGATCAAGTACAACGCCCTGAAGAGCGGTGACACCGTGACCGGCGAAATCCGGCCCCCGCGCGAGGGTGACAAATATTTCCCGCTGGTCAAGATCAATACCGTCAACGGGCGCAGCACCGAATTCATCCGCGACCGCGTGCCGTTCGACTTCCTCACTCCCCTCTTCCCGGACGAGAAGTTCAACCTGACCGGCGGCTCCAGCAACCGGGATGTCAGCTGCCGCATCGTGGACATGTTCGCCCCGATCGGAAAAGGCCAGCGTATGCTGATCGTCTCCCCGCCGAAGGCCGGTAAGACCCTGCTCCTCAAGAGCATCGCCAATGCCATCGCGAACAACCATCCGGAGGTCTATGAGATCGTCCTGCTCGTGGACGAGCGTCCGGAAGAAGTCACGGACATGCAGCGTTCGGTCCAGGCCGAGGTGGTGGCTTCCACCTTCGACGAGCCGGCCGAAAAGCATGTCAAGGTCGCCAATATGGTCATCGAGAAAGCCCGCAGGCTGGTCGAATGCGGCCACGACGTGGTCATCCTCCTCGACTCCATCACGCGCCTCGCACGGGCCTACAATACCGTCCAGCCGGCATCCGGCAAAGTCCTGACCGGCGGTGTCGACGCCAATGCCCTGCAGAAGCCCAAGCGCTTCTTCGGTGCTGCCCGCAACATCGAGGGCGGCGGCTCGCTCACCATCCTCGCCACGGCCCTGACCGAAACCGGTTCCAAGATGGACGAAGTCATCTTCGAAGAGTTCAAGGGTACCGGCAACAGCGAGATCCAGCTCGACCGCACGCTCGCCAACCGTCGCATTTTCCCGGCCGTCAACCTCGTCCTTTCCGGCACCCGCCGCGACGACCTGCTGTACCGTCAGGACCAGAGCCAGCGCATCTGGATCCTCCGCAAACTGCTGGCCGACATGAACCCGACCGAGGCCATGAACTTCATGCTGCAACTGATGGACGAGTACAAGACCAACCAGGACCTGCTGGACAACATGTCCAAGGTCACGCCGCGGGAGGCCAAGTACTACGACAGCTATTAGCAGAATCTTCGCTGCGCTCGGAATGACACAGAATAAGGCGTCTGCAAATGCAGGCGCCTTATTGTTTGCTACTGAATCAGGATGTCATCCTGAGAGCGAAGGATCTACTTCGTACCGAAGATCCGGTCTCCCGCATCTCCCAGGCCCGGGACGATGTAGGCGTCCTCATTGAGATGGTCATCGACGGCCGCGACATAGATATCGACGTCCGGATGCTCTTTCTGCACGCGGGCGATTCCTTCCGGAGCCGCCACCAGGCACATCAGGCGGATGTTGTTGCAGCCGCGCTCCTTGAGCATCGTCAGGGCGTCGCAGGAACTGCCGCCCGTCGCAAGCATCGGGTCCGTGACGATCACCAGGCGCTCCTGGATGTCCTCGGGAAGCTTGCAGTAATAGACCACGGGCTCGTGGGTCTTTTCATTGCGATACAGGCCGATATGGCCGACCTTCGCCACCGGTACGAGGGTGTGCAGACCTTCGACCATTCCCATGCCCGCCCGGAGGATGGGGACGATGGCCAGTTTGCGGCCACTGACCTTCTTGGCGGTCATCTTGCAGATGGGGGTTTCTATTTCCTTGTCTTCCAGGGGAATGTCCCGCGTAATCTCGTATCCCATCAGCAGGGAGATCTCTTCGAGCAGTTGGCGGAAATCCTTGGAACCTGTCTCTTTGTCCCGCATGATGGTCAACTTGTGTTGGATCATCGGGTGATCAATAACATGGACTTGACTCATAGTGTATAGAATTATGTGTGGTAAAAGTAATTATTTCTTCCGAATAGATTCACCGATGATGAAACAAATCGCAGCGACCACCATACCGTTGATGGACGGGATACCCCATTTCACGAGATTGGCCACCACAGCGCCCAGCACGACGCCGAGCACGGCGAACCAATTGACCTGGATGGTGGGCATCTCATCCTTCAGGTAAGATTTCCGGTTCAGGAAATAGCTGAGGATCAGCACGATGCCGACAGGCGGAAGGGTGCAGTTCAGCACATTCAGCCAGTCGCAGAAGTTCCAGTACAGCCAGACGGCGGCCACCGTACCGATCAGGCCGGAGATCAGTACCATCGTCTTCTTGGAGAGGCCCGTGATATTGGACAGACCGAGGCCGGCGCTGTAGAGGGCGTTGTCGTTGGTCGTCCAGATATTGAGACCCAGGACCAGGATGGCGAAGTAGAACAGGTTGAGATGCAGCATCACCTCGAAGATATCGTTGCCGCCCACATAGATGCTGGACACGGCGCCGAACAGGAACATCAGGCTGTTGCCCAGGAAGAAGGCGATGACGGTCACCCAAAGGCCCACGCGGGCGTTCTTGGCGAAGCGCGTGAAGTTGGGCGTGGCCGTGCCTCCTGACACGAAGCTGCCGATCACGAGGCCGGCGCCGGCGATGACGGAGAGGTCCTTGGTGCCGCGGGAGAACTGCTCCACGAGACCCACGTCGCCGCGCTTGATGGCGAGGATCATCGCCACGGTGCCGAGGATGGCAACCGCCGGGACGGCGATATAGCTGATCAGCGTCAGGCCCTTGATGCCGAAATACGCACTGGCCGTCATCAGGATGCCGGCGATGGCCACGAGCATATAGACTTTGGCGGGCATGTCACCATCCAGGTCCAGATGGAGGACTTCCTTGGCCACGGGGATGGCGAACATCGCCAGGCCCACGCCGAACCAGCCCACCTGCGTGAAGCTGATCATCGCGCTGGGGAGCCAGCTGCCCTTGTTGCCGAAGCTGCGGCGGGCCAGCATGTCCAGGGTCAGGCCGCTCTCGGCGCCGATGAAGCCGAGCGCGCCCGTATAGGCGCCCAGGATGAGACCGCCGAGCAGCAGTGACAGCAGGAATCCTTGAAAATCCAGTCCGGCGGCCAGTTTCTGACCCGCCCACATACTGGCGGAGAAGAAGGTGAAGCCGAGCATGATCATGAACATGCTCAGGTTGCTCTTACGGCCGGTCTGCGCTACTTTGCCGGTCGTAAAGTCGAAATCGACATGGGATTTTGACGTGCTCATTGAATGGTGCTATTAGGTTGTAGTTGAGTCCACGTATTTGGCCAGGTTGGCCTTGA
>JAILAO010000013.1 GCA_024681565.1 Bacteroidales bacterium
CGCTCCTCGAGAACGTGACCGTGGACGCTGAGGGCAAGATCGACTTCAACGACAAGAGCGTCACCGAGAACACCCGCGTGTCCTACCCGATCTACCACATCGAGAAGATCGTCCGCCCGCTGTCCCAGGGTCCTGCCGCCAAGCAGGTCATCTTCCTGTCCGCCGACGCCTTTGGCGTGCTCCCTCCGGTCTCCATCCTGACCCCCGAGCAGACCAAGTACTACTTCCTGAGCGGCTTTACCGCCAAGCTCGCAGGGACTGAGCGCGGTATCACCGAGCCGACTCCGACCTTCTCCGCCTGCTTCGGCCAGGCCTTCCTCGAACTGCATCCGACCAAGTATGCCGAGGAACTTGTCAAGCGCATGGAAAAGAGCGGTGCCAAGGCTTACCTCGTGAACACGGGCTGGAACGGTACCGGCAAGCGTATCTCCATCCGTGACACCCGCGGAATCATCGACGCCATCCTCGACGGCAGCATCGACCAGGCTCCGACCAAGCAGATCCCTTACTTCAACTTCGAGGTTCCCACCGAACTCAAGGGTGTGGACACCAAGATCCTCGATCCTCGCGACACCTATGCCGATCCGAAGGTCTGGGAGGAGAAAGCCAAGGATCTCGCCGGCCGCTTCATCAACAACTTCCACAAGTATGAGAGCAACGAAGCCGGCAAGGCTCTGGTTGTCGCCGGTCCTCAGCTGTAAGGATATTCCTTTATGAAAAAGGCGTGACCCGTTTGAGGGGCCACGCCTTTTTCTTTGTCCTTCCGGAGAATTATTCCCGCTTTTCCCGGTACTCGCTGGGAGTCTTGCCGAAACGGTCCTTGAAACAGCTTCGGAAATAGACCGGACTGCCAAAACCCACCTGCCAGGAAATCTCAGAAATGGACAGGTCGGTTTTCTTCAGGAGTTCGGCAGCCTTGTTCAGCCGGATATTCCGGATCAACTCATTCGGCGACAGGCCGGAGACGGCTTTCACCTTGCGGTACAGCGTGGACTGGCTCATGGCAAACTGCCCGGCCAGGGATACGATGTCTATCTTCTCGTCGCCCAGATGCTCCTGGACGAATTCCGTATAGCGCACCAGGAACTCGTTGTCCACCGGAGAAAGATCCTCCGCGGTGCCCGATTCGGAAACCTGGCGCATCAGCCGCTGCCGCGTGTCCAGGATATTGTGGATGCGGCTCAGAAGCAAGGCCTTGTGGAAAGGTTTGACCAGGTAACTGTCTGCTCCGACATTGTATCCCTCCACGCGGGCTTCATCGGAACCCTTGGCGGTCAGCAGGATCACCGGGATGTGGGAGGTCCGTACATCCTGGCGGATGGCCTTGCAGAAGGCGATTCCGTCCATGACAGGCATCATGATGTCACTGACGATAATGTCCGGGATTTCGCGGATGGCGATCTTCAGGCCTTCCCGTCCCTGATCCGCCTGAAGGACATTGTATTCCGACGCGAGCGATTCCCGGATGTATTCGCGGATCTCGGCGTTGTCCTCGACGATGAGGATGCGAAGCCTGGCATTATCCTCAGCGGGAACGCTTTCCTCCTCTGACTCCTCCGGCAACGGACTGAGACGGCGCGCTTCCGGATAGTCCTCCGCCGGATCCAGTCGCAGGCGGAATTCCGTTCCCTGGCCGGGAGAGCTGCTCACCTGCAAATCGATGTGGTGCAGGTCACAGAGGTTTTTGACCAAAGCGAGTCCGATACCGCTTCCGGAAGCATGCTGGGGACCGTTCACCTGGAAATAGCGCTCGAAAATGTGCTCGAGATCCTCGGCTGCGATGCCGCAGCCCGTATCGCTGACCTTGATGACGGCTGCTCCGTTCTCCCGCTGCAAAGAGAGGACGATCTTGCCGGAAGGCGTGAATTTCTGCGCATTGGACAGCAGGTTGTTCAAGATGATGGTCAAGGCTTCCGCATCGAACCACAGGCGGATGTCCGGTTCGACCGCCAGGACGATGGATACCGCCTTGTCGATAGACAGGTCACGGAAACGCTGTCCCACCTCTTCCACAAAACGGGACAGGTCTTCGTATCCTACGGTCAGGGCCCGGTTCTTCGTCTCCGTCCTGCGGAATTCGAGCAGCTGGTTGACCAGGCCCAGCAACTGCTGCGCACTCTGCTTGACCTTGCCGATGCGGCTGCGGACCTGGGGCGGGACCTCTTTGTCCTCGGACAGGTCGGCCAGCGGACCCAGGATCAGCGTAAGCGGCGTCCGGAGTTCATGCGTAACGTTGGTATAGAAGACCATCCGTTCCTCCCCGACCTGACGCTCCTGCAACTGCCTGTCCTGCTGGAGTTTTTCCCGGTTCTTACGGTTGATCCTCCGGGTCATGTACAGGATGGAACCTACCAGGACGGCCAGGATGAGCAGGATATAAAAAGCCTTCGCCCACCAGGTCAGCCAGAAAGGCGGCCGGACATACAAGGGTATCGAAGACAGCTCCTCTTCCCATTCCATCGAATGCAGACGGGCCCGGACCTGCAAGGTATGGTGTCCGTAAGGCAATTGATGGAACTCGAGCTCCGGGCCGCAGGGATGCCAGTCAGGATCAAGATCCGGCAGACGGTAGGCATATTCTACACTGCGCGCCAGGAAATGGTCGGGCACACAGAACCGCACCAGCAGATAGTTGTTGCGGTAATCGACGGAAAGATCTTCCGGCGAGGTAAGGAAAACCACCGGCGGGATTCTGATATCGGAAAGCAGGGCGGAAGGTTCGATCCAGGCGACTCCGCCCGTCGTGCCGAAAAAGATCCGCCCCTTCGGGGATCCGGTGACGGCGGCACTGAAATAGTTGCCGTCCGGCAATCCGTCCCGGCTGTCGAAAAATGCAGTTTTCCCGTCACGCCCCAAACAGCCGACACCGTCATTCAAGCTCATCCAGATACGTCCCGAACCGTCTTCGGCCAAGGCGCGGATATTCTCTCCCGGCAGACTGTCAAATTCCGTCATGACCGAGGAGACGGATTCCGGACCGGCATCGAAGCGGGCCAGTCCGTCTGCGGTGGCGACCCAGATTCTGCCGAGATGGTCTTCGATGATATGATTGACCTGGTCCGAAAGGAATCCCGAGCTGAGTTCATAATGGGCCTGCTGCTCCATATCCGCATCAAACACGGTCAATCCGTGACCGTAGCTTCCGACCCAGAGCCGTCCGGCAGAATCTTTCAGCAGACTCCGCACCAGATCATCCGGAAGAGTACCCTCCCGGAATGACCACTGCCGCATGATACGCCCGCTCTTCCGGTCCAGCAGGAACAGGCCACGGCTGGAACCCACCCACAGGGAGGGGCCGTCTTCCAACAAGGCCCTCACGGCCAGGTTCTGGTCGGACAAGGGTATGAATCTGGGATGCTTGCCGTCCGAACGGAACAACCCTCCCTGTTCTGTTCCGATCCACCAGATGCCATCACGGTCCTGCAGCAAACTCAGGACCGGACCGATCTCGTTCCCCAGTTCAGCCAGGATCGACTCGCCGGGCCGGCCGGTCACCTCCGCCACCAGACCCGAAGAAGAACCGGCAACCAGCCTGTCCTCGCTGTCAAACCACAAAGACTGTGTCTCCCGGGAATCGGGATTCCGGGCAAAAAGCGGAATCGTACCCAAGGCCGGCTGATGGCCCGGCAGGAACTGCAGACCTCCTCCGTAGGTACCCAGCCAGATATTGCCGAAACGGTCTGTTTCAACGGCACGGATGGCCGGGTGATCACCCGACGCGGAGGAATTCAGCACCGTAAACGGATTGTCCTCCGGTGCAGGGACGGCTCCCCGTATATCCAGAGACGCCACAAAACCGGAGCCGGCCGCCACCACCAGACGCCCCTGTGCATCCTCTTTCAGTTTGAAAATGGTGCCGTCCGGCAAAGAACCGGGAGCACCTTCTTGGTGGCGGAAGACCGTAAAATGGCGGCCCGCTTCCGAATAAAGCGCCAGGCCGGCGGCCGTACCTACCCAGATCCGGTTATTACTGTCTACCAACACGGAACGGACCTCGTCGGAAGGAAGCGAGTAAGGATCGTCCGGGTCATACCGGAGATCGATCCGGGAGTGGTCCGTCAGGGAAAGGATACTGACGCCATCTTCCCAGTAACCCAGGACCAACTGGTCGCCACGGAATTTGAACGTATGAAGCGGGAGATCGCGCATCCCCTCGAAAGAACCGGCATTGTATCTTTCGAACTTCCCGGTCTCTTTATCCAGACGGGCGATTCCTTTCGTGAAGGAACTGACCCAGATGGACCCGTCCGGCGCCTGCTCGACATGGGTCAGGTCATCATCCGGCAAGGTGTCTTCCGCTTCTCCGGCCCGATAGACGGAGAAAGAATCGTTCTGCAGGTCATAACAGGCCAGACCGGCTTTCTGCAAAGCGACCCAGACCAAAGGATCGTTCCGGTCCGCAAGCACGCCGTTGATTGAGTCGGACATCAAGCCGTCTGCAGATTTCCGGAAAACCCGGTTGCGGATGCCGTCATAACAATTCAGTCCTTCCTCCGTACCTACCCAGATGCGGTCTTGCGCATCGATGGTGACATCAATGACGAAACGGTTCGACAGGCGGATCTCCTGGGCCTGCAGGGTAACGGCCAGGAGCATAAAAAAGAGGGACAGGACTCGCTGCATGTTGTATTCTTTTCTCGAAAACAAGATAATCATTTTTTATTAAGGTCGGAAAACGAAGAAGCATAAGGCCGGAGAATTGACCGTTTTTCCTCTCTCCATTGACCGATATACAGACCGAAGGTCCCCTTGCGAAAAAGTATCTTTGCCTGTGGAATTTGGTTAATGATAGGGTATGGGGTGCACGTTTCCCACAATACAGTGCGCCCCTTATTTTTGAAATCAAGGGATAATCACATATATTTTATTTGTTTAACCTGAAAATCCAGTATGATGATGGACGCTTTTCTCCCTTCCGGATAGCCAAGTGCTGTCGGCCGCCGGGCCTCTTTTATTTTTCGAATGAATTGTTTACTTTTACATGACAATTCTTAAACCTCAAGATTATGACTATCATTATCGTCCTTGCCGTCGTTGCCCTCCTCGTTTTATGGGTAATCTCCGTCCAGCGCAAACTCGTCAACCAGGATGAGCTCTGCCAGAATGCCATGAGCACCATCGGTGTCCAGCAGGAAAGCCGCTGGGATGCCCTGACCGGCATGGTGGAACTTATCAAGTCCTACAACGAGCATGAGTACAACACCCTTCGCGATGTGATCGCCCAACGGCGTCCCATCGATGGCAACAGCACCGCCGAGCAAGTGGACCAACAGGAAGGCCTGATGGGCCAGGTGGCCGCCGGAATCAATGTCGTGGTCGAGAAATATCCAGAGCTCAAGGCCAATGAGAACTATGCCAAAGCGATGGATGCCGTTGACAAATACACCAACATGGTACGTACCAGCAAGATGGTGTACAACGATACCGCGACCAACTACAACAAGCTGATCCGTCAGATTCCGGATTCCATCGTCGCAAGTCTCTTCGGATTCAAGAATCGCGAATACCTCAAGACCGAAGAGAAAAAGACCGAAATGCCTTCTCTCAACCTCTAGTAATGAGATACTGGATCACCTTGCTGGCGGCATTGGTTTCGACCTTTGCCGTCTTTGGTCGTGAACAGGAAGTCCGCGATCTGTCCATCCAAGTCAAGCTCTCTGCTTCAGGCGATGCCCTGATCCACGAGAGCTGGAATGTCGATACCGGTACGACGATTACCGAATGGTACCTCCCCCGGACCAACCTCGGAGATATCGAAATCCGGGATTTCCGCGTATTCAGTGACGGCGTCCTCCTCTCCGATGACGGCGAGTGGGATACCGAGCGCACCCGCAAGCAGAAAGCCGGACGCTATGGCATCGTGCACAAATATGACGGAGTCGAACTCTGCTGGGGCATCGGCGAATATGGAGAGCATGTCTTTGAGCCGGTCTATGTAATGACCCATGCGGTCAAAACCCTCAACGACTACGATATGCTCCACCTCCAGCTTGTGACGGATGAACTCGCGGCTCCGCCGCAGCATGTCCGGGTGACCATCCAGTTGGATACGGCGATGCATGCCCGGCTGGACACGGCCAACTGCCGGGCCTGGG
>JAILAO010000040.1 GCA_024681565.1 Bacteroidales bacterium
CTCCGACGCCGGGATCGTCTATAAGCTGAAGATCCGCACCAAGAGCGCCTACTCCATCTACCGCAAGATGCAGGTGCAGAAAGTCCCGTTCGAGGGCGTCTACGATGTCTTTGCCATCCGCTTCATCATCGACTGCGAGGATGACCCCAAACTCGAGAAAGATCTCTGCTGGAAAGTCTTTTCCTATGTGACCGAGGAGTACGAATCGGACACGAAACGCCTGCGCGACTGGCTCACCACGCCGCGCCCCAACGGTTACGAATCGCTGCACATCACGGTCAAGAACCGGCAGGGACAGGCCCTCGAAGTCCAGATCCGCACCAAACGGATGGACATCGAGGCCGAAAGCGGGAATGCCGCGCACTGGGCCTATAAAGGAATCCGGCACGAGGCGACCATGGACCGCTGGCTGCAGTCCGTCCGGGACACCCTGGAACATCCGCTGGAGGCTTCGCCGGAAGAAATGCCGGCTCCGCCGGACAAGGAGATTTTCGTCTTCACGCCCAGCGGAGAACTCCGCATCCTGCCGAAAGGGGCTTCCGTGCTGGACTTCGCTTTCAACATCCATTCCGGGCTCGGCTGCCGCTGCATCGGAGGCCGGGTGGGCGGACGCGGCGTGCCGATCCGCGAAAAACTCAAGACCGGCGACGTCGTGGAAATCCTGACCCGCAAGGACCAGCGGCCGAACCGCGACTGGCTGGGCTGGGTCGTGACCTCCAAGGCCCGCACCAAGATCAAACAGGAACTCGATGCCGACGAACGGAAAGCGGCGGCCGATGGCCGGGAGATCCTGGAGCGCCGCCTGCGCAACTGGAAGCTCGAGTTGCCGGACGAGTGGCTCATGGAATTCATCAAGTTGCGGAAGTACCCCTCCATCCTGCCGTTCATGGCTGCCATTTCCCGGGAAGAGGTGGACATCAACGACATCAAGGTCTTCATCCAGCAGAAGCAGTCCTCCCAGTATGAACGCCCCGTCCAGGCAGAACCCGCCCTGCCCGACACGCCCGCCCCGAAGGGATATTCCGGAGCGTCCACCGACGATATCCTCGTCATCAATGCCAAAAATGTCAAGGGCTTGGAATACAAGATGTCCAAATGCTGCAATCCGGTCTTCGGGGACGACGTGTTCGGCTTCGTGACCCGCACCGAGGGCATCAAGATCCACCGCATTTCCTGTCCCAACGCCGCCCGGCTCATCGAGCGCTATCCCTACCGCATCCAGAAGGTCGTGTGGCAGGACAATCCCACCACCGGGGATTTCCAGTGCACCCTGAACGTCACGGCGGAACTGGACCACCCGGTACTCAGCGCCGTCATGGCCGTCATCGGACAGTTCAAGGTCTCGATGCGCGCCTTCAACGTCAAAGAAAACCTGCGTGCGGGGACCTATGAAATCACCATCCGCCTGCTGGTACCCTCCAGCGCAGAGTTGGACAAAGTCCTCTCGCAGGTCGGCAGCCTCAAGCAGGTCATCAAAATCCGCAGAGTCTGATGCAAGAAGAAGATACAAGCTACCTCGACCGGTTCGAGAAAACCCTCGAAGACGGTCTCGTGAAAGTCTGCAGCGGCGCCGGACTGCTCCCGGCCGACCTGGTCCGCAACCCCGATATCGACGGACTGTGGGATGTCTACATCAAAGATTATATCGCTGACGCGGTGGTCAACTTCAATGACTATCCGGAAGCGGCCATCGCCTGGGCCGGTTTCCTGGGGATGGGGGTCGCCTGGGGCTGGGACTCCGACTGGCACCGTTACCGGGAACTCCCCTACCGCCGCTGGTACGGCTCCCGGGGCTGGGATGACATGGACGAGCATATCCTGCGGGACATCCTGGGTCTGTCCCTGGACAGTCCGGAAGCCAAAAAAATCAGCGACACCCTGCAGAGCTGCGCGCTCGCCGTACTCGGTCTGTTCCAGCACGAAGGCATAGAGACGCAGACCGCACGCGGTTTCTATCTGCTTGCCAGGACCTATACGGTACTCTACCGCATCGGTGCCGCCATCGAGCTTCACCGGCTGGGATACAAGAAAGTCCTGGTCGGTTAGCGGCCCTTATCCCTCGCGGGCTGCACGGGAGCGGCTCACGAGCACAAGTCCCCCGAATACCAGGAACGCCGCCAGCGCCTTCTGCCAGGTGAAGCGGTCCATCCCGATGGCGATACTCAGCGCCGTCGCGATCATCGGCTGCAGATAAGAATACAGGCTGACCAGCGTAGGCCGGAGAAGTTTCTGCCCGACCGGGATCAGGAAATAGGCCACGAACGTGGCAAAGAAGATGACGAAAGCGATTTCCCAGGCCACGTCAGGCGCAATCGCGGAGAAATCCGTCTGCGCGAAACCCGACACCGAGAACGGCAGGGCCAGGACCAGGGAGAAAAGGAACATCCACTTCATCAGCGTGACGACGTGGTAGCGGGAAATCAGGGGACGGAAAGCTCCCAGATAACCGGCGAAACTCAATCCGTTCAGGAGGAGCAGCAGGATGCCCAGCGGCTGGGTCCGGTCCACCGCCCCGGCGGAATGGTCGGAGTTGAAAATCAGCAGCAGTACGCCGGCGAGGCTCATCGCCACGCCGCCGGCCTTCTTGAACGTGATCGGCTCTCCGAGGAAAAGGAAAGCGAAACACATTGTATATACCGGGGTCAGGGAACCCAGCAGCGCCGTATCGATCGACGTGGTCATCCCGATGGCGAACAGAAAGCTCATCTGCGGGACAAAGAGCCCCAGGAAAGAAGCGAGTACCATGCGCAGGATATCCTTGCCGGGTACTTTCTCCTTCGGAAGGAACAGGGACAGGATCCAGAACAGCAATGCCGCCCCGAAGGCGCGGAGGGTAAAGAAAACGACGGGCGGGACCGTGCCGGAATTGGCGACGTCCTTGCAGAAAACGATATTGAATCCGAAAATCGCATAGGCCCCGGCAGCAGCCAGGTGACCCACCCATTTTTTGTCTGTCATATACTACTAACTGCCCGGGGGCCTGAACCTTCCGGGAATGACCGGAATGCCGGTCTTACTGTGCAGGCCCGACGGGTTTGCGGGCCGGAAGCACCACCTGCTTCTTTTTCCACCGGTCCCGGGCAAGCTGCTGCATGTCGCGGACATTGTCATTCTCGTCCACGATTTCGCTGCCGAGCAGCGTCTCGATGATATCTTCGAGGGTCAGGATACCCTGGAAACTGCCATATTCGTTGATAATGATGGCGATCTGCTCGTCCTTGCCGAGCATCTCATCCCAGATCACGTCCAGGGCGGTGTCTTCGTCGAAGGTCGCGACATCCCGGCGGATGGAGCCGAGCGTCATGTCGAACTTGTCCTCGGCCATCAGCTGCAACGCCTCCACCCGGAGGATATAGCCGGTAATGTATTCGTCGTTGTCCGCATAGACCGGGATACGGCTGTGATGGCGGAAACGTTTGCTTTTGTAGAAGGTCTTGAGCGTCATCGACTCGGGAGCGATCTCGCAGACGACCCGCGGCGTCATCACGTCATAGGCCGTGACCTCATCCATGCTGATAAGGTTCTGGATGATGGTATTCTCATCCTCCTCCAGGTCACCTTCTTCTTCCGCTACGTTTGCCATGGCACTCACTTCGTCACGGGACACGGCGGCTTCCGCCGAGTCTTCGGGCGTAATCAGCTTGGTGAGCAGCTCGATGAGCAGCACGAGCGGATACATGATGATGATCAGGAAACGGATCGCCCCGGTCGCAAAACCCATCAGGGATTTCCAGCGGGTGGTGCCGATGGTCTTGGGGATGATCTCGGAGAATACCAGGATCAGAATGGTCATCAGGGCACTGACGAGCCCGAACCATTGGGAGCCGAAGACGTCCGTCGCCTGACGGCCCACCCCGGCCGCGCCGATCGTGTTCGCTATCGTATTGAGCGACAGGATCGCAGCGATCGGCCGGGAGGAATCCTGCTTGTATTCCTTGAACCGCGCAGCCGGTTTGTAGCCTTCCTCCTCCCGCATCGTAATGTAGGAGATCGGGGTGGACATCAGCGTCGCCTCCAGGATGGAACAGAGGAACGAGATGCCCATGGCGCTGAGCAGGAAAACCAGCAGGAGAGCCATACAAGCAGAGAGATTTAGAATCTGTAGCGGAGCATAGCCTGGAAACGGTGATTGCTCACCCAGTGCAGATCCGTCTGCGCCAGGCCCATGACATCCTTCGCACCGAAGGTTCCGTACTGGACACCGGTCAGTTCATATTCAACACCCAGGCTGACGGTTCCCCAGTTGAAGAGCAGCTCAGGCGTGATCCGGTACATCCGGTTCATGTTGGAGAAGCTGTTCTTGCTGAAATACAGGTCACCGACCAGAGCCTTGGCCGTACCGAAATTGCGCACATAACCGCCGAAGAGGACAGCCTGCACCTTCTTGCCGTAGGCGAAACTGACCCAGGTGGAAGAATTGCGGGTCGGGGTGTATTCCCAGGATCCGTCGGAAAGGACGGCGCTGACGCCGTAGCCGCCGTTGAGGTTCATGTGCTCACCCGCCTGTGCAAAGATGGTCTTAGCCTTGGCGGAGAACTTACCCTTGGTGTATTCGGCATACAGATACGGGCTGAAGGTGGTGATGCGGTCCTTGACCTTCACTTTGCCGGAAGCGTCCAGATGGCGCGGCCGGATGGAAAGGAAGTCCACGCCGACGCGGCCGGTGAAGCCGCCCCGCTTGAGATTCAGGCCCAGGAAGACCTCGGGGATACCGCTGTACTTCATATAATTCGCAGAAGCACCGGAGGGACCGGCGGAAGTGAACTGCATCTGCCAGAGCAACGAAGCGGTCAGGGATACGGCATCGGACATCTTGCCCTCCATGGTGAGCTGCGGAGTGCGGCTGAAGGGGCCGAACGGGGCGCCGGTATTGATGGAGAAGATGTGCGGCATGTCCACCGCCATCGGATGCCAGGCCTGGCCGACCAGGAGGTTCATGCCGTCCTTGGCCAGGGTCATGTACGCCTGACGCAGACGCATCATCGCCGTACCGGTGACACCGCTGACGCCGGCGTAGAAGTCGGCCTCGAGACGGGCCGAGATATTCCACCCGTTCACCTGATATCCGAGGACATCCAGGCCGAGACGGGAAGAAATGGCACCATAGCTGACCGTAGTTTGTTTGTTCAGGTCCGTGCCGCCGACCATGTTCACATCCTTCGGCATGTAGAAGAAAAAGTCATCCGTGCCACGGACACTCTCACGGGAGTCGATGGCGAGGTAATTGCGGATGAAGCCGTAGGGTTTCAACTGGACGGTGGCATTGTCTTGCGCTGAAACGCCCGTCACGAAGGCGAGCGTCAGCATTACTGTTGATAAGATTCTCTTGGTCATGATATGAGGGATGAAATCTTTAGGCTGTCGGGAACGGGAAGATGGCAGTCAGCAGGAAGTATCCGAGCACAAAGCCGATGACGCCGATGATGATGCCGATCTTGGTCATGTCCTTGGTCTGGACCAGGCCGGTCGAGGATGCGATGGCATTCGGCGGGGTGGAAATCGGAAGGAGCATGGCGATGGATGCGCAGACCGCGATGAAAGGAATCATGGCATACATGCCGCCGAGGCCCATGAACTGGGCGTTGTTCGCCGCATTCGGATTGGCCATGGCGGTACCCACGACCACAAGGATCGGAACGAGCAGGGCAGCCGTTGCAGAGTTGCTGATGAAGTTGGAGAGCAGGTAGCAGATCAGGCCGGCGATGAGCATGACGACCACCACGTTCATCGTGCTGAACGGAATGGCGTTGATGAGCGTTGCGGCCAGGCCGGTCTTGTTGAGGCCCGTACCCAGGGCGAAACCGCCCGCGACGAGCCAGAGGACGCTCCAGTTGATTTCCTTGATATCGGATTTCTCGAACACGCCGGTAGCGGTATAGACAGCCAGCGGGATGAGGGCCACGACATTGGAGTTGATCTTGGTGATGGACTCCGTCACCCAGAGGATGATGGTCAGGAAGAAGGTGATCCAGGCCACGTAGGTCCGCCAGTCTTTCTTACGCTCCTTGACTTCGATCTTGAGCTCGATCTTGTCGCTCTTGAAGGGGAAGAACAGCTGCAGCAGGACCCATGCGATGGCGATCATGATGATCACGTAAGGGACCATGCGGGTCATCCAGGTCACGAAGCTGATGGAATAGCCGGCGTTCTCCAGGGCGCCGAGGGCGATGGCGTTCGGCGGGGTGCCGATCGGGGTACCGATACCGCCGAGGTTGGCGGACACCGGAATGGCGAGAGCCAGACCCACCTTGCCGGTCTCATCCTCGGGCAGGGACTTGAGCACGGGGGCCAGGAAGGCCAGCATCATCGCAGCGGTAGCCGTGTTGCTCATGAACATCGAGAAGAGAGCGATCACGATCAGGAAGCCCAGCAGGACCATCTTCGGTTTCTTGCCGAAGATACCCAGCAGGACCTTGGCGATGGCTGCGTCCATGCCGTATTTGGAGGCGATGATCGCCAATACGAAACCACCGAGGAACAGCATCACGACAGGATCCGCGAAGGAAGCCATGATACTCTTGTAATCCACCAGGGTACCGTATTCGGGTTTGCAGAAGAAACCGAGCCCCTTGTCGGAGACACTCAGCAGCATCACCACGATCACGACAAGGGAAGTCGTCCAGTTCGGAATAATCTCAAACATCCACATCAAGGCAGCGAAAACGAAAATGGCGATCATGCGCTGCTGTACGACCGTCAGGCCGGCGATACCGAAAGAATCGACAGGGAGGGCCCAAAGAAGGATTGTGAGAATCAGCACGATCGGCAGAAGGACACAATACTTAACAGAAAATTTACTGTCGGACATAATATCTAAACTATTTACTTACCTTAGAAAAGCGGCGCAAATTTAGCCAATAAATACTTAAATACAAAGTAATCGAAGCGATAAAAAGAAGTCGCGACTCCGGAAAATCCGAAGCCGCGCTCTAAAACACACTAACTTTTATCCGAATGCAAATTTAGCTGATCCGGAATGATTAAGAAATCCCCATTTATGGTTATTTTTGCATTATGGACAATCCTTTGTTGATCCCTTCCCCCCTGCCTTTCGGAGCACCACGCTTCGACCGGATCCGGGAAGAACATTATCTGCCGGCCTTCCGCGCGGCGATTGCCGGGGCCAAGGCGGAAGTAGATGCCATCACCGCCAATCCGGATGCACCCGGCTTCGAGAACACCATCGAGGCCCTCGAATTCGCCGGAAGCAACCTGGACGATGTCAGCGGCATCTTTTTCAACCTGCTGGAAGCCGAAAGCGACGACCGGATGCAGCAGATCGCGGAGGAGGTTTCTCCCCTGCTGACCGAATACGAGATGTATGTCTCGCTGAACGAGGCGCTGTTCGCACGGATCAAGACCGTTTATGCAGACCGGGACGCGCTGGACCTGGCGCCGGACCAGCGGAAACTGCTGGATGAGACCTACCGGGGTTTCGTACGCAGCGGCGCACTCCTCTCCCCCGCGGACAAGAAGATCTATGCGCAACTGGAGGAAGAACTCTCGCTGCTGGAACTGAGATACGGCAAGAACGTGCTCGACGCCACCAACGCCTTCACCCTGGAACTCTCCGACGAGAAGGATCTGGAAGGCCTCCCGCAGTACGTCCGGGACCAGGGCGCGCAAACCGCCCGGGAAAAAGGCAGGACCGGATGGGTCTTCGACCTTACGCATCCGAGCTATGTCCCCTTCCTGCAATACAGTGCCCGCGCAGATCTCCGGGAGCGGATGTGGCGCGCCTACAATTCCCGTGCAAACGGGGGTCCCGCGGACAACAGCGGCGTCTGCCTGCAGATCGCAGAACTGCGCCGCCGGATCGCCCGGCTGCTCGGGTATGCGAACTGGGCCGACTATGCCCTGGAAGAACGGATGGCGAAAAACGTTCCCGCCGTGCGGGAGCTGCTGGACCGCCTGATGGGACCTTCGCTGCCGGCTGCCCGCCGGGAAATCGGAGAGCTGCTGGATTACGCCCGGGCCCACGGCTATTCCGGGACGCAGATGCAGCCCTGGGATTTCGCCTACTGGTCGGAGCGCTACCGTGCGGAGCATTTTGCGCTCAGCGACGAGCAGCTCAAACCCTACTTCCGGCTCGAAGACTGCATCGAAGCCGTTTTCGGACTCGCCACCCGCCTTTACGGCCTGCAGTTCATCCCCCGTCCCGACCTGCCGGCCTACCACCCGGACGTGCGCGTCTTTGACGTCCAGGACGCCGGAGGACGGCATCTGGCGCTTTTCTACGCCGATTTCTTCCCCCGCCCCGGCAAACGCGGCGGCGCCTGGATGACCAATTTCCGCGAACTGTCCGCCCCCGGCGGCAAAGAACGGCGGCCGCTGGTGAGCATCGTGACCAATTTCAGCAAGCCGGGACCCGACACGCCGTCGCTGCTGACCCATGACGAACTGACCACCTTCCTGCACGAATTCGGCCACGCCCTGCACGGGATGCTGGCCGAGGGGCGCTACCCCTCGATGACGGGCACCAACGTCGCCCGCGACTTCGTGGAGCTGCCCTCGCAGCTGATGGAGAACTGGGCCTTCGAGCCCGGATACCTCCGTCCCTTCGCACGCCACTGGCAGACGGGCGAACCCATCCCCGAAGCACTCGTGGAGCGGCTCGTGGCCGCCCGCAACTACCACGCGGCCTACTTCCAGGTCCGCCAGCTCCGCTTCGGCCTGCTGGACCTTGCCTGGCACACGCTGCAGGAGGAGCTCCCCGCCGGCCTTGACTGTCATCCTGACTGTCATTCTGAGCGAAGCGAAGAATCCGGATCCTCCGGCAGGCCCCAGGACGACAGGACCTCCGCGCTGGAGCAGCGCGCCCTCGCGGATTGCGCCACACTGCCCGACATCCCCGGGAGCTGCATCTCCACGGCATTCAGCCACATCTTCTCCGGCGGCTATTCCGCCGGCTACTATTCATACAAGTGGGCGGAAGTCCTCGAGGCCGACGCTTTCTCGCTTTTCCGCGAAAAAGGCATCTTCAGCCGCGAGGTGGCCGGCGCATTCCTGGAGAACGTCCTCTCAAAAGGCGGAAGCGAAGACGAGGCGGTCCTGTACCGCCGCTTCCGCGGGCATGGACCCGACCCTGACGCATTGCTCAAGAAACTGGAAATCATCTGAATATGAAACCTATTATCACGCACCTTACCGACAACGACCTCTACACCTTCACCTGCCAGTACTACATTCTGGAAACCTACCCGCGCGCCGAGGTCGAGTATACTTTCTTCGACCGGAACCACCAGCAGTATCCCCAAGGATTCGACAAGCTCCTGCGCGAGCAGCTCGACCATATGGCCGAGGTCACCATCACCGACGAGGAGATTGAATTCATGAAACGCAAGTGCGTCTTCCTGCCGCTCTGGTATTTCACCTACCTGCGCGGTTTCCGATTCCGCCCGGGCGAGGTCAGCATCAGCCAGGATGAAGAGGGCCATCTGGACATCAAGGTCCGCGGCAAGTGGTTCTCCGCGATCATGTGGGAAATGCCGATCCTCTCCTGCATCAGCGAGCTGATGCACGGCCTGCGGGGCGATTTCGAACGCTATGACCCCGTCCGCGAAGAGGCGAAGGCACGCGCCAAGACCGAGCGCATCTTCGGCTCCGGCCTGGTGCTCGGCGATATGGGTACGCGTCGCCGCTTCAGCTTCGCCCACCACGATATGGTGGTGCGCGTGATGAAGGAAGTGGCCGACTCCCGCAAGTGGCCCGGCAAGTTCACCGGCACCTCCAACGTATGGCTGGCGATGAAATACGACTGCGTACCCCTCGGCACGATGTCCCACCAGCTCATCTCCTTCGAGGAGAACGTCAGCGGCGTGTTCGAGTGCAACTTCAACGTAATGAAGAAGTTCAGCGACGTCTATGACGGCGACAACGGGATCTACCTCTACGACTGCTTCGGCGACGAGGTCTTCTTCTCCAACCTCTCCAAGCGGATGGCCATGATGTACAAGGGCCTGCGCGTGGACAGCGGCGACGAGTTCGAACAGACGGAGAAGATCATCGCCAAGTACAAGTCCCTGGGCATCGACCCTGCCACCAAGCAGGTCTGCTACTCCAACGGCCTCGACATCGACAAGGCCATCGAGATCCACAACTATGTGGCCGGCCGCGTGCAGGACTCCTACGGAGTGGGCACGCACCTTACCTGCGATGTGGACGGGGCCGACCCGATGAACATCGTCGTGAAACTCACCCGCGGCCGCATCACCGAACTGCGCGAGTGGCACGACTGCGTCAAACTCTCCTGCAACCTCGGCAAGACCCTCGGCAATCCCGAGAAATGCGCCTACCTCTCCTCGCTGCTGAAAACCAGCGAAAAATAGGAAGGGCAAAGAAGCGAACAACAAAGGAGGCTGGCAAAATCTGCCAGCCTCCTTGCGGAATCATTCAAACGGGACTTAAACCGTGCCCTGCTCCAGCATCGCCTGGGCGACTTTCATGAAGCCGGCGATGTTCGCGCCCTTCACATAGTCCACGCTACCGTCCGGCTGGGTGCCGAACTTGACGCACTGTTCGTGGATGGACTTCATGATGAAGTGCAGCTTCTCGTCGACCTCCTTGCCGCTCCAGCTGATGTGTTCGGCGTTCTGGGTCATCTCCAGGCCGGAAGTGGCCACGCCGCCGGCGTTGACCGCCTTGCCCGGGGCGAAGAGGATGCCGTTGTGCTGGAAGAAGTGGATGGCGCCGGGCTGGCAGCCCATGTTGGACACCTCGCAGCAGCACCAGCAGCCGTTGGCCTTGAGTTCCTTGGCATCATCCTCGGACAGCTCGTTCTGGAAGGCGCAAGGCAGGGCGATGTCGCACGGGACGCTCCACGCCTTCTTGCCGGGGGTGAAGCGGGCCTTGTCCGGGAAACGGGTCGCCATGTCCTCCACGCGGTCGCGGTTGGAGGCGCGCATGACGAGCATGTAGTCGATCATCTCCGGGGTGATGCCGTCCGGGATCTCGCAGACGCCGTCCGGGCCCGAGATGGCGACCACCTTCGCGCCCAGCTCGAGGGCCTTGGTGCTGGCGCCCCAGGCCACGTTGCCGAAGCCGGAGAGTGCGACCTTGCAGCCCTTGATGTCCTTGCCTGCATGATGCAGGAGGTCCTGGGTGAAATAGAGCGCGCCGAAGCCGGTGGCTTCCGGACGCAGGATGGAGCCGCCCCAGGTGGCACCCTTACCGGTCAGCACGCCGGTGTTGTACTGGCGGGCGAGTTTCTTGTACATGCCGTAGAGGTAGCCGATTTCGCGGCCGCCCACACCCACGTCGCCGGCCGGGACGTCCTGGTCGGGACCGATGCACTGCCAGAGCTCCCACATGAAGGCCTGGCAGAAGCGCATGATCTCCTCATCAGTCTTGCCCTTGGGATCAAAGTCGCTGCCGCCCTTGGCGCCGCCCATCGGCAGGGTCGTGAGGGCATTCTTGAACGTCTGCTCGAAGCCGAGGAACTTCAGCATCGAGGGAGTCACGGCACGGTGGAAGCGCAGGCCGCCCTTGTAGGGGCCGATGGCGCTGTTGAACTGTACGCGGTATCCGGTATTGGTCTGGACCTCGCCTTTGTCATCCACCCAGGTGACCCGGAAGGAGAAAATGCGGTCCGGCTCGACCATCCGCTCGACGATCTTCGCCTTCTCGAATTCAGGGTGCTGGTTATAGACCTCCTCGATGGACTCGAGGACCTCCTGTACCGCCTGGAGATATTCGCTCTCGCCGGGATACTTGGCCCGGAGACGGGCCATGATGTCGTTTGTCTTCATTCCGAAAGATCAGTGTTATAAGTTATGTGTCAAGTGGTTATTCTACTTCCCAGGTGGAGCCGCTGTGCAGCAGCTCGTCCACGCTGTGGATCTTCGAGCTGGCCATCACGTCCTTGACCTGGTCGCGCACGCCGTCGTCATAGGTGATGTCCTTGACGTCGCGGATCACGCCGAGGGCGACCGGATAGAGCGGACCCTTCATGTCCGCCAGGGCCATGTGGATGCCGATGTTGTCGGTATGGGCATCGTGGACCAGGACATCCTCTTCCGTGAAACTGCCCTCACCGATGCGCACGGCACGGATCTTCTTGCCGTCGTAGATGAGGCCCTTGTCGCGGTTCTTGCCATAGATCATCTTCTCGCCGTGGCGCAGGATGATCGTATGGTCTGCCTTGACCGCGGGATCGGACAGGTCCTTGTGGGCACCGTCGTTGAAGATGACGCAGTTGGTCAGCATCTCCATCACGGAGCAGCCGTCATGCAGGGCGGCCGCCGTCATGATCTCTTCATTGAGCTTCAGCTCCACGTCCAGCGAGCGGGCGAAGAAAGTACCCTTGGCGCCCAGCACCAGCGAACCCGGATTGAACGGGTGCTCGACCGTGCCGTACGGCGAGGTCTTCGTGATCGCGCCGAACTTGGAGGTTGGGGAATACTGTCCCTTCGTCAAGCCGTAGATGCGGTTGTTGAAGAGGATGATGTTGATGTCGATATTGCGCCGGATGGCGTGTATGAAATGGTTGCCGCCGATGGCGAGGGCGTCGCCGTCGCCGCAGGCCTGCCAGACCGTCAGCCAGGGATTCGCCACCTTGATGCCGGTGGAGACCGCCGTGGCGCGGCCGTGGATGCTGTGGAACCCGTAGGTATCCATATAATAAGGAAGCCGGGAGGAGCAGCCGATGCCGGACACCACCACGTAGCGCTCCTTGTCATAATTGAGCGCCTGGCTCACCTTCGGAAGTGCGCGCTGCAGCGCTGCCAACACGGCGTGGTCGCCGCAACCCGGGCACCAGCGGACTTCCTGGTCGCTCTTGAAATCTTTGAATGTCAGTGTTGCCATAATCTACATCTCCTTCTGGATGGCCGCGACCAGCTCGCTCACGAGGAACGGCTGTCCCTGGACCTTGTTGAACTTACGAATGTCCCTGCCGGGGAACCTGGCACGCAGGTAATCGGCGAACTGCCCGCTGTTGAGCTCGCAGACGAGGATCTTCTCAAAGCGCGAGAAGACCTCTTCCGTGTTCGCGGGAAGCGGGTTGATGTAGTCGAAATGGACATAGGACACGTCCCCGATCTCGTGCACGGCACTGAGGATGTGGCCATAGGTGCCGCCCCAGCCCACGACCAGCATTTTGCCGGAGTCGGGGCCGTTCAGCAGCTCGAGCGCCGGGAGATCCCGGGCGATCCGCGCCACCTTCTCCGCGCGCTCCCCGACCATCTGGGCATGGTTGGCCGGATCCGTCGAGAGCACGCCGGCATGGTTCTTCTCGAGGCCGCCGACGCGGTGCTCGAAGCCTTTCTGGCCGGGCAGGGCCCACTTGCGCACCAGCGTCTCGGGGTCGCGCTCGAAAGGTTTGAATTTCTCGCCATCCGGCAG
>JAILAO010000042.1 GCA_024681565.1 Bacteroidales bacterium
AAATAGGCCGGCACGGTGATGACAGCCTCCGTCACCTCCTGACGGAGGTAATCCTCTGCCGTCTTCTTCATCTTCTGAAGGATGATCGCGGAGATCTCCTGCGGAGAATACAGACGTCCGTTGATGTCCACACGCGGGGTGTTGTTCTCCCCCCGGGCCACTTTGTACGGCACACGGGCGATCTCGCGGTTCACCTGGTCGTAGGTCTCGCCCATGAAACGCTTGATGGAGAAGATGGTGTTGTGAGGATTGGTGATGGCCTGGCGCTTGGCAGGGTTACCTACCTTGCGCTCGCCATTTTCAGTGAAAGCGACGACGGACGGCGTAGTACGCGCACCTTCGTCATTGATGATCACGGTCGGCTGGTTGCCTTCCATCACGGACACGCACGAATTGGTGGTGCCGAGGTCGATTCCGATGATTTTTCCCATAGTATATAACTTTTAAAATTTCACTTTTACTGGCCTGCCACCTCCGGCAGGCCGGGAAAGTAATCATCAAAACCTTTGCCAAGGGCCAAGCGCTGACAAATTGTCAACGCTTAGAGCAGCTTGGAAACAGCCTCGGCGACCCCGGCCATGTCAGCCGTGGGCTCAAAACGGGCGACGACCCGTCCCTTGCGGTCGATCAGGAATTTGGTAAAGTTCCACTTGATATCGGGTTTGGAAGCGTAATCCGGGTCCTGCCGGGCCAGCATCTGGCCCATAAACTCCGCACGCTGTCCTTCGCCAAATCCTTCGAATCCCTTCTCGCCTTTCAGCCAGGTAAAGAGCGGATCGGCATTTTCACCATTGACATCGATCTTGTCAAACTGCGGAAAAGAAACCTGATAATTGGCGGAACAGAACTCCTGGATCTCCGCAATCGATCCCGGTGCCTGCCCGCCGAACTGGTTGCAAGGGAAGTCCAGCACGGTGAATCCCTGGTCGGCATAGCGCTCATACAGGGCCTCCAGCTCCGTATACTGCGGCGTAAATCCGCATTGGGTAGCCGTATTGACGACCAGCAGTACCTGGCCCTTATACTGCGACAAAGCGACAGGCTGCCCGTCGGCACCCTTCACGGTAAAATCAGCGACCGTCATCCCCTCGGGGGTATTCTTGCATGCGGCCAGCGCCAGCGTGGCAAGGAAAATGGCAAAAAACTTTTTCATTGACTATTAAAATGATTTCCCGCAAATATAAGCATTTCCCGACAATCATCCGTTTGTGGGAAGCATGCGGCGCTATCCGAGATTAATCGTATCTTTGCAGCATGGAATACAGGCAGCTGACACAAGAAGAATTCGACGACCTGGCCGGGCGGATCCTCTATGAGGACAACCACCTGCTCGTGGTCAACAAACGCGTGGGCGAGATCACGCAGGGAGACAGGACCGGAGACGAATGCCTCACAGAGACCTACAAGGCATTTATCGCCCAGCGGGACGCCAAACCCGGGAAGGTATTCCTCGGACTCCCCCACCGGCTGGACCGTCCTGTCAGCGGCATCTGTCTGCTGGCGAAAACATCCAAGGCGCTGGAAAGGCTGACGGAAATGTTCCGAGACGGCAACATACACAAGACCTACTGGGCACTCTGCTGCCAGCTCCCCGAGCCCCGGGAAGGCCGGCTGGAAGCATGGCTGAACCGGAACGAACAGCAGAACAAGTCCTATATCGTCGCCGAAGGGGATGCCCCCAAACCGGCCCGCTACCCGGGAGCCAAGCTGGCCCGGCTGAATTACCGCTACCTGCGCAGCACCGACCGCTACCACCTCGTGGAGGTTGAATTGCTGACCGGCCGCCATCATCAGATCCGCTGCCAGCTCGCCCACCTGGGATGCCCGATCAAAGGAGACCTCAAATACGGCGCACCCCGCTCCAATCCGGACGGAGGCATCAGCCTGCATGCCCGGACGATCCGCTTCACCCACCCGGTCCGCAAAGAAGGGATGGAGATCAGCGCACCCGTCCCTCCAAGCTGGAAAGGGGTTATTTGAACTGCTTCTCTACGATGATGCGCTCCTTGTAACCCGAGGGCGTCTCCCCCATGTTGAGCTTGAAGGCCATGTTGAAAGAAACCGTGGAATTGAACCCGCACATCATGGCCGCATTCGTGACCGGGATCCGGGGGTCTTTCTTCATCAACTCCGCCGCATAGCAGACCCGGTAATAATTGACAAACTGCTTGAAGTTGCGTCCCGACAGGGCATTGATGGTCTTGGAAAGGTATGTTTTGTTCGTATAGGTGGCTACCGCTATGTCATTCAGGCACAGCCCGGAATCCAGAAAAAGACGTTTTTCCTCCATCAAGGAAATGGCCCGCTCGTAAATCTGGTTCATCTTGCTCATGTCTTCCGTTTTGTCCCCTGCCTGCGGCGGAGCGGTACGCAGGTTTCCCCGAATCAGTTTTTTGATCTCGAGTTCCTTGGCGGGCCGGATCAGGGCGGTCCGCCCGGTGCGGACCCGCATCCACAGAAGGACGAACAACAGGAGAGCCGCCGCGAGATAAAGCCAGCGGCCCCAGGCCGGTGCAAGGGAATCGGGGAAGAGCGAAGTCAGCAGGTAGAGCACGGCCGTATAAAAAAAGCGGGCCTGGATTTCTACGCAATACCATACATTCATATGTCTGAACAACGGCCGCAGCTGCAGGTATTGATTCCTGATCCTGACTGTCAGATAAACGATATGCAGCAGCAGGATCCCGCCTGTCAGGGCCCGTACCGGAAGCGGAAAGGAAACGCCGCACAGACAGACCGCCGCGATTCCCAGCGAGAACCAGAAAGAAAGTGCGGAATCCTCCTCGGCGACCGGCAGCAGAAGCAGCACGGCGGATCCGGCAAGCAGACCCAGGGACAAGGCTGCCGGCAGATCGGAATCATCCGCCCGCAGCACGGCTGCCAGAGGCGGAAGGCAAAAACAAATCACCGAAACGAGACAGACCGCCTGATAAAAATGAGATAATAATTTGGTTTTCATTAGCGAAGTTTTGCACGAATATAAAAAGGAACCCCCGCCCTGAAAAGAGTAGGACGGGGGTAAAAAGTACAAATAGTTATAATCGGAGTCTATTTACTTTTTGATACCTGTTTTGAACTTGTCAAAACCTTTTCCGTAAACACCCGTGACCGAGGAGACGGAAACGAAGGCATTCGGATCGATCGAATTGATGTATTTCAAGAAAACATTGAGGTCCGTTTTGCGCGTAATCACCATCACGACCTCGGTATCATGCTGCGTATACCAGCCTTTGCCGTTCAGGACCGTTACGCCCCGGTGCAGGTCGGATGTGATGGCATTCGCAATCTCCGCATATTTCTGCGACAGCACAAATATCTGCACGGACTGTCTGGAGCCGGAAAGATAAAGATCCAGCACCGTGCTCACGATCGTGATCAGGATAAAACCGTAAACCACCGTCGTGATTTTATCCGGCCAGGGCATCAGGCTCCCGTCCGGCATATAGGAAGGGACAAACAGGGAAGAAAGGATGATCACGGCATCCAGGATGAGGATCATCCGGCCCGGGGAGACATTGCGGTATTTGTTGACGATCAAGGCGATGATATCCGTACCGCCCGTGCTGCCCCCTTGCGAGATGGACATGCCGATGCCGACACCGACCATGATGCCGCCCATGATGGTGCACATCAGTTTACCGTTATCCAGCGCAAGGAGCTGGATGATTTCCTGCGGGAAAATACCCTGTCCCACGTTCAGGGCGACGGAGGTGAGCAGAATCGCGTAAATGGACTTGGCACCGAAACTCCGGCCGAGCGTAAAGAGCGCCGCCACCAGCAAACCGGCGTTGACCACGAAATAAGTGTATCCGATCTTGATAGCCCCGCCCGTAGCATACTGCACGATGGAACCGAGACCGGTCACGCCGCCGCCGATCATGTTGTTCGGAACCAGGAAGATGATCCACCCCATCACATACAGCAGAACACCGAGGGTGATCAGGAAATACTCCTTGACGCCTGTCCAGAAGTTTTTTTTCAGAATTGTCATTTTTGGTTATTGTTTTTCTTGAGACTCACGCCTGTCTTGATCTCCTCGAAACCTTCCCCATACACGTTGCGGGTCGGGGAAATGGACATGAAAGCCCTCGGGTCCAGATCCTTGATCACCCGGGAAAGCTCGGACATCTGGGCCTGATTGATCAGGATCAGAAGGACGTTCTTATCCGTTTTGGTATACCAGCCCTGCGCCTTGAGGACCGTCACACCGCGGTCCATCTTGTGGATGATGTGGTCGGCGATCTGGTCGTATTTCTCCGAGAACACCAGCAACTGATACGACGACCGTTTGCCGCCGACGACGATATCGATGACCATCGAGAAAATCACCACCTCCTCGAGACCATAGCACATGTCTGAGAACGTCTTTCCCGGAAGGGCGAGCAGCAGCGCACAGATGACGACATCCGAGACCAGGAACACCGTGCTCAGCGAAACCGGATAGTACTTGTTGACCATCAGGGCGATGATGTCCGTACCGCCGGTGCTCCCGCCATATCGCAGCACAAGTCCCAGGCCGACCGCCTCAAACAGTCCCGCGACGATGGGGATCAGGACCCTTTCTTCCATATAAAAGAAGGATCCGGGTATGGCATGCAGGACCACCAGCTGGTCGACCAGCCCCATCGCCACCGATGAGACGACGATACAGTAAATGGTCTTGAAGCCGAAACCGATTCCCATCGCTATCACGGCAACGATGATCAGGAGGGCGTTGATGGCGATATAAGAATACTGGGCCGGTATCAGGCCGCCGGTCGCATACTGGATGATGGTACAGAGTCCCATCATACCGCCGGCGGACATCCCGTTGGGTATCATGAAGCACTCCCAGGCGATGGCGAAGATAAAGCAGGCCAGGGTCAGGATCAGGTATTCCCAGAGGGTGCGGAGAGTGTCTTTACGGGTCATTTGACGACGATATTGATAATTCTGCCGGGCACCACGACCACTTTGGCGATGGTCTTGTCCCCCACCCATTTCGCGGTCTGCTCCATGGCGCGGACGGTCGCCTCGACCTCCGCGGGAGAAGCACTCTTGGGCAGATCCACGGTGAAACGCATCTTGCCGTTGAACTGGACAGGATAGGTCACATTGTCTTCCACCGTATAAGCGGCGACATATTCGGGGAAGGACGCCCCGGTGATGCTCTCTTCATGTCCGAGCTGGTGCCAGAGCTCTTCGGAGATATGCGGGGCAAACGGAGACAGCAGCACGCACAGCGGCTCCAGGATCTCCCGTTTGTGGCAATCCAGCGCGGAAAGCTCGTTGACGGCGATCATGAAAGCACTGATGGTCGTATTGAACGAGAAATTCTCGATGTCTTCCTGCTCCTTGCCGATCAGCCTGTGCAGGACCTTGAGCTCTCCGGGCGTCGGTTTCGCATCGCTCACGACGAAGCCCTCGCGGTCCGTGTACAGGCGCCAGAATTTCTTAAGGAAACGGGCGACGCCGTCGATGCCCTTGGTATCCCAGGGCTTGCTCTGCTCCAACGGACCCAGGAACATCTCGTAAAGGCGGAGGGTATCCGCACCATAGGTGTTGCAGATGTCGTCCGGATTGACGACGTTGTACATCGACTTGCTCATCTTCTCGACGGCCCAGCCGCAGATGTATTCGCCGTCTTCCAGGATGAATTCCGCATCCGCGAAATCGGGACGCCACTTGCGGAAGGCTTCCAGGTCGAGCCGGTCATTGCGGACCAGGTTGATGTCTACATGGATCTCCGTGGTATCATACCGGTCCTTGAGACCCAGAGACACGAAGGTGTTGGTCCCGACGACACGGTACACGAAATTGGAACGGCCCTGGATCATGCCCTGATTGATCAGTTTGCGGAAAGGCTCGTCCTCGCAGACGTAACCCAGGTCATAGAGGAACTTGTTCCAGAAACGGGAATAGATCAAATGGCCCGTAGCGTGCTCGGTGCCGCCGATGTACAGGTCGACATTGCGCCAGTAGGCATCCGCCTCGGGGCTGACGAGCGCCTGGTCGTTGTGGGGGTCCATATAGCGCAGATAATAGGCGCTGGATCCGGCAAAGCCCGGCATCGTGCTCTTCTCCAGCGGACAGCCCTGCCAGTTCCAGTCCTTGACACGGGCCAGCGGCGGTTCCCCGTCCGCGGAAGGTTTGAAAGAATCGATCTCGGGAAGCCGGAGCGGCAGTTCGGAAAGCGGAAGCGGATGCGGGATGCCGTCTTTGTAGTAAATCGGGAAAGGCTCGCCCCAATAGCGCTGGCGCGAGAAAATGGCATCGCGCAGACGGTAATTGGTCTTGCGGTGTCCCAGACCGTGTGCCTCGACATAATCCTTCGCGGCCTCGATGGCCTGCTTCACGGACATCCCGTTCAGGAAACCGGAATTGCACATCACGCCGTCCTTGGCATCGAAACTCTCTTCGGACACGTCGCATCCCTCGATCAGCGGGATGATCGGCAGACCGAATTTCCTGGCAAACACATAGTCGCGGCTGTCATGGGCCGGCACCGCCATGATGGCGCCGGTCCCATAGCCGGCAAGCACATATTCGGAGATCCAGATGGGGACTTTTTCGCCCGTGACCGGATTGAAGCCGTAGGATCCGGAGAACACGCCCGTGACCGTCTTGGTCTCGGCGATGCGCTCACGTTCCGTCTTTTTCTTGACATACTTGAGGTATTCTTCCACTTCGGCCTTGCGGTCCGCCGCCGTCAGCTGGGGCACCAGGTCGCTCTCCGGCGCGAGGACCATGAAGGTCACGCCGTAAATCGTGTCCGCCCGCGTGGTGAAGATCGTGACCGGCATCTCGCGGCCGTCGCACACCGTATTGAAAACCATTTCCGTACCTTCGGAACGGCCGATCCAGTTGCGCTGCATCTCCTTGAGCGAATCCGTCCAGTCCAGGCTGTCCAGGGCATCCAGCAGACGTCCCGCATAGGCGGAGACACGCAGCTGCCACTGGGTCATCTTTTTCTGTTCGACCGGAAAACCGCCGCGCACGCTCAGTCCGTCCTTGACCTCATCATTGGCCAGAACGGTGCCGAGCCCCTCGCACCAGTTGACGGAAGTCTCACCCTGATAGGCGATACGGTATCCCATCAGGATGTCGGATTTCTCTTTCTCCGTGGCTTTCGTCCACTGCTCCGGAGTCACGTCGCCATAACCCGTGGTCTCGAATCTGTGCACAAGTTCTTCGATCGGACGCGCCTTGTCCAGGTCGGGGTCATACCAGCTGCCGAACATCTGGAGAAACGCCCACTGCGTCCATTTGTAGAAATCCGGATCGCAGGTGCGGACCTCGCGGTCCCAGTCATAGGAAAAACCGATCCTGTCCAGCTGTTCCCGGTAACGCGCCACGTTCTTGTCCGTCGTCACTTCCGGATGCTGGCCGGTCTGGATGGCATATTGCTCGGCGGGAAGGCCGAATGCATCGTATCCCATGGGGTGCAGGACATTGAAACCCTTGAGGCGCTTGTAACGCGAGAAGATGTCACTGGCGATATATCCCAGCGGATGGCCGACATGCAGGCCGGCCCCGGAAGGATACGGGAACATATCCAGCACATAATACTTCGGTTTGGAGGGGTCCTCGACCACCCGGAACGTCTTGTTGGCCGCCCACCAGGCCTGCCACTTGCTTTCGATCGATTTGAAATCGTAATCCATTTTGCTATCTGTTTTTTCTCTTTTCCAATCTGAACTCGACATATAACGACAGGGCCGTCTTGACCTTTTTCCCGCGCAGGATGCCCGGTTTCCAGTCGGGCGATGCGCTGATGACGCGGACGACCTCGGCATCCAGCCGGGGATCCAGGCTGCGGGAGACCTTCACGTCCTGCACCTTGCCTTTCTCGTTGATCACGAAATCGACCAGGACCCTTCCCTGCACACCTTCTTCCACGGCAGACTCCGGATACCGGAGATAGGTATACACCCATTTGTTGAGGAAGTCGGCAGGGTTGTCGGACCGGAAGAAGCGGGGCCGGACGTCACAATCATAGAAGGAAACCACGTCCGGATCCAGTCCGCCGCGCTTTTCTTCCGTGTCCCCGCCCTTGCGGAACTCCGGTGTCCGGCCATTCACCAGGGCGAGGCTGAAGTTATAAAGGTATTCGAGTTCACGCTCCATCCCGTCATACTCCAGGATGGAAGGCGTATCGCGTTCGGAGTTGTATTCCGGGTACATCCCGGTCGTAAACATCACGGCCGGAATCTCCCGGTCGTAGAAAATGCGGTGGTCGGACGAGACCGGCTCCTGGGCGACCGTCTCGGGCTTTACCGGCTGGAGCGTACCGTTGACCGATTCCAGCAGGCGGTTCAGGTCCGGATTGGACGCCGTATAGGCATAGAAACCGTTCGATCCCGTCCCGAGCATATCCAGGTTGACCATTGCATCGATCCGGTCCGCCCCGGCGAAGGACCGGTTCAGGAAATACCAGGCCCCGGCGCCGGAATTCAGCGAAGAACCGAAGGCGGCGATGATGACCGAACGTTTCAGCAGGACGCTGTTGGTAGACAGCATCCGGGCCAGCTGTGTAAGGATGGCGAGACCGGAGGCATTGCCGTTGGCCCCGTAAAAGATTTTCTCCCGGCGCTCCCCGTCAACGCTGTATTCCGACCGGCCCAGGTTGTCCAGCCGGGCACCGATGACGATGTAACGGGAGCGAAGCGCCGGGTCATAACCCGGAATATAAGCAATTACATTTCGGGAAGTCAGCGTATCCCCCTCGGCCTGCTTCATCCCGAACAGTTCTCCGTCCGCGCCGCTGAGCACGTCGATTCCATAGGACGCAAGGACTTCCGAAAGGTATGCCGCCGCCTCATGCTCGCCTTCGGAACCGGCCCTGCGGCCTTCAAGGGCGGCCGAAGCCAGGAATCCCACCTGCTCCTTCATGGCCGTCACCGCTTCGCTGTCGGTCAGCGATGCATACGAAGAACGGAACTGACCGCGTACGGTCAGCATGCAGCACAACAGGAGCAGCAGACAGGTCGGGATCCTCTTCATAGCCTATTCGTTGTTCAAAATCCAGGCATCCTGGGGGAAGAATGCCTCCGAACGGAGTTTCTTCATGGAGGCATACACCTCGGACAGGCTGTTGGAAGGACAGATGGCCACGGAAGTAAAGCCGTTCTGGAACGGAATCTTCGTTGCCGGATAGCCGGCCTTCTCCGCCTTGGCGGCCTGCCGGTCGGCATTCTCCGGACTGCCGAAGGAGCCGATCATCAGATAGTAGCGATACGGGAGCTTATATTTCCCGCCGGCGGCCAGCTGTCTGGAGGAGATGAGGGTCTCATTGGCGTTCCGCAGGGAATCCAGGGTCGCCAGCGAGTCGGAAATCTGTTTCTGGACCGTCTTGAGCGAATCCAGGCGGTGCTGATGTGCGGCCGCTTCCTGCTCAATCTGCATTCTCTTGGCTTCGATCTCCCGCGACGTGGGACGGCCGGCCAGCTGGCGGAAGAAGTCACATCCTCCCAGCAGGCAGACCGAGGCGGCGAGCGCCATGGTGACAATTGCTTTTCTCATAATTATCTTACAAAAATACAAAAAGTCTTATATTTGCACAATTCTATGAAACAGACCCGCCTCCTTTCCCTCCTGCTTCTGCTCCCGGTCTGCGCGATTCTCGGAGCGCAAGAGCCATCCGGCTTTCCCTCCTTCTCCGATCAATATCAAATCCCGTTCCCGAAAGCGATCCGGAATGCCCCCGATACGGTCAGCATCGTCATCATCGGGGATGTGATGATGCATGCCAAGCAGTTGGAGCGCGACCACCGCACCTTCCTGGAGCAGGTGGCTCCGGCGCTCCGGGAAGCGGACTTCGCCGTCGCCAACATGGAATTCCCGCTGGGCGGAGAGCCGTATACCGGCTACCCGTCATTTTCCACCCCGGACTATTATGCCCGGTACGCGGCCCGCGACTGCGGGATCGATGTTTTCCTGACAGGCAACAACCACGTCCTCGACCGGGGGTCCAAAGGGCTCCGGCGCACCTTGGACGTTTACGCCCAGCTCCGCGACTCGCTCGGCGTCCGGCAGACCGGCGCGGCCCGGGACCGGCAGGAACTGGAAGAAAGCTATCCCCTGATCCTCTCGCGGCACGGAATCCGCATCGCACTGGTCAATTTCACCTACGGGACCAATTCCGGACAGGACACGGAATGGCCGAAGATCAACTACATGCGCAGAGAAGAAGTGGCGGCCGCCATCCGGCGCGCGCGCAGGCAGGATGCCGACTTCGTCATCGCCCTGCCGCATTGGGGGACGGAATACCGCCTGCAGCATGATGCAAACCAGCAAAGCTGGGCCGAATGGCTGGTCGGAGAAGGGGTGGACGCCATCGTCGGGTCCCACCCGCACGTCGTCCAGGACAGCACGCATATCCAGGGCGTTCCCGTCATTTATTCCCTCGGCAACGCCATCTCGAACATGAGCATCATCAATTCCCGCCTGGGTCTGGCGGCCACGCTGCGCTTTGTCGACGATCCGGTCCGGGGCGGGAAGAGGATGCTGGAGCCGGAGCTCCGCTTTCTGTGGTGCACCCTCCCCGGAATGCTCCTGCCGGACAGTTACGCCAGCCTGTTCGTAAAAGAGTGGGCCAACCGCCGAAACGATTGGCTCACTCCTGATGATTTCGATAATATGATCTCGACCTGGGAGCGCGTCAAGGACGCGTGCGGGATCGAGGATTGACCGTTTAGCCTCCGATCACGGCGTTGTACTTCTCGTACTTGGCCTGATAGTCGCCACCCTCGCTGCGGAAGCGGAAGCAGGCGTTCTTGAGGTACTCGGCGATGTTCTTCTTGATCTCCGGATCCTTGGTGATCTCGAAGCCCTTCTCGAACGGCTCGATGCAGGACTTGAGGGTCTTCTCGAACTCACCCATGAGTGCCATGTATTTGGCATCGTTCATCTCCTGGGAAGCCTTCTCCTGAAGATCTACGGCCATGTCATAAAGCTTGATACCCTTGCCGATGTAGCCCCACTCGTAGTTCGGGTTGACCTCGCAGGCCTTGTCATAAGCGGCAAGCGCCTCCTCATTCTGACCCATCTTGGCACGGGCGTTGCCCTCGACATAATACAGGGAAGCATTCTCCGGCTCGGCAGCCTGGGCCTTCTTGAACAGGCTGAAGAGTTCCTCGGCATTCTCGCCGCTGGCGATGTAGTAGTTGATCAGGCCGATCAGCAGGCTCTCGCTCTCCGGGAACTGCGCAGCACCGACCTCCAGGTACTTCTTGGCGCCGGCGGTATCTCCGAGATGCTCGGCGATATCGGCCAGCTTCGCATAGGTCTCACCATTGTTGAGGTAACCGAGGTTCAGGCTCTGGTCGAAGAAGCTCTTGGCGCGGTTCCAATCCTGGGCAGCCCAGGCGGTGTGACCGGCATTGTAGATGGCATTGGTGTCGATCTGGCTGGACGGGGCGGTACCGAGGGCCTTGGCAGCTTTCTCGAAAAGGGTGGAGGCCTCAGCCATCTTACCCATCGTATAGGCATTGTAAGCCTCGTCGGTATACTTGGTGGCGATGTTCTCCAGAGCGGTCTTGATATCCTTGGTCTTCTGGCCCTTGGCGTCCAGTTCGGCAGCCTTGGCGTAAGCGGCGACGGCCTTGTCCAGGGCGTTCTCCACCACCGGTTCGGTCACTTCGATCACGGCCAGCTGACCGGCCTGATTGAAGTAAAGGTTCTTGTTGGCATAGGCCTGCTTGAGCATCGGCTGGCCGCCCAGCTCGACCTGGGTCTCGGACACCGGACGCTCGCCACCGGCGAGGACCTGAAGTTCCTGTGCGGACATACCGATCCAGGCATTGCCGGCAGGAGCATTGTAAGCATCCATCAAGCTCTGGCCGTACTTGAGCCAGGTAGCGGTCTTGGTGTTCTGCTTTGCGTTCTCAGTTGCGGCAAAAGCCTTCTCCACGGCGGATTTGGCAGCAGCAACGCTCTTGTTCTGAGCCTGTGCATTCACTGCGAACATGGAAGCAGCGATGGCGATGATTGCAAAAATCTTTTTCATTGGGGTTATTCGTAAATAGTTAAAATTTATTCAATTATGCGGTCTCTTCCGCTTCGGTCTGTTCGTCCTGGAGTTCCTCTTCCGCTTTGGCGACCGGCGACACTGCGGCGATGGCATCTCCCTCCCGGATGTTGATCAGTCTCACACCTTGGGTGGCCCTTCCGGCTACCCGGATGTCGGATACGGCCATTCTGATGGTCAGGCCGGACTTGGTGATGATCATCAGATCATTGTCCTCCGTCACACTCTTGATTGCAACAAGCGGGCCAGTTTTTTCGGTGATGTTGATCGTCTTCACACCCTTGGCGCCGCGGGAGGTCAGGCGGTACTCCTGGGGATCGGAGCGTTTGCCGTACCCGTTCTCGCTGACTACCAAGATGGTATGGGCTGCCGCATCCTCTGCCTGCGGGTTGCAGGAATTGGCCCCGATCACCTCATCGTCGTCTTCGATGCTGATACCGCGGACACCGGACGAATTGCGTCCGAGCGAACGGACATCCTCCTCCTTGAAGCGGCAGCAGCGGCCGTTCCGGGCTGCGATCATGATCTCGTGACCGCCGTCGGTAAGCAGGGCGTCGAGCAGTTCGTCTCCCTCGCGGATGTTGATCGCAATGATTCCCTTGTTGCGGCTGCGCCGGTTGGAATACTCGGACAGGTTGGTCTTCTTGATGACGCCCCGTTTCGTGATCAGGGTCACGAAATGGTTGTCCGTATACTCAGGATCTTCTATGGAACGGGCGTTGAGATAGGTCTTGATCCTGTCTTCGGAATCGATGGAAAGCAGGTTCTGGACGGCACGGCCCTTGGAAGTCCGGGAACCTTCGGGCAATTCATAGACCTTGAGCCGGTAGCACATGCCCTGGTCCGTAAAGAAGAGCATCGTGGAATGCATGTTCGCCACGTAGATGTGCTCGATAAAGTCTTCATCGCGCGTGGAACTGGCTTTCTTGCCCACGCCGCCGCGGGCCTGGGTACGGAACTCGGTCAGCGGGGTGCGCTTGATATATCCCAGATGGGAAATCGTGATGACGACATCCTCGTCCGCATAGAAATCCTCGGGATTGAATTCATCCTCGGACATCGTGATCTCTGTACGGCGGGCATCGCCGTAACGGGCCTTGAGTTCCTCGGTCTCGCGCTTGACGATCGCAAGCTGTTCGAAATCGCTGGCGAGGATCTCACGGCAGCGGGCGATGAACTTCTCGAGATCGTCGTACTCCGCCTGGAGTTTCTCCCGCTCCAGTCCGGTCAGCTGACGCAGGCGCATCTCCACGATGGCGGAAGCCTGGATGTCATCAAAACCAAAGGTCGCCATCATGGTCGCCTTGGCCTCGTCCGCATTGCGGGAAGAACGGATGATGGCGATGATCTCGTCGATCACGTCGATCGCCTTGAGCAGGCCTTCGAGGATGTGGGCGCGCCGGAGCGCCTTGTCCAGGTCGAACCGGGTCCGGCGGACCACCACCTCGTGGCGGAAGTCCACGAAGGTTTTCAGCATGTCCTTGAGCGAGAGCGTCCGCGGACGGCCGTTCACCAGGGCCACATTGTTGATGGAGAAGCTGCTCTGCAGCGCCGTGTATTTGAACAGGGTGTTGAGCACCACGTTGGCATTCGCCTCCTTCTTGACGACGAATTCGATGCGGATGCCTTCGCGGTTGGTCAGCTCGCGGATGTCCGCAATCCCTTCGATCTTCTTTTCATGCACCATCTCGCTGATGCGGGAGAGCATGTCGGCCTTGTTGACCATATACGGGACCTCGGTCACGACGATGGTCTCCCGGCCGTTGTCTCCCTCCTCGATCTCGGTCTTGGCGCGGATCACCACCCGGCCGCGGCCGGTGTTGTAGGCATCGACGATGCCCTGGCGGCCCATGATGATGCCGCCGGTCGGGAAGTCCGGGCCCTGGATGTACTGCATCAGGCCCTCCGTGGAAATCTCGGGATCGTCGATATAGGCGCAGATCGCATCGCACACCTCGCTGAGGTTGTGCGGCGCCATGTTCGTAGCCATACCGACGGCGATGCCCGAGGAGCCGTTGAGCAGCAGCAGCGGGAACTTGGTCGGCAGCACGGTCGGCTCCTGGAGGGAGTCGTCGAAGTTGAGCGTCATATCGACGGTATCCTTGTCGAGATCCGCAAGGACGTCCTCCGTCATCTTTTCCAATTTGGCTTCCGTGTATCGCATGGCGGCCACGGGGTCGCCGTCCATCGAGCCGAAGTTGCCCTGACCGAAAACCAGGGGGTACCGCTGGTTCCAAGGCTGGGCCAGGCGGGCCATGGCATCATAGACGCTGGAATCACCGTGCGGGTGGAACTTGCCGAGCACCTCGCCGACGATACGGGCTGATTTCTTGGTCTGGCCACCATAGCTTAAGCCGAGCCCGTCCATACCGAAAAGGACTCTCCGCTGCACGGGCTTCAAGCCGTCCCGGGCATCCGGGAGGGCGCGCGACACGATCACGGACATCGAATAATCGATATACGCGGTGCGCATCTCATGGTCGATTTCGACCGGTTCGATAATCCCTGTCACTTCCTCCTGAATTTCTTCAGGATTCTTTACCTCACTATCCATAAAAATACTATAATCTTAAACACGCAAATTTAACATAAAAATCCGATTAAATTGCTATTTTTGTCCATATTTCAGCACGATGAAGATCAAGTTCTCACAGGAGCTGCTTACCATCCTCGGTTACGCCCGGGATGAAGCCATGCGTACCGGCTGCTACGGCATCGGTGCGGACCATATCACGCTCGGTCTTCTCCGCCACCGGGACAACAATGCATGCCGGGCCCTGAAGGAGTGCGGCATCGACCTGGAAGAGCTGAAGGATGCCATCGACGCCCGCGTTTTCGCCGACCGGGCCGTTCCCTGGCAGGACCAGGCGATGGTGCGGCCGACACGGGCTGCCGCCGCTTTGCTGAGCGTCGCCGCGTATGAAGCCCTCAAGCACAGCCAGTACGAGATCCTTTCGTCCCATTTCCTGCTGGCCCTGCTGCGCTCCGAGGGCAACGCCGCCGTGGAGTTTCTCCTCGGCAAAGGCCTCAGCTACGACTCCGTCTGCGCGCTGATGCGCGAATATCACTTCGTCCTGCCCCGCGGTGGGCAGGAAACCGTCATCCCCAAAATCGAAGACCTGCTGGGACCGCTGGGCGAGCAACTCACCCACCTGTACGGTGACGCACAGGCCAAAACCAATTATTACAGCTGATGAAACGACTGATCCCCCTTCTCCTCGTCCTTCTCCTGCCGGCGTCCGTTCTCCAGGCACAGGTCCGCACGGACCGGGCGGAAGGCAATGTTCCGGACCCCGACATGACCCTTTGTTTCGCACACAGGGACACCTGTGACCTGATGCTGGACTTCTATACCGCCGCCCCGGACAGCGGGCCCTGCGCAGACTCGCTGCGCAAGCCGGTCATCATCCACATCTTCGGCGGCGGCTTCGTCTCCGGCCGCAGGAACTACGACACCGACCGGATCTGGTACCGCGAGCTGACAGACGCCGGCTACCATGTCGCTGCGATCGACTACCGGCTCGGGCTGAAAGGCCAGCAGGTACAGGCCAGCCTGTCGGCGTTGCCGCTGCTGCGCCAGGCCATCCAGATGGCCGTAGACGATCTGTTCAGCGCAACCGGATACCTGATCGATAATGCGGAACGCCTGGCCATCGACATAGACCGTATCGTCGTCAGCGGATCCTCGGCCGGAGCGATTACCGCCCTGCAGGCCGAATGGGAGATCAGCAGCGGCCAGGAGGCCGCAAAAGTACTGCCCTCCTGGTTCAACTACGGGGGGATCATGGCTTTTGCCGGGGCTGTTTTCTCTACGGAAGGGACGGTCCGTTACTACCAGAAGGCCTGCCCCACCCTGCTGCTGCACGGAACCGCGGACCGCATCGTCCCCTATGGGGAGATCCACTTGTTCGGAAATCATTTCCTGGGCAGTGACGCCCTGGCCAGACGGTTCGCGAAAACCGGGACCAATTACCAGATCCTCCGGATCAAGGACGCCGGCCACGAAATCGCAGCTTCCATGCGGCGCCATCTTCCCGAAGAACTCCGCTTCCTGGAAGAGAACGTCGTAAAAGGCGTCCACCGTACGGTAGACGCCCTGATCGATGACGCGGGAATTCCGGATATGGGCTGGAGAAAACTCTCTACGGCGGACATCTACAAGCCCGGCGCCCTATAGCGGATTATTCCGTCAACTTCTCAAGTGCCAGTTTTACAAGCTCCGCCACGCGGGGCTTGTAGTCCGTATTGGCGTCCTTGAGATAACGGTGCGCGATGGCGCAGCAGACGGTGGCCGCGTTGTGTCCGAGCTGGGCGGACATCCCGGCCAGCGCAGACCCTTCCATCTCGAAATTGGTGATCTTGTAGCCGCCGAATTCGAAGGATTCGAAATCTTCGAGCATGTCCGGCATCGCCAGATTCTGGCGCACGACCCGGCCCTGGGGCCCGTAGAAACCGGATGCAGAGACGGTCATACCCTTGACGGTACAGTCTTCGAACCTGCGGATCATCTCCTCGCCGGCCCGCACGAAATACGGATCCGGGAGGTGTTCGTTCCAGTGCACATGCGCCTTGAACGCCGCTTCAAAATCCGGCAGGGCGATCCGGTCGCGGTTGGCATACCAGTTGAGCAGGCCGTCGCAGCCGACCGAGATGTGCGAGAGGATGAATGCGCCCAACGGAATCTCGGGCTGGATGGCGCCGCAGGTACCGATCCGGAGGATGTTCAGCGAACGGTGCTCCGGACGGACCTCACGGGTCTGGAAATCGATATTGGCCAGGGCATCCAGTTCGGTCATGACGATATCGATGTTGTCCGTGCCGATGCCGGTGGACAGGACGGTGATCCGCTTGCCGTTGTACAGGCCCGTCGCCCAGAAAAACTCGCGCGAATTGCCTTCCGCCTCGATGGACGAGAAGAAGGATTTGACCATGGCGACCCGGCCGGGGTCGCCCACCAGGATCACCGTATCGGCCAGGTTCTCCGGGTGGATGTGAAGATGGAAAATGGAGCCGTCACCGTTGATGATCAGCTCTGATTCAGGGATTCTCATAAAGATGCGGTATGGGTTATTGTTTCTTTTTGCGTTTCGCGGCACGCAGACGGTCGGCGCTGCGGACCAGCATTTCATCCGCCAGGATGCTCCGGGCGGCCAGGAAATCCAGGATGGCGGCGACGATCGGGAAGACCGCGGTGATGTGGAAGACCGGCGTATTGTGCGTCGCGAAGAAATCATAGACCAGCCATCCCTGCAAGGCGATCAGGATGATGGCGGAAAGGGACGCCGTACGCATCTGGAAGACGCGGTGTTTCCAGGTCGTCAGGGCCATCACCTGCAGGAAACCCGTGATGATGAGCAGGACGAGGTACGGCCAGTAATCGGTATAAAAAACTTCCCCGGCCTTGGTGCAGAAGAACAGGGCGGCGACGAGGCCCGTCGCCAGGAGGAGATACAGGGTTTGAACTCTTTGCCACATAGTTTATCGGGAATTGAAACGGGCCAACACGGCCTGTTCGTAGGTTTTTGAGATCGGGATCGGCTCGATGGAATCGATGTCGAAGTCGATCTTATATCCTTCTTTTTCGGATTTCAGGATGGAGATCTTGCGGATGTTGACGATGTATTTTCGGTGGCAGCGGACCAGTTCGCTGTCCGCGAAACTGTCCTCCACCGTCTTGAGGCGGCAGCGCAGCATATATTGCTTCATCTCGCCGGAACTGTCCATATACCAGACTTTTATGTAATTGTCGTCCGATTCGATGAAATAGAGGTTGTCCGAGCTGATGGAGAACTTGAGCACGCCGTTGTTGTCGAACAGGGTGATGCGGTTGTCGTTGTAGGGGACGGCCGGCCTGTCGCTCACCACATTGCCGTAATTCATCAGCCGGATGGTGTTGTCCTTGTCCTGCAGGGCGAAGTGCAGGGCCGAGAAGAAATAAGGGACGCACAGGCATACGGCCGTATAGACCAGCGCGCTGATAAAGACGGCGGCGGTGCTCCGGAGATACGGAGAGATGATGCCCAGCTCAACCCCCTGATAAGTGAAGAAGGTATAAAGCAGGCTCACCACCAGGACCTCCGCGATCACCCACATGATATAGAAAAGAAGGGTGAAATGCTTCAGCCCGTGGCAGCGGCTCAGCATCAGCCGGCTGAGGATGACCACGGCCGCCGCGATCAGGACGAAAGCCAGGGTATAGAAGAAGGCCTGGCTGGCGCCCAGGGCGAACCAGGCGTTGTTCGAAAACGGGATACTGACCAGGATGAAGACCAGGGAGAACAAAGCCGTATAGACCACAGTCGTCCAGATCTGCCGTTTCTCC
>JAILAO010000055.1 GCA_024681565.1 Bacteroidales bacterium
CCAGCTGAATGCGACGCAAGGGACCATCCGGGTCACAGCGTCCTCCCCGGACCGGGGACTCGCCTGATTTCGCTGAGAAAAACGGGGCGTTCGTTGGAGATATCTTCCAAGACCGGGGAACTGGCATTTTTTATGCCTCGATGAGAAGCAACTAAAACCTGATTGCCATGTACCCCTTTTCCCTGAAACCCGTATGCGCTACGGTCCTCATATTCGGCACCCTGTGCCTCGCTTCCTGCACGCAGGAGATTGAAACCGCAGTTACTTCCATCTCGCTCAATGAGCAAACCCTCGATCTGGACGTCGGAGAAACGGCGACTCTCTCCGTTACCGTTTCTCCGGAGTACGCGACCGATGTCACCGTTACCTGGAGCACTTCCGACAGTTCCGTTGCCACGGTAGAGGACGGACTGGTGACCTCCGTTTCCGAAGGTGAAGCCACCATCACGGCCACGGCCGGCGGAAAGAGCGCCACCTGTACCGTCACGGTGTCCGATGACTCCGATGATACGGAAGAATCCGACGGATCCGAAGACAGCCAGGATGGGGAGGACAGCAGCGGCGCCGCCTACAGCCAGTCCTCCGGAAACAACAGCGTCAGCGGAAAGACCTATGTTTCTTCCGCTTCCGACGAGAATGCCGTCAAGGTAAGCGGCGGCAATTTCACGATGAACGACTGCACCCTCAAGAAAACGGGAGGCGACACGTCCGACAACGACGGCAGCAGCTTCTACGGCATCAACTCCGCCATCCTGTCCACCGGAAGCGGGACCGTCACGATGAAAGGCGGCACCATCACCACCAACGCCAAGGGCGCCAACGGCGTCGTGGCCTACCAGGGGACGGTCAACATCAGCGATGTGACCATCAACTGCTCCAAGAGTGTCTCCCGGGGCATCCACGCCACCGGCGGCGGCACCATCAACGCCAGCAACCTCAACATCACCACCAACAGCGAGACCAGTTCCCTCATCGCGACGGACCGCGGCGGCGGCACGGTGACCGTAAATGGCGGAACCTATACGGCCAAAGGCAAGAAGAGCGCCGTCTGCTACTCGACAGGCACCATCACCGTCACCGGCATCACCGGCTCGTCCGCACTGGGCCCGATGTGCGTCATCGAAGGATCCAACGAAATCATCGTCAAGAACAGCACCCTCAGCTCCGGCGGCGAGAGCCGCGGCATCCTGCTGCACCAGAGCGGTTCCGGCGATGCCGAAGGCACGAACGGATCCATCTCCGTCACCGGCGGTAAACTCACCTACACCGTCGCGGACAAACCGTTCATCGAGGTGACCACCAGCATGACGGGAACGGTCAACCTCACGGACGTGGACCTGGACATCCAGAGCGGCATCCTGCTGTCGGCCGATTACACCAAGCACGGCAACAACACCGTCGCCTACCTCAACCTCCTGAGCGAATCCACGCACAGCTACAGCGGCAACATCCTGGTGGACGACACCGGCACCGCAACGGTCACGGTGGGAAGCGGGGTCAGCTGGAAAGGCGCCTACGACACCGGCAATACGGGCAAATCCACAACGGTTGTCGTCAAGGGCACCTGGACGCTCACCGGAAACTCCAACGTGGACAGCGTAACCGTCGCCGAAGGCGGTGTGATCAACAAGAACGGCTATACCCTGACCTACACCACGCTCAGCAACAAGGGCACCATCAACTGACGAGCGGGGCGGACATTTTCCAATTGCGGGCAAATGCGTATCTTTGTGCAGAAACGACAATAGATTGAACATGGAACCCGTCCTGAACGCCCACAACAAAGAAGAATACCCGCCGATGCACACGGCAGAGCACATCCTGAACGCCACGATGGTCCGGATGTTCGGCTGCCCCCGTTCGCGCAACGCACACATCGAGCGTAAAAAATCAAAATGCGATTATGAGTTGCCGGCCTGCCCCTCAGAGGAGCAGGTCGCAGCCATTGAAGCCGCCGTCAACGACGTGATCTCCCGGGATCTGGAAGTCTCGGTCGAATTCCTGCCGCGGGCGGAGGCGGCCGCGCTGGTGGACCTGAGCAAACTGCCCGAGGATGCTTCGGAGACCCTGCGCATCGTACGGATCGGGGACTATGACGCCTGCGCATGCATCGGCAGCCATGTGAAAAGGACCTCGGAGATCGGAATCTTCAAGGTCCTCAGTCACGATTACGAGAACGGCCGCTGGCGGGTCCGTTGGAAAGTTCTCGCCTAGTCGGCTATTCGGCCGGGATGATGCGGATATTGCGGAAGTCCATGGCCCCGCCTTCACTCTGGATGCCGATGTAGCCTTCGGAGGCATCGCACACGGCCTCATTGACCAGCACGTCATTGACGTAAGCCGTCATGTGGCCCCCTTCGCAGATGATGCGCACCTGGTTCCATTCTCCGTCCGCGCGCTCCGGATCCCCCTCACAGACCGGGGGTTTGCGGTAGTTGCGCTCCGGCACGATCCCCTCCAGCGGAAGCCCGCTGAAGAAAAAGCCGAAATCCCGCTCCCGCATCTGGAGCTGCACGCCCACGGGCCAGACCTTATCCCCTTCCTGGAGACGGTTGTAGATGCCGCTGTCCGCACGTCCGTCCGTCCAGCGCCATTCCAGAAGAAGCGTATAGTCGCCGTATTTCTGCTCCGTCCGCAGATAACCGTTCGGAGTACCGGTGACATGGATCATGCCGTCCCTGGCGCTGAAAACGGGCTCTGCCGGGGGCGTTTCCGTCTCGGCCACGACACTGACCCATCCGGTCAGGTCCTTGCCGTTGAAAAGCGAAACTTCCTGCGAGCAGGAACAAAAAGTCATCAGCGCAGATACTGCGCCGATGACTGATAAAAGATGATTTCTCATCACGATGCTATTTGCCTTTGTTGAAAGCTTCGGCCTGGGCCGCCGCTTCCTCGCTCGTGAAGAATCCGCCGTCCTTGACGATGACCTTGTAGGTGAAAGTCACGCTCTGGCCGGGAGCCAGCGTAATCTCAACCGGTTCGGCCAGCGTCTTGTCGAAGGCCCTGCCGCCCATGTTGTTGAGCGCGAACAGGCCATATCCGCGGGCGTGGGACCAACCCGGGAAGTTGGGATTGGACTTCGAGTCGAGGACGAGGATGGAGATGTCGTCTCCCTCCTTCGTGCCGTTGAGCATCGTCCACTCCGCACGCTTCGACCACACGTCGTCACCCTTGTCGCCAAGGCTGTTGACATATTCGCCGCAGACGCCTTCATTGTTGACCGTGGCCACTTCCGTCACGATTCCGTTGGCATCGGTGTAGCGCTCGGGACGGTTGGACGGCTTCTGGAATGCGCGGTCCACGCGCAGGCCCAGCATGCCCTCCTTGTTCTCCGTGAACTTCACCGGCTCCACGGCGGTCAGCTTGGCCTCACGGACGACGGAGCGCATGTTCTCGCAGCCGTCGAAGGTGAAGGTCGTCAGCTCGGTCATGAGGACCTTGCCGTCGTTGTCGACCCAATTGGCCTGGGTGACCAGCTTGCCGTCCTGGGCGGATACGATCTTGTCGAAGACGACGGAGCCGTAATGGGGCTTGCGCTCGGCCGGGATCGCATAGGAGTTGTTCCAGAAATCGAGTCCGTTGACATCACCGAAGTTGAACCAGAGACCCACGTGATGCGGGTGGTCCGTGCTTTCGAATGCGCGGGGAGCAAGCGGGAAACCGCGGGTGATCTCCTTGCCGGAAGCGGAGAGGATCGGCCAGAGGCTCTGCTTCTCCATGTCCGTCGGATAAATATAGGAAGTGAAATAGGCGCCGTTGATGTTGACGTCCACCTTGCGGGCGGCGTCGTCACGGACGAACTCCACATCGGCCTTGTTCCCGGCATTGCAACCCGCCAGGAGGGCCAGCAGAGGCAAGATATACAGGATCTTCTTCATACGCATCCTAGTATTGGAAGACCTTGCCGCCGGCCATGACTTCCTGCGTGGCAGGATCGAAGACCGTAAACTCATGGGTACGCAGGGCAGCGGTGACCATGATACAGGCGATGGAATGGTTGTAACCGGCCATGTAGTTGGCGTTCGGCTGCTTGCGGCTGCGGACGCACTCCATCCAGTTGCGCATGTGCGCGACCGTCATCGGATCGCCGCCGGTGTTGGCATCGGTGGAAATCTTGACGTTCTGTGCGAGGGAGAAGGACTCCAGCCGGTTCTCCTGCATGCCCATGGCCTGGGCCTGGCGGGCGGTCAGGTAACCGTTGTCCGTAACCATGTTGGTGTCGAGGTTGAGCTCGCCGCCGTTGGAGTAGTAGATCTCCTTGGTGCCGCCGGCACTGTTGGTGAAGCGGGAGGAGTAGATGACCTGGAAGCCCTTGTTCGGGTCGTCCTGCGGGCCGTAGTCGAGCACGGCGGTCATCGTGTCGTAGTTGGTGCGGCCGTCATTCCAGAGGTAGATGCCTCCGTTGGCAGCGACGCTTCTCGGATAGTTGTATCCGGTGAACCAGTGAACGGTATCGATCTGGTGGGCCATCCACTGTCCGGGGATACCGGAGGAGAAGGGCCAGAAGAGACGGAACTCCAAATACTTGCGGGGGTCGAACTCCTGCCAGGGGCGGTTCATCAGGTAGCGCTTCCAGTCGGTGTCCTCTTCTTTGAGGAGGGGAACCGTGTTGGGACGGCGCCAGCGGCCCGGCTGGTTGACATTCCAGGTCATCTCGACCATGACGATGTCACCGAACTTGCCGGAACGGAGGTAATCGTTCGCTGCATGATAGTTGGGGGCGCTGCGGCGCTGGGAGCCGATCTGCTCAGATCCATTTGGTAAGAGTAGTTCATCAAAGAACCCTCCGACAGTGTTGCCGAACTCTTCGATCCCGGCGGGTCGCGCAGGATGTCGAACAACAGTGGCTGTC
>JAILAO010000074.1 GCA_024681565.1 Bacteroidales bacterium
GGAGGGACAGGGCCTCTACCTGATGCGTCGCGACATCTTCCGCGTACAAACCTGTTTCCAGGGCACTTTCGGAGAAAGCAACTGGGGATGGGCCGCAGGACTCACCTACTGGAACATCAAGACCGGACACGCCGTCAACAAAAGCCTGAGCGGTACGTTCAACGATATCTCCCTGTATGATATCTATGTCGCGCACGGCATCATCCCGGAGGCGGAAAAAAACGGCGGACAGCATCTCGAGCTCAAGGCCGGCGTCGTCTACGATACCCGTGACCACGAGAACAACCCGACCCGCGGCACCAACATCGAGGCCTATCTCTTCGGTTCTCCGGACATCATCTCCCACCACGACAACAGCTACCTCAAGCTGGCCCTCCACTTCAAGCAGTTCTTCCCGATCAACGAGCGGCTGGTCTTCGGCGGTCACCTCGCCTACCAGGGCATCATCGCCGGCAACGCCCCGTTCTATATGCTCCAGACCATCCAGAGCATCAACATGAAGCAGATCAACACCGAGGGCCTCGGGTCCACCTGCACCCTCCGTGGTACCATCAACAACCGTCTGCAGGGAAACAGCTACGCCTGGTTGAACACCGAACTCCGCTGGACCTTCGCCAAGTTCCGCTGGATCAACCAGAACTGGGCCCTCGCCACCAACCCGTTCTTCGATATGGGTATGATCGTGACTCCGTACCGCGCCGAACAGATGAAGAGCATGCTCACCGACTACACGCCGGTAGCCACGGCGGACGGTACGATCCTCACCGTTTCCGACTTCTACACCCAGCAGGCTGAGAAACTGCACATGAGCGCCGGTATCGGTCTGCACGTGATCATGAACCAGAACTTCAACATCAACTTCGAGTTCGGCAAATGCTTCGATCCCAACGACGGCACCGGCCTCGGTATCAACATCGGCCTGAACTACATCTTCTAGTAGAAAAGCGGCGGATCGGAAATCAATCCGTCAGAATCAGAAAGCCTGATGCATTGCGCATCAGGCTTTCTTGATCTTCAGGCAGAGCATCGTCAGGTCATCGCTCGGTTCAGCACCGTCCACGAACCGGGTCAGCGATGCATTCATACGCTCAATGGTATCCTGCGCAGACTGGAAAGGTGCCGAGCGGAGCACGTCCAGGATGCGGTCGTCCCCGAACTGTTCATGGCGGGGATTCTCCGCTTCGTTGAGCCCGTCCGTATAGAAGAGGAAGGGTTGTTCCCGCACGTTCTCCAGCTCCTCGCCTTCGAAGATAAATCCGGGAGCGATGCCGAGGGGCACGTTGGACTTGATGTCCAGGAAACGCGCCTCACCGTCCGAGAAGACGGCAGGAGGATTGTGACCGCAGTTGCAGAACTCCATCCGGCCGGTTTCCAGGAAGATCTTGCCGATGAACATGGTCACGAACATCATCTGCTCATTTTCAGAGGAAACCGCCTCGTTGACCTGGTGCGCGATCTCCGCCGGCGAGAGGTCCTGCTGCGAAACCACGCGGCAGATATTGCGTACCACAGCCATCACCAGGCTGCCGGGGATACCCTTGCCGCTGACATCGCCGATGCAGAAATAGAGCTTGTCCTTGAGCAGGAAATAATCATACAGATCCCCGCCGACCTCTTTCGCCGGAGTCATCGAAGCAAAGATATCGATATCGTTCCGGCGTGGGAACGGAGGGAAAATACGGGGTATCATGGACAACTGGATCTCCCGGGCGATGCGCAGTTCATTCTCGATCCGCTCCTTGCTGGCCGTGGTCCGGGTCAGTTCGTCGATGTAGCTGACCAGCGAACGCTGCATATGGCCGAACGACCGGGTCAACTGTCCGATCTCATCCACCCGTTCCGTCGGAGGCAGCGGTTCGTCAAATTTGCCGGTGGAGATCTTGTCCGTCTGGCTGACCAGTTCTCCCAGCGGCTTGAGCAGCGTCGAGACAGCCCGGCTGAAGACAAGAAGCATCAGCAAAAGGCCGAAGAGAAAGATCGCGACGAGGACATGGCGGAGATGGTCGAAACCGCTGAAAATCTCCTGTTTCGGACAAACGATACCCACGCTCCATCCCGTCGCCTTGACCGGTTCATAGAACACATAGTAGGGCTCCTTGTTCAGAACCATCTGGCGTATGCCACATTCTCCGTTCAACATCGCATGCCCCAGCGAGCTTATCTCCGGATCGGGAACAGCCAGCGTCTCCGTGAAGATAGAGGTATTCAGCAGTTTGGTCGTATCCGGATGGACCAGATACGATCCGCCGCGGCCGATCATAATGCTGTAAGAACGGGGATATGGCTTTACGGAGTTGATGGTCTCCGACAACCAGGACAGCGAAATGTCCACGGAAAGGGATCCGAAACATTCTCCGTCGTCCCCGATCAGCGGCTTACAATAAGATGTGAGCAGGTCGCTCAAACCGATTTCCTCGACCAAATCAAAATATGGTTCCGACCAGCAGGGCTGTTTCAGCAGTTTGGGCAGCTGGTACCAGTCCATATAGAAGTACTGATAGTGGTCGGAGCCTTCGTTGACCACCAGCACGGAATCATCTTCACGATAGGCCAAAGCAGAGAAATACCGCCCTTTCTCCGGATAATAATCGGGCTCGAAGGAGATCGAACAACTCTCGATCTCCGGATTGTTGAGCAGTACGCTGCGGGACAGTTCGAACATCTCGTCCGGCTGATCCAGCTTCTGGTAGACCAGCCAGTCCACATTATCCGCTGCGATGATGGCATCGTCCAGGATGTCATTGACACGCAGTACGGTATTGTTGAGAATCTGGGTGGCACGCTCGATGGCTTCGCGTTCGACCGCCTTCCGGGACTCGATGAAATAATAGCCGAATGCGGTCAGGAAAATCAAGGCGGCAAACAAAACGATCCACAGGCTCAGCCGGGTGGGAAGAGAAGAACGAAAACGTTGGACGAGCTTGTTCATCGGGGCATCAGGTCTAAGTATGAGACATTCCGTTTCAGCAGGCCGCACTCCAGCATCAGCGAAGAGGCCTGCTCCACCATATCTTCGCGTAGACGGAACTCCCGTTGGTGCGAATCCCGGTCAACCTGCTGGCGGAGGATTTCCTCCAGCATCAGTTTCTGCATGACACGGTTGGTCGGGGTCTGGTTTTTCTCCACGAAGTGCATGACGATGTCCAGCGCCTCTTCCGGATGCTCGGCCGTCCACTCCCAACCGCGGCGGCTGGCCCGGACGAAGCGTTCCGCGCGGTCCTTGTTGGCCCGGTAGGTCTTCAGCGGCATATAAACCCCGTCTTCCTGGATATTGTATCCGTGATCGGAGAAACGATAAATGTATTCTTCCTTCAGGTCCATTCCGGCCTGGAGCAGCAGATAATACTCGTTGTAACTCATGGCCATGGTCGCATCCAAGGCGCCGGAAACAAAAAGATTGAGGTTGTTGACAAAGCGGACCCATTGATAATCCATGCCCTCCTTCTGGTTCATGCAGTAGCCCAACTGCGTGAATCCGGTATTCCAGATCCCGACATGGGCGCCATGCTGCTCGAGCGGATTCTTTTCCCAGCGGGAGACGATCATCAACGCATTGTTCATCGAAGTCTGCAGGACGTTCACCAGGGGGAAGCCGCTGTCCACGATCTCCATGGCCTGGGCCAGCTGGAGCGTCGTGGCATGGCTCTTTTCTGTCCGGACCCGGTCCATCGCCGTCTGCGAGGTCGAGGGATGCACGATCTCCACGGAAACGCCTTCCTCCTCATAGAACCCTTTCTCCAACGCTACATAATACCCGGCGAACTGCGCCTGGGCAGACCACTGGGGAGTAAAAACGAAAGTGTCCTGCGCGTGCAGGGAAACCGCTGCCAGACAGAAGGACAAAATGGTAAGGGGGCGGAAAGAGGTCATTGCGTCATATAACTATCCATAATTGCAAATTTATCATTATTTCCCGACAAATACGCCCCGGTTCCCCAAATAATGGTGAAAAAGATAAAAGAAACGGACCGCGGCAAAGACGCCGCGGCCCGTATTCATCTGTTGTCCGAAGGACTTATCGGGCAAGAAGGTTCTGCAGGGCGGCTCCGTAAATCAGGTAGCCGGTGTTGCCCGCGATCGTACCTTCGTTCTGACCCCACAGGAAAGGCCAGTCGTCATAATTCTCGAAATGGTCGGGATGACGGAACAGGACGCCCGGTGCGACGTTGCCGGGGATGAAGGAGAAGTCCGCGCGGTTGTTGCCGTAGAAGACCTCCTTCGGGCGGGTGGCACCGACGGCGGCAACCAGCGAATAATTGTGGTACGGATGACAGCCGAAGAGGTAGCCGGCCGCCTTGAGGGCATATTCCGGGCCGATGATGTCCGGATAGTATTGGCTGGCGAAGCTGGCCGTGGTACCGAAACTGACCACACTGCCGCTGGCAGCCCAGTTGCCCAGTCCGATGGGAACGCCGTAAGGGTTGTCGACGTCCAGGCTGTCCATGTATTCCTTATACTGCTGGACATACGGGCGGAGCCGTTCTTTGTAATCGGCATCCATATAAGGGATGGCGTCGAGTGCGGGCTGGATGGAGAAACTCACACCGCGGTCCAGCGCAGGCCATACCTGTTTCTCGAAATCTTCGAGATAGTGCTTCTCTCCCGTCGAGACGTAGAGCTGCAGGTTGGTGGACATGTTGCCGAAGCCGCCGCGGCCGCGCATCCGCGCGCCCATCGGGCTGTTGGCCATCAGTTCCGTACCTTCTTTCATCAGGCGCTTGGACTGGGTCAGGGCACGGCGTGACAGGTCGTCATTGTAACCGGCGAGGGCGCGGCTGGCCGCCGCGAACATCGTGGCCGCCTGCAGGTCAAGGAACGGATTGCGGGTCGTGAAAGCCCACATGTCATCCGGCGTGCCGCTGGATTTGCCGTCCGCAGATTTCTGATAGGGTTTCAGGCGCGGATCGTAATGCAGGCCGTCGGTGATGGACGCCGCATCGCCCAGGTGATGGTAATTGTCCAGCACAGAATTCGAGAGGGTCTGGGACATGTGGCCGATGATTTCGGCCTGGGCCACCAGGTTCAATACACCGTGCTCGATGTACTGCAGTACGTCGGGAACGCCGTCCGGACGGTGCAGGTCCACATAACGCTGCTCCTGGCTGACGAAGGTCTCGTCACGCAGGGGCTTGAAGCGCTCCCAGTCGGACACGAGGTTCTGCACCACATTGATGTTGGACCCCGTCTCGATGTCGAAGTCACCGGCATCGAAGTATCCGCCGACATTCAGGCCGGGAATGAGCTGGAGGGCCTTGTACTTGGTATCGATGGGTCCCTGGCTGTGGAGGTCGAAGTGGTCGGTGTTGGCGGGTGCCTGGAGATAACCTTCCTTGAAAGGCTCCCCATGCCAGACACGGTATCCTTCGTTGACCATCATGTGGTTCATGTGGATCGGAATCCAGACATCACTGGTAGCATCCGTAATGCGGTCATAGACACTGTCATCGATGATGAAGTCGTTGGTCTGGACGTCGCCGTAACGCAGGAAATACACGCCGGGCTCCTGAACGGAGGAGAAGTCGAATTTCGCGTAATGGTATTTGTAGTAATCCCCCCAGGACTTGACAGGGCCGGAGAAAACGCGGGAGGAAGTCCCGTCGGCATTGACCTTGTAGACTTCGGCCGTGGCGCGGACCTTGTCCGCCTTGTCCAGCTCGATCACGGCCACCTTGGGCTGAGAAGGGATGTAACCGACCTGGGAGAAACCTACGTTGGGCTCACGCACCCACCCGGCGACGGCATTCGGTTCCACGGTCCAGCTCAGCACCTTGCCTGTCTTGCCGGCCGGCAGCAGGCTGCGCAGCACATACCAGCCGTTCTGCGCCAGCAGACGGCCGTCGAAGAGCATCAGCTCAGCATCTTCGGAAGTAACCTTGATCATCCGTTCGGGCGTATCCGGGGCCAGCACCATCGAATGGCCGGTGACCAGCGGAAGCGGATCCACGAAGCGGCCGGTACCCCGGTCGTCATAGGTCCTGTAGCCTTTGAACTGCTTGACCTTTTCTTCATTGGGGCGCGTGACGGTCAGGCTGGCCGAATAACGCGGGAAACGGCCCGGCTTGCCGTCCATCAGGTAGGCTTTGTTCCAATACTGGGACGGGAGGAATTCCAGGTTGAACCCGGCCTCCCCTTCCAGTTCCTTCGGGAGCGGCTTGTCGAGATACACATCGATCCGAACGGCCTTGCCGACGGCTGTGGTCACGATACGTGAATCGAAATCGTAGTCCGGGTAACGGAGCCCGACCTCGATCGACTTCTCTTCGGCGTTGACGGTACGCGACGTAGACTGCGGGACAAGGTCCCATTGCTCGGGGGTGTTGGAGAGACGGACGGCGCCTCCCTGGACGGTACGGACGCCGTGGTGGATCACTTCGATGCCGGAGTTTTTCTCGTCATTGAAGCCTCCGGAGAAGGTGTTGCTGTACACCAGCACATTGACTCCCTGACGCTCGAAGTATTCTTGATCATTCAACTTCAGCTCCGGAGCGGCAGGTTTCGAACACGCAGCCAGCGCAAGCACAGGCAGCAGTAATAGAGCAGATTTTTTCATAAACGGTTTTATAAATGTTTTTCTTTTTTCAAAGTTACAGACAATCCGGACAGGAAACCTATCCGGATTGTTTCAGGTTCTTGCAATTTTGATTCAAACAAGTGCTACAACACTTTCTCAAAATGCTGATAATCCTTCACCGAACGCCAGGCGCCGCCCCAGCGGAAACCATGTTCGACGAAGAGGCGGTAGCAGAGATCCTCCCGGTCGATCTTGTGCGGGAAGTCCCGGGTCCGGTCCACATACGGCTCCGCCCCTTCCGGGCTCACACGGCCGTTCCGGTCGATATAGGGGTTTTCCAGCGGGTTGACATCGATGGCCAGCCCCCGGGCATGGTTGGAGAGTTTCTTCTGGCCCGGAACCGTCCGGAAATTGAAACACGAAGTGTTGTCCGCCAGCATCGAGGCATCGTCCGAGCCGTCGAAATCATCCACCAGGCGGATGCTGCAGATGGGATACCCGGCCTGATACAGGGCTTCGAATATTTCGCAGAGATCCTGCGCGATGGCGACATTGCAGACCAGTTCCCCGGTCTGCCGCCCGCCGTCGAAATCATAATAGGAAAGCCGGAGATAGCGCAACTCCGACAAGGGAACCGTGGCGTGGTCGGGATAGGAACGTCCCCGCATCCGCGCCTCCACCTCCGGGGGTATCGCCTGGATGGTGAATTCCGGGACAAACGGCACTTCGGCAACGGCCGCAGGAGCTTCCGCCTCCGCCCCGGGAACCGTGTCCGCAGGGACGCCGCGACCCCGGCACCCGCACAGGAGCACCAGAAGCACCGGAATCATCCAGTACCCGCGCATTGCCTATTGCCGTGCGGAAGCCTCGCAGCGCACCAGCGTCTCCATGATCAGAAGCGTCTGCGCCTGCAGGCGTTCCGCAGCCGCACGGTCGCGGGACGTATAGATATCGCGGTAGTCCTCGAGCTGGTGGCAGAGCCGGTGCTCGTAACGGTTGAGTTCAAATACCTGCGGCTCCCGGCCCGGCAGCATCAGCTCCACTTTCGTGAAGAAATTCGGCAGGCCATAGACCCGGATTGCACCCTTTTCCCCCTGGAAGAAGAAGCCCCGCAGACCGTCTGAATCCATCGAGGCCGTACAGACGGCCACCATGCCGCTCTTGTAACTCAGCGTAGCGGCGCCGGAAGTCCCGACGGCATTGCGTCCGCAGGCATTGGCGGCATAATAGACCGCATCCGGCCTGCCGTAGAGGGCCAGCACGATATGCAGGCAGTAAATATTGATATCCCGCAGGGCACCGCCCTCGTATTCGTGCGTGAACACGGGAATATCCGCCCCGGCCTGATACTCGTCATAGCGGCCGAAATGCTCGTCATAGTCCGCGTGCACGAGACGTACGGGACCGATCTGCGGAAGAATCTCCTGCACCTTGTGGAAATTGGGCAGATGGATGTTGGAGATGGCCTCGAAGATCCACAGGTCGCGCTCCCGCGCCAGGGCAAAGAGTTCTTCGGCCTGTTCCACGGTCGAGGTGAACGGTTTCTCGCACAGGACGTTCTTGCCGGCGAGCAGGGCCTGCTTCGCCGCCTCGAAATGAAGTGAATTCGGCAGCGCCACATAGACGAAATCGATATCCGGGCGGGCGAGCATTTCCGCGTAGTCGGTATAGACATCCGGGATCCCGAAACGGCCGGCTTTTTCGCGGCTGCGGCCGCAGATGGCGATTACATCATAGCCCGGGACGGTCTGCATCGCCTCGAGCATCTGGGGTACGATCCTTCCGGATCCGACAATAGCTACTTTGATCATAACGGACTGGTTTTGCACAAATATACAAAACATTTCCGTTCAAATCCGGGCAGTTTTATTATTTTTGCAAGAGAAAGATTTGCCACGAAAAACCGTACTTACATAGCCATCGACCTCAAGTCCTTCTACGCCTCCGTGGAGTGCGTGGAGCGCGGACTTGATGCACTCAACACGCACCTGGTCGTGGCGGATGCCAGCCGCACGGAGAAGACCATCTGCCTGGCCGTCTCCCCTTCCCTGAAAACCTACGGCATCCCGGGCCGCGCCCGGCTTTTCGAGGTCGTCCAGGCTGTCCGGAAGATCAATGCCGAAAGACGCCGGAACGCTCCGGGAAGGCGTTTCCGCGGAGCATCCTTCAACCATGCGGAGCTGCAGGCCGACCCGGCCCTGGAACTCTCCTACATCGTGGCACCTCCCCAGATGGCGCATTACATGGAGGTCAGCAGCCGCATCTACGGCATCTACCTGCGGCACATCGCCCCGGAAGACATCCACGTCTATTCCATCGACGAAGTCTTCATCGATGCGACCGACTACCTCAAGACCTACAGGCTCACCCCGCACGAACTGACCCGCAGGCTTGTCCAGGAAGTGCTCGACGAGACCGGGATCACGGCCACGGCCGGCATCGGGAGCAATCTCTATCTCTGCAAAATCGCGATGGACATCGAGGCCAAGCACAGTCCTGCCGACCGGGACGGCGTACGCATCGCCGAGCTGGATGAGACAAGCTATCGCCGCAAATACTGGACGCACCGTCCGCTGACGGATTTCTGGCGCGTCGGCCACGGCATCGCCGCCCGGCTCGAAGAAGCCGGGCTCTACACGATGGGCGACATCGCCCGCTGCTCGCTCGGAAAGCCCTGGGACCACTACAACGAAGACCTGCTCTACAAACTATTCGGCATCAACGCCGAACTGCTCATCGACCACGCCTGGGGATGGGAATCCTGCACGATGGCCGACATCAAGGCCTACAAGCCTGCGGCCAACAGCCTCTCGGTGGGTCAGGTACTCCAGGAGCCCTATGACTTCAAAAAGGCGAAACTGGTCGTGCGCGAGATGACCGACCAGCTGGTGCTGGAACTGGTGGACAAAGGGCTGGTCACCGACCAGCTGGTGCTCAGCATAGGCTATGAACAGCATGCGCCGAAACCGGCCCACGGATCGGCCAACCTCCCCCGCCCCAGCTCCTCTACCCGGCTCATCACGGAAGCCATGATGGAATTGTTCGACCGCATCGTGGATCCGACCCTGCAGGTCCGGCGGATGTACGTCGTCGCCGCACACGTCATCGAAGAGAAGGAAGTGGCCGGTATCCAGCTCGGCCTCTTCGACGAACCCGCCGAAGAGGAAAGCCGCGAGCGGAGCCGGCAGGAAGCCATCCTCGCCATCCGCAGGAAATTCGGCAAGA
>JAILAO010000080.1 GCA_024681565.1 Bacteroidales bacterium
CGATGACGAGATACGCACCCTGCTTCATCGGTACTACCTTGCCGAAGGAACTCTTGATCTGGCGGGTCACTTCGAAATGGTCGAAGATCGGTCCCCGGGCCTCATAGAGTTTGACGATCTTCTCCTGCTCGGGAGAGATCAGGGAAATGTACCTGCGCGTTTCTTCGTACACCTTCCTGTCATTGACATGGATATTGGAGAACGAATCGTTGAGCAGATCGCGCAAGACGGTCGTGGTCTTGGAGTACTCGGTAAAGAGGAGTTTCACCCCCTTGGATGCAGCCACCTTTTTCCAGGAGCTTTCCCACTTCTCGATCAGCAGCCGGAGTTCGGCCACGAGGACGGCCGCCGTCTTGCCTTCCGCAGCCGTGCGGATGATGGCGCCGTAATTTTTGGGGAGGATGCTCCTGACAAGGGTCTCAAGCCTCTTTTTCTCCTCCTTGGAGGAGATCTTTTGGGAAACGCTCACCTTCTGTGCGAAGGGGAGCAATACAATGTTGCGTCCTGCCAATGAAATCTCCGCAGTCAACCGGGATCCTTTCGTCGAAATCGGTTCTTTGGTAATTTGGGCGATAATCATCTGCCCGACCTTGAGATGATCCTCGATACGCCCCTCTTTCGCCAGGGCGGGTCCGATCTTCATCCCCGAATAGAGCTTGCCAAGGTCCCGGTTGGGATTGCTCTCGCGCACAAAAGTGTCGAAAGCCTTGAAATACAAGCCCAGGTCAAGGTAGTGGATAAACGCTTCCTTGCTGTCACCGATGTCCACGAAAGCGGCATTCAGGGCGGGGAGCAGTTTCTTGACCTTGCCAAGGAAAACGTCTCCGACCGTGAAGCTCTGACCCTGGTTCGATTCCCGGTTCAGCTCTATCAGGCGATGATTCTCCAGCAGGGCGATCCGGACCTCGGCGGGCGATACGTCCACCACCAGGTCTTTTTCTGTTTTCGCGGTTTCCATTGTCATCATACAGAAGAAAAGCCCGCCGGATCTCCCGTCAGGCTTTCCTCGACTACTTCTTCTTGTGTCTGTTCATACGCAAGCGCTTTTTGCGCTTATGCGTGGACATCTTATGTCTCTTATGCTTTTTTCCGTTAGGCATATATTAAATAGGGTTTTATTTGGTCTTTACAGCTGCAACGAAGGACTTGGACGGCTTGAAAGCAGGGATATCGTGAGCCGGGATGGTCATGGTGGTCTGCTTGGTAATATTGCGGGCGGCCTTCTGGGCGCGGTGCTTGATGATGAAGCTTCCGAATCCGCGGAGATAAACCGGATTCCCCTTGATCAGAGAGCCTTTGATGCTTTCCATAGCGGCCTCGACAACGGTCTGCACAGCCACTTTCTCTATGCCGGTGGCCTTGGCCACTTCGTTCACGATTTCTGCTTTAGTCATTGCTATTATATATTAAGTTATAATTACTCAGCACTTTTGGAGTGCAAAAATAGACTTATTTTTTTATTATTCAAAATGATATTTGCAGTTTTTGTCAGTGGCACGGAGATTGACTATATTCGCATCCGGTTCACTGCATCCGCAATTACTGACATTTTGACATTATTATGAGACAAGATAAAGAATTTACCCTCCCCGCTGGCGCAGAAGTCAGCATCATCCCCGTTATGCAGGGAGAAGGCCTGCTGAAGTTCGACGAATCCGAACTGCCTGATATCCTGCCCATTCTGGCACTTCGCAACGCCGTACTGTTCCCCGGGGCCGTCTTCCCCATCACGATCGGCCGGGAGAAATCCGTGCGGCTGATCCAGGATGCCGAGAAGGAAGGCTTCTTCATCGGCGCCGTGCCCCAGAACGACGTGATGGTCGAGGAGCCCCAGGAGGAAGACCTCTGCCACTACGGTTCTGTCTGCAAGGTCCTCAAGACACTGGAGATGCCGGACGGTACGATTACCGCCATCCTGCAGGCATTCAAACGCCTGTCGCTGGATGCGGTGCTGGGTTATGAACCATATATCACCGCCCGGGTGCATTATCTGCCCGACATCCTGCTCGAGGACAACAAGAGCACGGACGTCAAGGCGATCGCCGAGTCCCTCAAGGACAAGGCCATCCACATCCTGCGGGCCAGCAACATCGGCACACGGGAGACGATCGGGGCGCTCAAGGCCATCGACGACTTCCGCTTCCTGGTGAACTTCATCGCCACGACCATCGAGGTGGAGAACTTCGAGTCCAAGACCCAGCTGCTCGAATACGACGACGTGAAGATCCGCGGTCTCAAACTCCTCTCCATCCTGGACGTGCAGATCGAGCTGATGAAGATCAAGCAGGAGATCAACCAGAAGGTCAAGAGCGAGATCGACCAGCAGCAGCGCGAATACTACCTCAACAACCAGCTCCGCACCATCCAGGAAGAACTCGGCATGGACGACGCGGAAGAATTTGACAAGTTCCGCGAGCGGGCCGCCAAGAAGAAATGGCCCAAGGAAATCGCGGAGGCATTCAACAAGGAACTCGCCAAGCTTGAGAAATACAATCCCTCATCCCCGGACTACAGCATCCAGTACAACTACCTGGAATTCATGCTGGACCTGCCCTGGGGCGAGATGAGCAAGGACAACCTGGACCTGAAGAACGCCCAGAAAGTGCTCGACCACGACCACTACGGCCTCGATACGGTCAAGGACCGCATCATCGAGTATCTCGCGGTGCTGAAACTGAAGGGGAACATGAAATCTCCGATCCTCTGCCTCTACGGCCCTCCCGGTGTCGGCAAGACCTCGCTCGGGAAGTCCGTCGCCAGGGCGCTCGGGCGCAAGTACGTGCGCATCGCCCTGGGCGGTATGCACGATGAGGCAGAACTGCGCGGACACCGCAAGACTTATGTCGGCGCCCTGCCGGGCCGTATCCTCAACGGCATCGCCAGGGCCGGCACCTCCAACCCGGTCATCGTGCTGGACGAAGTGGACAAACTCGCCTCCGACTTCAAGGGCGACCCTTCTTCCGCCTTGCTGGAAGCGCTCGATCCGGAGCAGAACTCCACCTTCCACGACAACTACCTGGACCTGGACTACGACCTCAGCAATGTCCTGTTCATCACTACGGCCAACAGCATCTCCCCCATCCAGCCGGCCCTGCTCGACCGCATGGAACTGATCAACGTGACCGGCTACCTGGCTGAAGAGAAGATGGAAATCGCACGCAAGTTCCTTGTTCCCAAACAGCTGGAGGAACACGGCATTCCGAAGAGCGGGCTGAAGATCGACAAGGCGGCCCTGACCGCCATCATCGACGAATACACCCACGAATCAGGCGTGCGCGGCCTGGAAAAGCAGATTGCCAAATTGGCACGCGTCACCGCCAAGAAGATCGCGATGGAGCAGGAGTACCCGCAGACCATCAAGAAAGAGCACCTGAAGGAATATCTCGGCCTCCCGACCAACTTCCACGACCTGCAGAAGGGCAACGAAGCCCCGGGCGTGGTAACCGGACTCGCCTGGACGCAGATGGGAGGAGAAATTCTCTTTGTCGAGAGTTCCGTATCAGGAGGCAAGGGCGTGATGACGATGACCGGCAACCTGGGAGACGTGATGAAGGAATCGGCAACCATCGCCTACCAGTTCATCAAGGCCCACCCGGAGCTTGCCAAGATGACCTCCGAGCAGTTTGCCGCGAAGGACATCCATGTCCACGTGCCGGAAGGAGCGACGCCGAAGGACGGCCCGTCCGCCGGTATCACGATGGTGAGTTCGATGGTCTCCGCCCTGCGCGGGGAAGCCGTCCGCCACGGCATCGCGATGACCGGAGAGATGACCCTGCGCGGACGCGTACTGCCTGTCGGCGGCATCAAGGAGAAGATCCTTGCCGCCAAGCGTGCAGGTGTCCATACGATCGTCATCTCCGAAGACAACCGCAAGGATATCGAAGACATCAAGGAAATCTATATCCGGGGTCTGGACTTCCACTATGTCAAGACCATCCAGGACGTCATCTCCTTCATCTTCTGATCAGAGTTTCCAGTCAATGGGTGCCTGTCCGCGGGCGGCGAGATAATCGTTGCAGCGGGAGAAATGCCGGCAGCCGAAAAAAGCACCGCGGGCCAGCGGTGACGGATGCGCCGCCTCGAGTACGAGGTGGCGCGTGCCGTCTATCAGCGGCGCCTTGCCCCGGGCATAATTGCCCCAGAGCAGGAAGACGACGGCTTCCCGGCGTTCCGAGACCGTCCGGATCACCGCATCGGTGAAAGTCTGCCAGCCGATTGCCCCGTGGGAAGTAGGTTCTCCGGCCCGGACAGTCAGCACGGCATTGAGCAGCAGCACGCCCTGGCGGGCCCAGGGGGTCAGATCCGGACTGCCGGACATCCGGATCCCCAGGTCGGACTCGATCTCCTTGAAAATGTTCTTGAGCGAAGGCGGGGCGGGGACGCCCTGCGGGACGCTGAAACACAGGCCCATCGCCTGGCCGTATCCATGATAGGGATCCTGCCCGAGGATGACGACTTTGGTCTGTTCCAAAGGACAGAGATCGAAGGCCCGGAAAATCTGTCCGCCGGGCGGGAATATGGTCTTGCCGGCCGCCTTCTCCGCATGCAGCTGCTGCGCAAGTGAAGCAAAATAGGGCTGGTCAAATTCGCTCTGGAGCGCTTCGCGCCAGGAGGGTTCGATTTTTACTGTCATCACTCAAATATACACATTTTTTGCCTATATTTGTTTGTTATGAAGACAATCGCCTTATTCCCGGGCTCTTTCGATCCCTTCACCGCAGGTCATCTCAACATTCTCGGCCGCGCCCTGACGATGTTCGACGAAGTCGTCGTGGCCATCGGTATCAACCAGGACAAACGGGGATTTTTCTCGAACGAGCAGAAAGTGGACATCATCCGGCAGGCGACCGCCCCGATGGGCGGACGCGTCCGCGTCATTTCCTACGATTGCCTGACCATCGACATCTGCCGTCAGCTGGGCATCCGCCACATCGTCCGGGGCATCCGCAACATGATGGATTTCGACAACGAAAAAGCCATCGCGGACGCCAACCGCCGCCTGGCGCCCGAGATCGAGACCATCATCATCCCGACGGCGCAGGAATTCGCCCACATCTCTTCCTCCGCCGTGCGCGACCTGCTCCGCCACCACGGCGACACCAGCCAGTTCGTCCCCGAAGGGGTTATCCTGCCCGAAGTCCAATGATGCGGCGACTGCTCATATTCCTGCTGATGATGGGGGCCCCGCTCCTGGCGCTGCAAGCCCAGGACCTCCCGGATTCCCTGCAGGAAGAAGCCGCCCTCGCCGACTCCCTGGACCGGGAAGCCGCCCGTTACGCTCCGCTGGACAGCCTGCTGAGTCAGTTCTACGCCACCCTGGAGCGGGAATCCACCGAAGCCAAGAACGCCGAATTCGACGTTCTCATCGGGAGCTGCCGGGACTCGCTGACCCGCCAGCATGTGACGCTGGCCGTCTTCGACCATTACCGCTACAGCCGCCTGATGGGCGAGGAAGCCGTTGCCATGCACATCTTTGACGAATGGATCTCCTCCGGCAAGGTACAGCCGCGCAGCGAATTCGAGCTCTTCGAGGCGGAACGTTTCGCACTCGAGAACCGGCGCACCCTGATCGGCATGAAAGCCCCGGAAATCACGCTCCGCACCCCTTGCGGGGCGAAAAAGATTCTCCCGGAAAGCGGGAAACCCGCCGTGCTCTTCTTCTACTCGCCGCATTGCGCCAAATGCCGCATGGAGACCTACGCCCTGCCGGCCGTGCTGGCAGACGTGGAATTCCCGCTGAATTTCTATGCCGTCAACGTCGATACCGACCGCCGGGACTTCCGGAGTTTCCGCAAGGCTTTGAAGACGAAAAACAAGCATGTCAAAATGATCCACCTCTGGGATCC
>JAILAO010000097.1 GCA_024681565.1 Bacteroidales bacterium
ATGCCGCGACGGGCACCATCCGCACCCTCCCGGCAGAGACCGTGGACGGCAAGGTCCGCCTGGGCCTCAGCTTGAAGAAATGGGAGAGCAAGATCATCTCCATCGAGCGTTAGCTTCGGCCAGCTTCTCCGGGCTGCCGATATCGATCAGATGAAGATCCGGGGCCACCACGCCCCGGATTTTTTCCGCAGCACATTCCCGGAGATAGAAATCGATGATGGAGAATTTCTCAGGCCAGGAAGCCATCTTTTCGAAAACGGCATCCGAGACGATATGGATGCCGCAGAACGAATAGCGGCGGTAGTCTGCCGGATCGAAGTCCGGCAGGAACGGGCTCTTGACCTCCCCCGTGCGGACATTGGTCCAGCCGACGAGACACATCTCGTCATCGAAAAGCAGATAACGGTCTGCCGGAGCGTCGGTCAGCAGAAGCGTGGCGAGGTTCTGCGGATCGTCCTGCCCCAGGAACCAACGGATGTCCAGGTCGCTGAGGATATCCGCATTGTGCACCAGGAAACGTCCCGTACCCAGCAGCGGCGCCGCGTGCCGAATCCCGCCTCCCGTCTCCAACGGTTCACGTTCCTCGCGTGACAAGGCGACGGGGACGCCGAAATTGGCGTGCGCCGACAGGAAGCGTTCGATCTGGTCTGCAAAATGATGGACATTGACCACGAAGGAGCCGATTCCGGCATCCCGCAGTTTACAAAGTACGCGCTCCAGCATCGGCACGCCCGCAACGGGGACGAGCGCCTTGGGCATGGTATCCGTCAGGGGGCGGAGCCGGGTCCCGAGTCCGGCGGCGAAGATCAACGCTTTCATAGGGCGATCTGCATTCCGGGCAGGATGGTCCTGCCGTCCCATTCCCAGGCCAGGCGCCGCAGGACTTCCGTCAGGTAGGGATAACGGACGAAGGGTTCGGCCGTCAGTTCGCGGAAACAACCCAGGACCGTCGGGATACAGTCGATGAAAAGCTGCTTGCGCTCAACCAGGCCACGGAAACCGTATGCCCCCGTTTCCTGGAGCAGGCGCACGAGGGTCATCAGGCGGTACTGCCGGTAGAATGCATCCACGTCCACGGGACGGAAAGCATCCAGGGCGCGGAGATACACCTCCTCCAGCTCCCGGCGCAGGGAAGCGCTGAAATGCGTCCCGGCATTCCACAGGAACGAAGCGAGGTCGTACTGCACCGGTCCGCGGCGGCCGCCCTGGAAATCGATGAAACAGGGTTCGCCGTCCTTGATCATCACGTTGCGTGCCTGGAAGTCCCGGTACATGAAGGTGTCGCCTTCAAAATCGAGGGCATCCGCACGCAGGCGGTCAAAATCGTCCTGCAGGCGGATCTCGTCAAATTCCAGTCCGGTCAGTTTGAGGAAATCGTATTTGAAATAATTGAGGTCGAAGTCCACCATCCGGGTGTTGAACTCCCGGTCGGGGAAACAGACGTTCCAGTCCATCCCGGCCCCCACCTTGAACTGCACGGCAGGCAGCAGCGCCAGGGTGTCGTGCAGCCAGTCCAGCTGCTCCTGCGAGAAACGGCCGTCAGGAAGCGCGGGCTTCAGGAGCTCGAAAAGCTGGCCCTCGCCCAGGTCCTCCTGGAGATAGGCCATCCCGTCCTCGGACACGGCATACACGGCAGGAGCATGGAGTCCGTTGGAGCAGAATTGCTCATCCAGGGCCAGGAAGGCCCGGTTCTCCGCCGGATTGGTGCCGATACAGCCGATGACCGTGCCGCCGGAACCGGAGAGTCTGTAATATTTGCGGGCGCTGCCGGACAGGGGCAGCAGCTCGGAGCGGTCCGGCCGTCCGCCGGACCATTCTTCATAGAGTCGGGAGAGTCTTTCCATATCTACAGGCGAATTTACGCACTTTTTGAGAATCCCCCAAAAGTCCTTACATTTGCGAATTGTATATACTGTATGAGTCTTTTCTCCCGCATAGGATTCCCGCTTGCCGTGATGGCTTTCGCCACCACCGGGGCGCTCGATTTTGGTCGGGGGCCCGTCCGGCCCATGCTGCTGCCCGAGCAGCCCGGGACCGGCGTGGCCGCGGCCCCCGTACAGGACACCGTGACTTATCCGGTCGCCGGATACAAGCTGCGCCGGACCCTTTCGCTGGAAGAGATCACCGTACAGGACACCTCATCGTCCGAGCCCCTGGATACGGCAGGAGTTGTCCTGGACACGGTCCGGCACATCAGTCCGCGGGACTCGCTCAAAGCGCTGCTGGACACGTCTATGTGGGACAAGCTCGATTCCATCTACCTCGCCGACTCCACCGCCAGGGCCAAGGCCGCATTCGAAGCCTGGTATGCCGGACTCTCCCGGCAGGAACGCAAGAAATACGACCTGGAGCAGCGCACGCTGCTGAAAGTGGCACAAATGGACTCCCTGCAGAAAGTCAAGGAGGAACGGCAGAACATCCGGGACAGTATCGCGGAGACCACGCCGCGCATCCTCGAGACCTATGCCCTGCCGGATTCGCTTTATTACAAGCGCGTCGTCGCCTGGCAGCTGGACCCTGATTTCGGAAAAATATCGGCCTACGTGCCGGACACCACGTACAACTACCATTTCCACGATTATCCCTTCCACCGCCGGGACGTCAACGCGACCTGGCTGGGCATGGCGGGTTCTCCGGTCCAATACTACAACTGGTTCCTGCGCCGCAGCGATGAAGGCGTAGAGTTTTATGATGCGCAGGAGTCCTGGAGTTTTTCGCACCGGACACTGCCCAACTACAATACCAAGGTCCCCTTTACCGAACTCGGTTATTTCGGCACGCTGTTCTCGAAACGGGACAAGGAGTCCGACAACCTCCATATCTTCACCACGCAGAACATCACGCCTGCGCTGAACTTCGCGCTGAGTTTCGACCGTTTCGGCGGCGGAGGCATCCTGGAGAGTGAAGAGACGATTAACAAGACCTCCACGGTCCGGCTCAACTACCTGGGCAAGCGTTATACCGCCCACGCCGGATACATCCGCAACCTGGTTTCCCGCAAGGAGAACGGCGGCATCACGGATGTCAGCTGGATCCGGGACACGACGGTGGATGCGAGAGACATCCCGGTCAACCTGTCCGGGGCCAAGTCCAAGATCGTCAAGAACACCTTCTTCCTCGACCAGCAGCTCCGCATCCCCTTCACCTTCATCAGCCAGATGCGGGCACGCCGGGACAGCAGCTATCATTTCAATGCCGACAGCCTGGACCGGGACATCACGACCGCCTTCATCGGCCACAGCAGCGAATTCTCCACCTATACCCGCAATTACACGGACGCCATCACCGGCAGCCCGGGGACGGAATATTACGACCTGTTCCGCTACGGCTACGCCAGCGACGACTCGCTGCGTGTGATGAAACTGGACAACAAGGTCTACATCCGCCTGCAGCCCTGGTCCAGCGAAGGAGTCGTCTCCAAGCTGGATGTCGGCATCGGCGACTACCTGAAGCATTATTTTGACAGCACGACCGTGCGCCCGACCACCCATGCGGAGAACTCCGTCTATCTGTATGCCGGTGCGGAAGGCCAGCTGCGCAACAATGCCTTCTGGAATGCCAAGGCCCATTATGTCCTGCTGGGCCACGACTTCGCCGATTTCGACGTCGAGGCCAACGCGGAGTTCCACTTCTATCCCTTCCGCCGGGCGCGCAAGAGTCCGGTCAGCCTGTCCGCCCATTTCGAGACCGCGCTCAAGCGGCCGACCTACTACCAGCAGCACCTCA
>JAILAO010000111.1 GCA_024681565.1 Bacteroidales bacterium
GACATCTTGCGGGTACACAGGTCGGCGAAGCCTGGCACTGCGTTCAGGCCGGTACCGATGGCGGTGCCGCACATGTTGATCTCGCGCAGCAGCACGGCGTTGCGCTCGAGGTTGGCGATCTCCTCCTCGAGGTTGGTCGCGAAGGCGTTGAACTCCTGGCCGGCGGTCATCGGGACGGCATCCTGCAGCTGCGTGCGGCCCATCTTGATGTAGTGCTGGAACTCGACACCCTTGGCGCGGAACGCGGCGATCAGGGCGCCCAGGTTGCTGACCAGCTTCTTGTTCATGCGCACGAAAGTGTAACGGAAGGCCGTAGGATAGGCGTCGTTGGTGGACTGGGCGCAGTTGACGTGGTCGTTGGGGGAGCAGTACTGGTATTCGCCCTTTTTGTGGCCCATCAGTTCGAGCGCGCGGTTGGCGATCACTTCGTTGGCGTTCATGTTGACGGAGGTGCCGGCGCCGCCCTGCATCATGTCGACGGGGAACTGGTCGTGGAACTTCCCGGCCACGATTTCGCGGCAGGCCGCGCAGATGGCTTCCGCGATCTTCTTGTCCAGCACGCCGAGTTCGGCGTTCGCCGTGGCGGCGGCCATCTTGACGTATGCGATGGCGATCACGTATTCCGGGTAATCGCACATCCGGGTATTGGAAATCCTGTAATTGTTGAGTGCACGCTGGGTTTGCACACCATAGTAAGCCTCGGCCGGAACCTGAAGTTCGCCGAGCAGGTCGCTTTCGACCCTGAACTTTTGTTGAGACATAGTTGTTTTTAGTGTTATCTTCTGACAAATGTACACGTGAATTCCCGAAAAAGCAAAAAAATGCTTACCTTTGAAAGCATGACAATGCCCAACCACTTATTGTACGGAATCAACCAATTGTTTACAATGAAAAGAATAATTTCCACCCTTGCCGGCCTGACCCTCGCCGGCCTGACCGTCTTTGCCGGAAATGTCTGGCCGGACGGGTCTAAGATGGACAAATGGTTTACGACCGCACCGGCCAAACCGAGCGGTGTCGAAGCCACCCGCTATGTGATTACGGATTATGGAGTAGCCCGCGACAGCACCCTGCTGCAGACCGAGGCCATCCAGAAAGTCATCGACCTGGCTGCGGAAAAGGGCGGCGGTACCGTCGTGGTCCCGCAGGGTACGTTCCTGACCAGTTCCCTGTTCTTCAAGTCCAGGACGCATCTCTATCTGGAGAAAGGCGCTGTCCTGAAAGGCAGTGACGACGTGTCCGACTATGCCGTGGTGCCCGTGCACATCGAGGGCGTGATCCAGCCCTATATCGCCGCGCTGGTCAATGCTTATGAATGCGACGGTTTCTCCATCCGCGGAGAGGGCGTGATCGACGGCAACGGCCTGCGCTATTGGCGCGATTTCTGGACCCGCCGCCGGGTCAATCCCAAATGCACCAACCTGGAGGCCCTGCGCCCGCGTCTCTTCTATGCCGCCAACAGCAAGAATGTGCTGCTCGAGGGGGTGACGCTGCGCAATCCCGGCTTCTGGACGACCCATTTCTACAAATGCGACTTCGTCCGGGTCAAGGACATCGTCATCTTCGCTCCGAAAAAGCCGGTCCCGGCTCCCTCTTCCGACGGCGTGGACATCGATGCCTGCAATAATTTCCACATCACCGGCTGCAGCTTCCAGAACAGTGACGACCTGATCGCCATCAAGGGCGGAAAGGGCCCCTGGGCCGACCAGGATCCGGACAACGGCATCAATACCAACATCCTCGTGGAGAATACCTGGTTCGGTCCCGGCTCCGCGATGGTGACCTTCGGCAGCGAATGCGTGGGCGGACGCAACGTCATCCTGCGCAACTGCGTGGGTGCCGGCGCTTCCCGCGTGCTCTGGCTCAAGATGCGTCCCGACACGCCGCAGAATTACGAATACATCCTCGTTGAGAACATTACCGGCGAGGTGGGCAACTTCATCTACATCCACCCCTGGACCCAGTTCTTCGACCTCAAAGGCCGCGAGGACATCCCGAAGTCCTATGGCTCGCACATTTTGATGCGCAACTGCGAGGTGACCTGTACCCGCAAGCCGTATGACATCGTCGAGAAACCCGAAGAGTTCGAGTTGAGCGACATCAAATACGAGAATATCAAGATTAACGACAAATCCAATCAGAAGTAATATGAAAAAGACGGCTCTGACTGTGCTGGGTTGCCTGCTTTGCACCCTTGCACTCCAGGCTGCCGCCCCGAAGCAGAAGATGGCGAAGTTCATCCAGAAAGAGATGGACTTCGCTGTCCTGCAGTCTATGCGGATGTATGATTCCGTCAAAGACCTCGACGGCCGTCTGGTCAATACGACAAAAAACGGAATCCTTGAGACTTGTGACTCCAAGAACTGGGTAGCCGGATTCTTCCCCGGCACCTTGTGGTATCTTTACGAATACAACGGTGACCCGTCCATCCTGGCCGCCGCGGAGCGCATGACGGAGCGGATGGCTCCGGAACAGTACAACAAGGACAACCACGACGTGGGCTTCATGGTGTACTGCAGTTACGGAAACGGCTGGCGCCTGACCGGCCGCGACGATTACCGGCAGGTGATCATCAACGCCGGGAATTCCCTTTCCACGCGTTTCTGTCCTGCGGTGGGCTGCACCCGTTCCTGGAACCCGCAGCCCTGGAAGAACCGGGACTTCATCGTGATCGTGGACAATATGATGAACCTCGAACTCCTCACGGTCACCTCTGCGCTGACCGCCGATCCGAAGTTCATGGAAATTGCCCGTACGCACGCCAATACCACCATCCGCAACCACTACCGTCCGGACTACAGTTCTTTCCATGTCGTGAACTATGACGAGGCGACCGGAAAGATCCTGACCAAGGAGACCGACCAGGGGTATGCAGACGGGTCCTCCTGGGCCCGGGGACAGGCGTGGGGCCTCTACGGTTTTACGATGATGTACCGCCAGACCCGGGACCCGCGTTACCTGGAACAGGCCGTCCAGATCGGAAAGTTCCTGATGAACCACCCGGCCCTGCCGAAAGACAAGATTCCGTATTGGGACTATGATGTCCCGGTGGAGAAGGATACCCCGCGTGACGCTTCCGCCGCCTGCATCATGGCGTCCGCTTACATCGAACTGTCCACCTTTGTGGAGGATCCCGTCCTTTCGCAGCAGTTCCTGACCCTGGGGGAGCAGCAGATGACATCCCTGTCCAAGGCTCCTTACAAGGCGAAACTCGGCGAAAACGCCAATTTCATCCTGAAGCACTGCACGGCCAACAAACCGGTCAACGTTTTCGACACGCCCCTCGTCTATGCGGATTACTACTACATCGAGGCGCTGATGCGCTACAAGCGCCTCCTCGAAGGACGGCCCGTCGTGGACGTCCGTACGGTGGTCTCGGACAATACCGACCGTCAGCTGTGGGTCTCCACCCTGGACCGCATCGCCCGTCCCGTCCTGACCAACCTGGCGGAAGGGACGCTCAAGAAGAACCTGCCGTTCGAGTCGCTCTCGGACGATCCGAACCGCAAGGAGGTGTCCCGGCTGGAAGCTTTCGGCCGTACGGTCTGCGGCATCGCGCCCTGGCTGGAGCTCGGGCCGGACGACAGCCCCGAAGGACAGTTGCGCGCCGGGTTGATCGACCTGACGGTGCGGGCCCTGGCGAATTCCGCCGATCCCGCCTGTCCGGACCGGCTCGTCTATGACGGCAGCCACGGCGGCCAGGCCCTTGTGGATGCCGCTTTCCTTGCCCAGGGGCTCCTGCGGGCGCCCAAGCAGCTCTGGGGCCGGCTGAGTCCGGAGGAACAGGCCCATCTCGTGGCCGCCCTGGTCTCTTCCCGGGAAATCAAGCCGGGGGAGAGCAACTGGCTGCTTTTCGCCTCGATTGTCGAGGCGGCGCTGCTGGAATTCACCGGCGACTGCGACATGGAGCGTCTGCTGTACGGCGTGGACCGCTTCCTGTTCGACCATTGGTACAAGGGCGACGCCTGGTACGGGGACGGTATGGAGTTCCACCTCGACTATTACAATTCGCTGGTCATCCAGCCCATGCTCACCGACGTGCTGCGGGTGCTGCAGGGCAGTGATGTGCCCGAGAAGGCGTATCTGCCGCAGCAGCTCCGGCGCGAGAGCCGTTTCGCGGCCCAGTTGGAACGGCTGATTTCCCCGGAGGGGACCTATCCGGCCGTGGGTCGGTCCATCACCTACCGTTTCGGTTCCTTCCACGCCTTGGCGCATACGGCGCTGCTGGGCAATCTGCCCGAAGGCCTTCCGGCCGCCCAGGTGCGTTCGGCGCTTTCCGCCGTGATCTGCCGCCAGCTTGCCACCCCCGGCAACTTCAACCGGGACGGTTGGCTGACCGTCGGTTTTTCCGGCCACCAGCTGCACATGTCCGAGCCCTATATCAATACGGGCAGCGAGTATCTTTGCTGTGCCGTTTTCCTGCCCCTGGGCCTGTCTGCGGATGATTCTTTCTGGGCGGATCCCGCGCAGGAATGGTCCCAGAAAAAGGCCTGGAACGGTATTGACATCGGTGCCGACCACGCCCTGCGCGACCTGCATGAAGTTCCCCAGCGACAGCAGTTGCAGCAGAACTGAAAATTATGTATATTTGTGAAATTAATTTATACGACTAACCCATATGGATATCACCCTCAAACAGGGCTGCAAGTACGCCCTTCTCGTCCCTACCTCCATGGGACTCCGTATCACTCCTGAAAATGGCCAGCCTGTCCAGTCAAGCGACGTCTTTCATCTCCAGGCCACCAGTGCCGAAACCAATGTGGCCAGCGTGTCTTCCTACCTCGGCCTTCCCGTCAAGGTCCTGACGACTTTTGTCAAGGGCAGCCCGTTCGCTTCTTTCATCAAGTCCAACCTCCGCGCCCGCGGAATGGATTTCGAAGGCCCCGAAGTGCCGCAGGGCGGTCCCTGGGGTTATCGTCATCAGATCAACATCGCCGACAGCGGCTACGGTTCCCGCGGACCCCGTGTCTGGAACGACCGTGCCGGTGAAGTCGGCCGTACGCTCAATGTCAAGGATTTCGACCTTGACCGCATCTTCGGCGAGGAAGGCGTGCAGATCGTCCACCTCTCCGGCCTGATCGGCGCCCTGAGCCCCGAGACCAGCAAGTTCTGCCTCGAGATCGCCCGCGCCGCCAAGAAATACGGTACCCGCATCGCATTCGACCTCAATTACCGCGCTTCCTTCTGGGTAGGCCGCGAGCAGGAACTCCACGACATCTTCGCCGAAATCTGCTCCGTGGCCGATATCCTTATCGGCAACGAGGAGGACTTCCAGCTCTGCCTGGGTATCGAAGGTCCCGAGGCCGGCGGCAAGGACATCGCTGCCAAGATCAACGGCTTCAAGGAAATGATCGGCCGCGTCAAGGCCCAGTATCCCAACGCCCAGGTCTATGCCACCACGCTCCGCCAGGTCAACAATACCAACAGCCACAACTGGGGCGCCATCATGCTCGAAGGTGACAACTGGCACGTCGTCGAACCCCGCGAAATCCATGTCCTCGACCGCATCGGCGGCGGCGACGGATTCGTCGGCGGTCTCCTCTATGCCATCCTCAAGGGCTGGGAGCCCGAGAAATGGATCCAGTTCGGCTGGGCCACGGGCGCACTCGCCACGACCATGCTTACCGATTATGGCCAGCCGGCCGACGAGGAGCAGGTCTGGAGCATCTGGGCTGGTAACGCACGTGTAAAGAGATAGTCCTATGATGTATTTTGAAAGAGGCTCCAAGACGGATGTCATCACCGCCGAGGAGACCAGGGCCATCCTGAAACAGGTTTTTGATGCGATGGGGTCCAAGAAGCGCGTGCTCGCGATTCCGCCGGACTTCACCCGCTTCAACTCCTACGCCGGTCCGATCACGGAAATGGTCAACGATTATTACGGCGATACCCTGACGGATATCATGCCCGCACTCGGTACCCATTCCCCGATGACGGACGAGCAGCTCTCCGTGATGTTCCCCAGCGTGCCGAAGGACAAATTCCGCGTACATGACTGGCGCAACGACATCGTGACTGTCGGTACCGTTCCCGGTTCCTATGTCAAGGAAGTCTCCGAGGGCAAGCTCGATTATGAGATGAATGCCCAGGTCAACAAACTCCTGCTCGACCCGTCTTTCGACCTGATCCTGTCCATCGGCCAGGTCGTGCCCCACGAGGTGATCGGCATGGCCAACTACACCAAGAACATCTTCGTCGGCGTAGGCGGTTCCGACTTTATCAACAAGAGCCACTTCATCGGTGCCTGCTATGGCATGGAGCGCATCATGGGCCGCGCCAAGAGCCCGGTCCGCGACGTGTTCGAGTATGCCAAGGTGAACTTCCTCTCCAAGGTTCCCATCGTGTATGTGCTGACCGTCCGGGCCAAGGACGAAGCCACCGGAGAGATGGTGACCCGCGGCCTGTTCATCGGCGACGATTTCGAGTGCTTCCAGAAAGCGGCCGACCTTTCGCTCGCCACCAACTTCATCCTGGTGGAGCGCGAGATCAAGAAATGCATTGTGTACCTCGATCCCGAAGAGTTCAAGAGTACCTGGCTGGGCAACAAGAGCGTGTACCGCACGCGCATGGCCCTGGCCGACGATGCGGAACTCATCGTCCTGGCCCCCGGCCTCAAGGAGTTCGGCGAGGACAAGACCATTGACGGACTGATCCGCAAATACGGCTACAAGGGCACCCCGCATACCCTGGAGTGTACCAACAGCAATGCCGACCTGCAGGCTAATCTCGGCGCCTCGGCCCACCTGATCCACGGTTCTTCCGAGGGCCGTTTCAAGATCACGTACTGCCCGGGCGACGGCATGACCCCCGAGGAGATCGAGGGCGTGGGCTTCAACTATTGCCACTACAACGACATGGTCGCCCGCTATCCGCTCGAGTCCCTCAAGGATGGCTGGAACGTCGTGAACGGCGAAGAAGTCTACTATATCAGCAATCCGGCACTCGGTCTGTGGGCCCATCCGGACCGTTTCAAGGACTGAGATGAAGATTGTATGTGACGACAAGATACCCTTCCTCCGCGGAGTGCTCGAGCCCTTCGCGGAGGTGGTGTATCTCCCCGGCAAGCAAACGACCCCCGACGTGGTCCGGGATGCGGATGCCATCATCACCCGCACCCGCACCAAATGCAAGGCCGAACTGCTGGAGGGCTCCCGCGTCAAGGTGATCGCCACCGCCACCATCGGCTTCGACCACATCGATACCGCCTGGTGCGAGTCGCACGGCATCCTCTGGCGCAACGCTCCCGGCTGCAACTCCTGGTCCGTCAAGCAGTATATCGCTTCGGTGCTGGTCAGCCTGGCGCGCCGCCACGGCTTGGACCTGTCCGCGATGACGCTGGGTGTGGTCGGCGTCGGCAATGTCGGTTCCAAAGTGGCCGAGGTGGCTTCGCTGCTCGGCATGAAGGTCCTGCTCAACGACCCGCCGCGCGCACGTGCGGAGGGCCCGGCGGGATTCGTTTCCCTGGATGAACTGATGGAGCGCTCCGACATCGTCACGCTCCACGTGCCCCTGACCCGGGAAGGGGAGGATGCCACCTGGCATCTTTTCGATGCCGCCCGGATCGGCCGTCTCCGCAAGGATCAGTTCCTGTTCAATTCCTCCCGCGGCCCGGTCGTGGACAATGCCGCCCTGAAGGCCGCCCTGAAGGCGGGGTCCCTGCGGGGCGCCGTCCTGGATGTCTGGGAAAACGAACCGGACATCGACCGGGAGCTGATGGGCCTGCTCGAGTATTCGACACCCCATATTGCAGGCTACAGCGCCGACGGCAAGGCCAACGGCACGACGATGAGCGTGCGCACCGTGGCTTCCGTGCTGGGACTGCCGCTCACCGCCTGGACTGCTTCCGGCGTGCCCGCGCCGGCCCAGCCGCTTTCGTTCTGCATCGATGCCGCCGGCAAGTCCGACGCGCAGGTGCTCTCGGAAGCCATCCTTCACACCTACGACGTACAGCGCGACACGGATGCGCTGCGCGCCGCTCCCGACCAGTTCGAGAAGCTTCGCGGGGATTATCCCGTGCGGCGCGAACCTACGGCATTTTCTTTGCAACTCAAAGGCGGGTCCGCCGCGCTGGCGGAAACGCTCTCCAAAATCGGATTTCAACTAATATCAACCAAATAACTATCAATTCTATGCAACCTGTTTCTGATATCGGACTCGTCGGTCTCGCCGTCATGGGTGAGAACCTGGTCCTCAACATGGAAAGCAAAGGCTTCCACGTCAGCGTGTTCAACCGCACTGTCGAGAAAGTCGACAAGTTTATCAACGGCCGCGGCAAAGGCAAGAACTTCTACGGCGCCCATTCCCTCGAGGACCTCGTGGCTTCCCTCAAGACCCCGCGTCGCGTCTTCCTGATGGTCAAGGCCGGCCAGGCCGTGGATGACTTCATCGACAAGCTCATCCCGCTCCTGGAGCCGGGCGACATCATCATCGACGGCGGCAACTCCCACTTCCCGGATACGGCCCGCCGTACCGCGTATGTCGAGAGCAAAGGCCTCCTTTACATCGGTACCGGTGTGTCCGGCGGTGAGGAAGGTGCGCTCAACGGCCCGTCCATGATGCCCGGCGGCTCCCCGGCTGCCTGGCCGCACGTGAAGCCGATCTTCCAGAGCATCTGCGCCAAGGTCGATGACGGCTCCCCCTGCTGCGACTGGGTGGGCGAGAACGGCGCCGGCCACTTCGTGAAGATGGTCCACAACGGTATCGAGTACGGTGACATCCAGCTCATCTGCGAGTGCTACCAGATCATGAAGGACATCCTCGGCATGACCAACGAGGAGATGCACCAGACCTTCGCCGAGTGGAACAAGGGCGACCTCGACAGCTACCTCGT
>JAILAO010000126.1 GCA_024681565.1 Bacteroidales bacterium
TATCCTGGCGGCCGAGGATATCGGCCTGGCCAATCCCAATGCCCTGTTGCTGGCCGATGCGACATTCCGCATCGTCCATTCGATCGGGATGCCCGAAGCGAGGATTCCGCTCAGCGAGTGTGCTATCTATCTGGCCAGTTCGCCCAAGAGCAATTCGGCCTATCTGGCCATCGATGCGGCGCTGAGCGCGGCCAAGGACGACCAGACGGCGGCAGTGCCGCTCTATCTGCGGAATGCGCCTACGAAGTTGATGGAGGACCTGGGCTATGCCGATGGCTACAAATATGCCCACGATTACCCCGGACATTTCACCGATCTCGAATTCCTGCCCTCTTCCCTCTCCGGGACGGTTTTCTACGAGCCCCAGCCCAACCGTCACGAGGACACCCTCAAGGCCTATCTATCTTCCTGCTGGCCCAAGTATTACAAAAAGTAATTTCCTGGACGGCAGACCTGGCCCTCCGGATGACGTCCTGCTGCGCAGGACCCCTCCCATCTGCGATGGGCCCCTCCCTCTTACGATGCCGAGGGTGGCACGTTCACCGGAGGGCCAGGTCTGCCGTCCGGGTATAAAGAATTACTGAAGCGGGATGGTCAGCTTCTGTCCGGCGCGGATGGCATCGGACTTCAACCCGTTGGCTTTCTTGATATCGTCGGCGGAAACGCCATTGTAGCGTTTAGCGATTCCGTAGAGGGAATCCCCGGACTTGACCGTATAGATCACCGTCTTGGCCGTCTTCTTGCCCGTATCGGAAGAAGAACTCCCGGAAGAAATGGTCGGGCCGCCGTTCTTGTAGATATAAAGCGTCTTGCCGATCTGGATATTGTTGGAACGGAGATTGTTCCAGCTCTTGAGCTGGTTGACGGTCACCCCATAGCGTGAAGCGATCTTGCCGAGATAATCGCCGCTTTTGACTTTGTAGGCGATACGCTGCTTGCCGCTGGTACCCGAACTCTTGCCGGTGCTCTTGCCCGAACTCTTGCCCTTGCCGGAAGATTTGTCCTGCAGGACCTTGGCGTTGTTCAGCAGGGAATCCGCCTTGAAAGCATAGAGCGAATCCCGGTTGGCGTCCATGAAGGGACCGGTCCAGTTGAAGGGCAGCTTGAGGATATACGGGTGATTGTTGCCCGGGATGATATCGTGGACATACTGCGGATTGAGATTCTGCAACAGGTCCACCGGCACGCCGACGACCCCGTTGATCTGCTCGAAATGCAGATTCCTTCGGATCTCGAACGTATCCGTCTGGGCCGGCATACCCATATTCTGGGGGACGATTCCGTATTCCCGGTAATAGGTCATCGCATACATCGCACCGACGAAAGCCGGCACATAGCCGCGGGTCTCGCGAGGCAGGTAGGGATAGATGCTCCAGAAATCCCGGCGGCCGTCCGCGCGGCGGATGGCTTTGGCTACATTGCCGGCTCCGCAGTTATAGGAGCTGATCGCCAGCGCCCAGTCCCCGAAAGTCCGGTAGGCGTCACGCAGATAGCGTGCAGCCGCATCCACGGCCTTCTCCACATCCAGACGCTCATCCACGAAAGAATTGATCTCCAGACCGTAGGCGGTACCTGTCTGATACATGAACTGCCAGATGCCGCGCGCTCCGGCACGGGAAGTCGCGACGGGATTGAGCATGGACTCGATGATGGCCATATACTTGAGCTCCTGCGGCAGGTCGTAGCGGAGCAGGATATCCTCGAAAATCGGGAAATAATACGTGCTCAGGCCCATGACGCGTCCCATCTTGGACGGCATGCGCTCCGAGTACAGGATGATGTAGTTCTTGACCTGGTCGTTGAACGGGAGCTTGATGAACGAGTTCATCGCTTCCAGCCGGCGCATCATCTCCGCATCAGAGACGTTGGAGGTGAAGCGGACGGAATCCATATCGTATTCGTTGACGGCATCGAAGTCGGTTGCCAGGGAATTCTTGTACCAAAGATGCAGCAGACTGTCCGTCGTCTCGGTCGTATACTCGATATCCGGGGAATTGCCTTCGAGGATGGCGATCTCTTCCTCTTCAAGGCGCGTCCGGCCTTTCAGGCTGTCCAGGAGGAACTGCAGCGAATCCAACTCCCCTTTCAATACGGCATTCTCCTGGATGACCTCCTTCTTGCTGGGCTTGCGGTTCCTGCCGAAAAGACCGTTGAAGAAATTCTGCGCCGGGCGCTGCCGCTCGACACCGGGGAACGGGCGGCCTTCCGTCTGGAGGCTGTCTCCAGGGATCATTTCTGTCTCAAGGGTATCCGTCAGAATGACGGTGCTGTCTTTCTGGGGCTGCAGGTCCGTCTGTGCTCCCAGCTGGAAGCTGATTGCGGCAAGCAGGCCGAATATGATCGTCAATTTCTTCATTCTCAAAAGCTTACGCCCAGACGCAGCCCAAAGGCTGCCTGCTGGGATACGGGGTTGATGGATGCGAACTGGTACTCGGGCAGGATCAGGGTCGGAGCCACTTTCATGGAGATGTCATCGTCTACCTCGAAATTGTGCATGTACGAGAAAACATTGGCATCGATGACCTGCAGGAGATATAGGGCGGCGATGGCCAGGACGGAATAGTCCCGGTAGCGCCGGTAAACATTGCGGTAGTAGAGCGCCTGGTCCGCCGAGATCGGTCCGGTATAAGTCGTCTCCGTGTCCGTCGCCGCGATGTAGATCGAACGGAAGCGCTGGTAGTTGATGTTGCAGTCCACACAGTAATGGACGGCAAAAGCCATTGCGCCGAGATAGATGGGCAGTTTCCAGTATTCCCGGTTGTAGATCTGCCCCAGGCCGGGGACGAGGATCGAATAGAGCGTTGCGCGCCCCGGATGCGGATACTCGCTGGGACGGTAGTTGATCACGCCGTCGAACAGGGTGGCCCAATAGGCGACGCCCGTACCGATGAAGCAATATTTGGCGGCATTGTGCCGTCCCTGCGTATTGAAATAGATGCCGGCCGCAAGCGAGCCTCCGATGGCACCATAGACGATGGGCAGTTTCCAGGTCTGTTTGTTGTAGATCTGGGAACCTCCGATGATGGCCACGGAGCCGCCGGTCATCGTACCGATCCGGATCTCTCTTTCATGGCGCAGGCCGCTGAAATACTCTTTGAACGAGAACAGCACGTCGGTCGAATCCTGGGCGCTGGCCGGGTCGTCGTTGTATTGCTGGGAAAAGGCTTCCTCTTTGAACTGGGCTGAAGCGTCCATGCAGAAGAAAGCGGCGAGCAACGCCACCAATATACTGCAGATAAGCTTCAGGTTATTCATTATAATTGTTTTTCTTCCAAGGCTTTGACGAAAGCTTTAACTTCTTCGTCAGAATCGAAGCGTATGGTCATCACACCCTTTCCGGTGGACGTGCGCTTCAGGGAAATATCGTTGGAGAAATACTTGCCGACATGTTCCAGGATACGGTAGTAATCCTGGGGAAGTTCCTGAACGGGACGGGCCGTGCGGATCTTTGCCTTGGCGGCGTCCGGATCGACCTGCAGTTTGCGGACGATGGCTTCAAGCTCCCGGACGGACAGTCCGTCTCGGATCACGAGGTCGCATAATTGCTCCTGGACCTCCGCGGAATCGACCCCGAGAATGGCTTTGGCGTGCCCGGCGCTGAGCAGTCCGACCTTGATGTCATGCTGGACCTTGGCGGGAAGCTTCAGGAGGCGGATGGTATTGGCCACGGTCGCCCGTTTCTTCCCGACCCGCTCCGCCAGGTTGTCCTGCGTGAGCTGGCATTCTTCGATGAGCCGCCGGTAGCTGAGCGCCAGTTCGATCGGATCCAGGTCTTCCCGCTGGACGTTCTCCACGATGGCCATCTCCAGCATTCCCTGGTCGTTGGCGTCGCGGATATAAGCCGGAATCGTGGTCATCCCGGCCAGCCGGCAGGCTTTGTAACGGCGCTCGCCGCTGATGATCTGGTAGCGGCGTTCCGTGATGCGGCGGACCGTGATGGGCTGGATGAGCCCGAGGGTGCGGATGGATGCAGCCAGCTCTTCCAGGGAAGCCTGGTCGAAGGACATTCGGGGCTGGAATGGATTGGGTTCGATCATATCCACGGGAATCCGGAGGATATCCGCCGTATTCTCCTGGCGGCCGCGCGTGCCTACGATTTCCTTGTTGACGTAGCCGACGGGCTGACGCAGCTGATCTGCATCAGGGACGTCTCCGAGCAGGGCGCTCAGACCTTTGCCAAGGCCTCTGGGTTCTTTTTTCATACCGTTTCTCCGTTATGCTCCAGGACCTCTCTGGCGAGATTGAGGTAGTTGGTGGAGCCGTTGCACATGATATCATATAGGATGATGGGCTTGCCGTGGGACGGTGCCTCGCTGAGCCGGATGTTCCGCTGGATGACCGTCTTGAAGACCAGGTCGCGGAAATGTTCGCGCAACTCGCCCAGAACCTGTGTATGGACGCGGGTGCGGCCGTCGAACATCGTGACCACGAAACCTTCGATGGTCAGGTCCGGATTGACGCCTCCCTGCACCAGGCGGATGGTCTGGAGCAGTTTGCCGAGACCTTCGAGGGCGAAGAACTCCGGCTGAACCGGGATGATTACCGAGTTGGCCGCCGTCAGCGTGTTGACCGTGATGAGTCCCAGGGACGGCGAGCAGTCGATGATGATGTAGTCATAGTTGTCGCGGATCGGCGCCAGGGCATCCTTGAGGAGCGATTCGCGGTTGTCGGCTTCCAACATCTCGATTTCGGCTCCAACCAGGTTGATGTGGGAGGGAATCATATGGAGGTTGGCGATCTCCGTCTGGATCAGGGCGTCCGCAATATCGATGCGGCCGATCATCACTTCGTACAAGGTCCGCTGCTGGTCGTTGTCCGGAGCGAAATTGAGTCCCGAAGTCGTGTTGGCCTGCGGATCGGCATCGATGATCAGCACCTTCTTTTCCAGAACGGCCAGCGAGGCCGCCAGATTGATGGCCGTGGTCGTCTTGCCGACGCCTCCTTTCTGATTGGCTATTGCGATGACTTTTCCCATAATCCTAATGATGCTAGAAATGCAAATTTAGCAAATTATTCCTATATTCGCGGTATGTCTGAGACAAAAACCGAATGGTATTTCATTGTCAATCCGCGTGCGGGATCGGGTAAAACCATGTCCGAATGGGTCCCGGCCGAGCATTTGCTCGAGCAGAGCGGAATTCCCTTCATCACGGCGATGACCGACCATAAAAAACATGCGGTCGAACTGGCGCGGGAAGCCGCTGCCGCCGGATACCGGCGGATTGCTGCGGTGGGCGGTGACGGTTCCCTGCATGAGGTGCTGGGCGGCATCTGCAGCTGGTGCGCGTCCACCGGGGTTCCTACCGAAGAATTCCTGCTCGCCGTGGTTCCGATCGGTTCGGGCAACGACTGGATCAAGTCCTGCCGGGTCCCGAAAAGCATCGAGGATGTCATCG
>JAILAO010000179.1 GCA_024681565.1 Bacteroidales bacterium
CGACACCCTTCTCCTCAGCGAGCTTGCGGGCGCGCGGGGAAACGGGGGCGCCTGCGACGACGGGACCGGCTGCGGGAGCTTCGGCGGCAGCGGCCGGTGCAGCCTCGGCCTTCGGGGACTCTGCGGCTGCCGGGGCTTCGGGGGCTGCGGCGGGAGCGGCTCCGTCCGGAGCGAACTCGGCGAAGGACTCGCCTTCGTTGCCGATCACCATCACGTTGGTGAGTACGGGGATCTCATCATTATCCTGGAAGAAGCACGCAAGGACGGTTCCTTCGAATTTGGACTCCTCTTCGAAGGAGGCCTTGTCGGTCTCATAGCTGAAAAGGATGTCTCCGACGGCTACCTTGTCGCCGACTTTCTTTTTGAATTCAGTGACGATACAACTCTCCACTGACTGGCCCTGCTTGGGCATGATCACTACATTTGCCATGGTGTTATTTTGGATTAGTTAATTGTTTTCTGTAATGGTAACCGGCCTGCGTGAGTACCGGGAATTCATGTTCGGAGAGCACCCGCAGGAAGCGGACGGGGTCGCGTACGCCCTCCTGGCACCACTGCACTTCCGCCAGCGCCAGCAGGCGGGGGAGCAGCATGTATTCCAGGTGGTCGGGGGTGCTGATGTATTCGGTCCACAGGTTCGCCTGTACGCCGAGGATATGATGAGCCTGTTCGGGAGCGATCCCTTCGAGCGGATCCAGCGAATAGATCTTCTCGAGGGTGACGACGCCGTTGAAACCGAGCGGCTCGGAGGCGCTGTCTTCCGATTGCAGGTAATCGAAGTAGCAATGGGAGGTCGGGGTCAGGATGGCGTCGAAGCCTTGGGCTGCGGCCTGCCTGGCCCCCGCGGTGCCGCGCCAGGACATCACGGTCGCTCCGGGCGCGAGCTCGCCCTCGAGGATCTCGTCCCAGCCGATGACCTTTTTGCCCTTGGTGGCCAGGAAATCCTGGACGCGCTTGGTCACGTAGTTCTGCAGATACTGTTCGGCGGTGAAATGTCCGTCGTCCTTCAGTCCGAGCTCACGGATCTTCGCCTGGCAGTCCGGGCATTTTTTCCATTCGGTCTTGGGACATTCGTCTCCGCCGATATGGATGTATTCTCCCGGGAACAGGTCCGCCACTTCCGAGAGGACCGCTTCCAGGAAGCGGAAGGTGCTTTCCTTGCCCGCACAGAGGACCTGGTCCGAGACGCCCCAGACCGTCCAGGCGGCATAAGGACCGCCGGTGCAGCCCAGTTCGGGGTAGGCGGCCATCGCGGCGAGCATGTGGCCGGGGAGGTCCACCTCGGGGACGACGGTGATTCCGCGGGCGGCGGCATAGTCCACCACTTCGCGGATCTCGTCCTGCGTATAGAATCCGCCGTAGCGGATGTGGTCGTTGGAAGAGAAGTCCCGGCCGACCATCGTGCCTTCGCGCCAGCAGGAGATCTGGCTGAGGAGCGGATAGGACTTGATCTCGATGCGCCAGCCCTGGTCGTCGGTGAGGTGCCAGTGGAAACGGTTCAGCTTGTACATCGCCATCACGTCCAGGTAGCGCTTGACTTCGTCGACGCTCCAGAAATGGCGGGAAGAATCCAGGTGCATCCCTCTCCAGCTGAAGCGCGGTTTGTCCGTGATCAGACAGCAGGGGAGGCTCCAGTGCTCCTTCTCGGCGATCGCGTCCCCGTAGATGGCGGCGGGGAGCATCTGCTTCAGGGTCTGGAGCGCATAGAGAACGCCGTTCAGTCCGCTGGCGCGGACCACGGCGTTGGCCGGCGATACGAGGATGGAATAGGCTTCGGGCTCCAGGCCGGAGTCATGCAGGAAGACAATGCCTTTGAGTTTGCCGCTCGCCAGCGCCCCGGAGAGTCCGATGGGGGCGGAATAGGGAGAGGTCTTGCCGCTGATGTATCCCAGCCTGGCGGCGAAGCCGCTGACCGCCTCCTGTGCCTGGAAGTCGAAGGCCGGGTCGCACTTGACGGTGATTCCTTTGACACGCAGATTCCCCTTGTGCTGCTCGATCTGCATCGGGCGCGGGACGATGTCCTCGAGCGCGTTCGCGCGCGCGCATAAAGCAAGCAAAAGGATGGTGATCGTGGTTAGGAATTGTTTCATCACGTAAATATAATCAATAAATCAACAATCCTATCACTCCGGCACCTAAAATAATGGCAATCGGGCCGGCTTTTTTCGTGAATCCGATCACGAAAGCCGCAACGAAGATGACCCACGCTTTCCAGTCCGGGAAATTCTCCGTCAGCAGACTGACCTGCAGCCTGCCGGAAGACCAGCCTGTCCGGAAGATCAGCACCAGGGCCGCCGCCCCGATCAGACCGGCTACCGCCGGGCGCAGGGCCTTCATGATATCGGCAAAAGTCCGGCTTTCGTGGAACTTGTTGAATGCTTTGATTATTACGAAGAAAACAAGGAAAGACGGGAGCACGACGGCCAGGGTGGCCAGGGTGGAACCGAGGATGCCGGCCAGTTGTCCGAATCCGGCATTTTCCATCACCTCATACCCCACGTAGGTGGCACAGTTGATTCCGATCGGGCCCGGGGTGGACTGTGAGATGGCCACGATGTCCGTGAACTCCGCCTGGGTGATCCAGGCGTGCGTGGTCACGACCTGTCCCTGGATGAGGGACAGCATCGCACCGCCTCCACCGAAATTGAACAGGCCGATGAAGAAGAAGGTGATGAAAAGTTGTCCCAGCAGTTCGATCATGGCTTCTTCTGGAGGATGAGCGATATGCTGGCGGCCACCGAAATGGTGACCAGGATGATCCAGATGGGGGAAATCTTCAGGAAGGCGACCCCCAGCAGGGAGGCGAGGGCGATGGCCCAGGTCCACCATTCCTTGCAGCCGGAGAGGGCCATCCGCACGGCCGGGACCAGGATGAGGGCCACGGCGGCCGGCCGGACCGCCTGGAAGATGCGGCGGACGATGTCGTTGTCCTTGAATTCGGTGAAGAACATGGCGATCAGCAGGATGATGACCAGGGAGGGGAGCACGGCGCCGATGGCGGAGACGATGCTGCCTTTCAGTCCTTTGATCTTGTGGCCGGTGAAGATGGCCATGTTGACGGCCAGGATGCCCGGGGCGCTCTGGGCCAGTACGATGATGTCCTGGATGTCGTCCTCGGAAATCCAGCCTCGTTTGGTCATTTCCTGTTCGATCAGGGGCAGCATCGCATACCCGCCTCCGATGGTGAATGCCCCCATCTTGGCGAATACACAGAAAAGCTTCCAGAGAGATGCCTGCTCCATAGGGACGCAAAGATACGAAAAAAAGCTATCTTTGCCTTATGCGCAGAATCATGTTTTTTCTTTTGGCGGGACAATTCCTGCTGCTTTCCGCCTGCCGTCCGCAGGTGCGGGAATTCCGTCTGGGCGAGGGCTATGCCGCCACGTCTGTCAATGCGGTCGTTTTCCGGGCCGCATCCGTGACCAGTGATGAATGCTGCCAGTTTGCGGCCTGGTATGATGCCGAAGGCACGGTGATGGTGGCCCGGCGCGAACTCGCGCCGGAAAGCGGATGGGTCGTCACGGCCAGCCCCCTGCACGGCGATTGCGCCGACGCGCACAATTCGATCAGCATCGGACTCGACGGCGAAGGCTATCTGCATGCCAGCTGGTCCCAGCACGGCGTCCCGCTCCGCTATGCCCGCAGCCGGACTCCGTACAAGGCGGATTTCGAGGAGATCGGGGTCATGGTCGACAGCACCCTGGAACGGCACGTGACCTATCCGGAATTCCGCCGTTTCTCCAACGGGGACCTGCTGTTCGCCTATCGGGACGGTTCCTCCGGCAACGGAGACCTGGTCCTCAACCGCTACGATGTGCGCAAAGGCACCTGGACGCGGGTGCAGTCCAAACTGATCGACGGAGAAGGACAGCGCAATGCCTATTGGCAGATGTACATGGACGCGCAGGATGTCATCCATCTGTCCTGGGTCTGGCGGGAGAGCTGGCTGGTCGAGACCAACCATGACCTGTGCTATGCAGCCTCTTCCGACGGCGGCCGTACCTGGCAGCGTTCGGACGGAACGCCGTATGAACTGCCGGTCACGCTCTCTTCTGCGGAGACCGCCTGGGAGATCCCCCAGGGCAGCGAACTGATCAACCAGACCTCGATGACGGCGGACCGGCAGGGCCATCCCTATATCGCCACATACTGGCGCGCGCAGGGGGACAGCATTCCGCAGTACCGGCTTGTCTGGCATGACGGAAGCAGCTGGCAGTCTGCGCAGGTCGGGGCGCGTGCGACACCGTTTTCCCTGTCCGGGGGCGGGACCAAATCCATCCCGGTCTCCCGTCCGCAACTGGTTGCTGAAGAAGGGCGTACGATGTTGATATTCAGAGATGTGGAGCGGGGGAGCCGGGTCAGCCTGGCGGAGAGCCGCGATCTTCGGCGCTGGCGGGTCCGCGACCTGACGGAGGATGCCGTGGACGCCTGGGAACCCAGCCTGGACTACGAGCGCTGGAAGCGTGAGGCGGTGCTGGACCTGTTCGTCCAGCGGGTCGGTCAGGGGGATGGCGAGAAGACCACGGACCTGCCTCCGCAGCCGGTCCGGATCCTCGAGATCCGCTAGGGGAAAAAGAAAAGGCCCGGCATCATTGCCGGGCTTTCTGTAAAAGGGTGGAGGTAGTCGGATTCGAACCGGCGACCCCATGCTTGCAAAGCATGTGCTCTACCAGCTGAGCTATACCCCCGAAAGGAAAAAGCGAAACAACTGCGTTGCGGCAGTTGTTTCGCTTTTTAGTAGGCCCGCGCGGAGTTGAACCGCGGACCTCCACATTATCAGTGTGGCGCTCTAACCAACTG
>JAILAO010000019.1 GCA_024681565.1 Bacteroidales bacterium
GGATGAAGATCCTGGGCATTGACTTACCGGACAGAATGTAATATCCCGACTTCCGTCAAGGAAGTCCAGAAGCTGGGTTGGGACTACATCGACGTGATCCTGTTCACCGGAGATGCATTTGTAGACCATCCCAGTTTCGGCACGGCCTGCATCGCGCGGTACCTGGAGAAAGCCGGGTACCGCGTGGCGGTCGTACCCCAGCCGAACTGGCGTGACGACCTGCGGGATTTCCGCAAGCTCGGCGCGCCGCGGCTGTATTTCGGCGTCAACGCCGGGGCGATGGATTCGATGGTCAACCACTACACGGCCGCGAAACGCCTGCGCCACGACGACGCCTACACGCCCGAGGGCAAGGCCGGACAGCGGCCGGACCGGGCCGTGACCGTTTATTCCAAAATCCTCAAGCAGCTCTGGCCGGAAGTGCCGGTGGTCATCGGAGGCGTGGAGGCTTCCCTGCGTCGCCTGACCCACTACGATTACTGGGACAACCGGCTCATGCCGTCCATCCTCGTGGACAGCGGCGCCGACTGGCTCTGTTACGGGATGGGGGAGCGGCCGATGCTCGAACTGACGAAGGCCATCGAGGCCGGGCGGAACCGCCGGCAGATCGAACAGATCCCGCAGCTCGCATTTTTCCGTGCCGGAAAAATGCAAAAGTCCACCCCCCTGCACCCCCAGTGGGGGACGGGGGAGGAATCCCCCGAAACCCCCTCGGTCGCTTCGCTCCGAACTGTTAGCGGGATTAGCAGAACTGCGCCGCTGGTACTACATTCGTATGAGCGCTGCTGCGCCGACAAGCGCGCCTTCGCAGAGAATTTCCACCAGATCGAGACCCATGCCAACATGCTCCATGCCCAGACGCTCATCGAGCCTGTCGGCGACGGTTACGTGCAGATCAACCCACCCTATCCCCCGGCGACCACCGAGGAGATGGATGCCTGCTGGGACCTGCCCTTCACCAAACTGCCGCATCCGCGCTACAAGGGCAAGCGTATCCCGGCGTACGACATGATCAAGGATTCGATCATCACGCACCGGGGTTGCTTCGGCGGCTGCAACTTCTGCACGATTGCCGCCCACCAGGGCAAATTCATCCAGTCGCGCAGCGAGAAATCCATCCTCGCGGAAGTGCGCAAACTGGCCGCGATGCCCGAGTTCCACGGCAATATCTCCGATCTCGGCGCCCCGACGGCCAACATGTACGGGATGCACGGCAAGAACCTCGAACTCTGCGCGAAATGCCGGCGCAAGTCCTGTCTCTTCCCGGGACCGTGCCCCAACCTGGACCGCTCCCACGAACGTGTGCTCAAGCTCTATCGCGACGTGGATGCCGTCAAGGGCATCCGCCACTCCTACATCGGCAGCGGCGTACGCTACGACCTCTTCCTGGACGAGAAAGGTTTCGTCGATGCCACCGGCAAGCCTTATCTGCGGGAGCTGATGCTCAAACATACCTCCGGCCGGCTCAAAGTGGCCCCGGAGCATACTGAGGATAAGGTTCTGAACTACATGGCGAAACCCTCTTTCCGCCTTTTCGAGCGGCTTCGCCGCGAATTCGACCAGATCAACCGGGAGAACGGTACACACACGGAACTGGTCCCGTATTTTATCTCCTCTCACCCCGGCTGCACGCTGGAAGATATGCGCCGGCTGGCTGCAAATCCTTGTCTGAAAGGAATTTGGATGGAACAGGTCCAAGACTTTATGCCGACCCCGATGACCACCTCCTCGGTGATGTTCTGGTCGGGGATCGACCCCCGGACGATGAAGCCGGTTTTCGTAGAGCGAGATTCTTCGAAAAAAAAGGCGCAGAAGGCTTTATTTTTCAAGAAATAGTACTTATACTTGCAGGCAAATATTCTAACCACCATGGCACAAGAAATGAAAAAACGTCACATCGTCAGTTACGAGAACATGTCACCTGAACTCGCGTCGGCTTTCGCCGAGAAATACCCGAAAGGCTTCAGTGATTATCTGCCTGACCTTACCAAATATACCAAGCCGGACGGCACGCCCTTCTATGCCGTTCTGATCGAGATTCCGGATGCCATCTATCTGGTCAAGATCAAGGTCCAGATCGACAATCCGGACGATATCGAGCGTTGGCTCGAAGGGGAGGAAGAGGCCGAAGTCGAATCCGTGGCCGGCGCTTCCGGCGCTTCCGATTCCGACGGGGAAACCCTTCCGGATGACAATATCTCCCAGTACGGGGGCGATGATGATGGATCGGATGCCTAGTGAAATTCTCTCCGTCACATATTCCGGAACGCAGTAAGCTACTGTTGCTCAGTTTGATGGTCGGCGTGCTCTCGGGGTGCGCCGCCGTTGTTCTTGACTGGACGATCCACGCGGTCAAACAGTTGCTGGGTCAGGGATTCCATGCTTTCTACGACTGGCAGAACCTCATCTTGCCGGGTATCGGCATGTTGTTATCCCTGTTGCTGGTCCGCTATGTGATCCGGGACAATATCGGCCACGGGGTGACCAAGGCCCTGCTGGCCGTATCCCGCAACGACTCCAAGATCAAGCCACACAACACCTGGTCGTCGGTGTTGACCTCCAGCATCACCATCGGTTTCGGCGGATCGGTAGGAGCCGAGGCGCCGATCGTCTATACGGGTGCCGCCATCGGCTCCAACCTGGGACGGGCCTTCGGACTTTCCTACCGGCACATTACGCTTCTGCTTGGATGCGGTGCGGCCGGTGCCGTGGCGGGTATTTTCAAGGCGCCGCTGGCCGGTGTGCTGTTTACCCTGGAAATCCTCCTGTTCAATGTGTCGATGCAGTCCCTGCTGCCGCTGCTGATCTCGACGATCTCTGCGACGGTGGTTTCCTATATCTTCCGCGGACAGACTCCGATCTTCGCCTGCACGCTGACGCCTTTTTCGATGGGTAACATTCCCTTCTACATCGTTCTCGGCGTGATCGGCGGTTTCGGGTCCCTGTACTTCATGCGGACGACCCTGCATCTGGAGGACCGCATCGGCAAGATCACCAACCCCTATCTGCGCTGGGCGATCTGCGCTTCAGCCCTGGGCCTGCTGATCTTCCTGTTTCCGCCGCTTTACGGTGAGGGATATGACTCCCTGGGCGCCCTGCTCACCGGGCAGGAGATCAACCTGGAAGGACGGAGCCTGCTGGATTTCCTGCTGGAATACCCCTGGGGCGTACCCGTATTCTTTGCCCTGATTTTCTTCCTGAAGGTCATTGCGATGACGGCGACCAATGCCGGCGGGGGAGTCGGCGGTACCTTCGGTCCGACGCTGTTCGTCGGGGCCATTCTCGGCTTTGTCGTCGCCCGCTGTTTCAATCTGATGGGTTTCGCGGTCCCGGAGCAGAACTTCGTGCTGGTGGGCATGGCTGCCCTGATGGCAGGGGTGATGCAGGCTCCGATGACGGCCATCTTCCTCATCGCCGAGATCTCCGGCGGCTACGATCTGCTGATTCCGCTGATCCTGACGGCGACGGTGGCTTTCGGTACTGTCCGCGTCTTTGAGAAATACTCCATCTATACCAAGCGTATCGCGCAGAGCGGTGACCTGCTTACCCACGACAGCGACCAGGCCGTGCTGACGCTGATGCGCCTGGATTCGCTGATCCGGGACAAATATCCCCGGATCCAGATCGACGCCACGCTGCGTGAGGTCGTATCCGTGGTGTCTGAGACCGACGCGGCCGTGATGGCCGTGATTGACTCAGAAGGGCGTTTCCAGGGGATGGTGGACCTGTCCACCGCCCGCCGGGTGCTGCTGGATCCTTCTACTTATGACACCTGTCATGTCTATAATATCATGGAGTCGGCCCCGGATTATATTTATGCCGGAGAGAAGATGGAGTCGGTGATGGCCAAGTTCGACCGGACCGATGCCTGGCGTCTGCCGGTCATCGATGCCGATCACAAATATCTGGGATTCATCTCCAAATCCCGCTTGCTCACCGCCTACCGCAAGGAACTCAAGGAAATCGCCTCGGAGGATTAGGATCGCTTCATACAGAGCCTGACATCCCTTTTGAACTTGTTGGTAGCCAGGTATCTATATCTTGCCATCTTCCTTCTTGATCTCGTCCGTCATTTCATCGAAACCGGCATATTCGGTAACATTCCCTTCCCGGATGTCCTGCAGGGCGGCTTCAAGCCCGCTTTGCGGGAAGTTCACCAGGAAAGTCCATTCCATCCTTTGTGCGAGGGTCTTTGCCAGCGGAATGTGAAACTATAGGCGTTTGTAATAATTGATGATGCTGGTATTCGAGGAGATTTTATCTTCTGAAGAGATCGTGTCGTCATCGATAATGTGGAAATAGTAAGTCTTTCCTTCTTCGTATTGGGGGTCGTCTTCACCGAGGGACCGGTTGTTCTCCCATTCTTCATTGGTGAAAATCGTCACCGCCGCGCGGTATATTTCGTAGTGCCAGCTGTCCAGGATATTACCGCTCAGGTCTTTGGTATAACCAAGTCCTTTTTCTGCGAATTCCATTGCCGATTCCGGGTCGCAGGGGTGGGATTCGATCACGCCGGCCGTCTTGTACTGTATTTCGGTAAGAATCCAGGAACCCAGCAGGTTGATCCGGGCACCGCTGAAATCACGATAGTCCCCGGATTCCATCTTCTGGCAGGTTGATGCCGAGAAGATAAGGGTAGAGAGTGCCAGTACGAAGGAAAGGTAGTGTTTCATTGTTTTGTGGTTTCCCGGAGTCCTGCAAAAAAGTTGCCAGATGTTCCTTCTGCCGGTCCGCCGCCTGCCGCAAACATGGCACGCTCTTTGAGTTTCTTCGCGTGTCGTGCCTCAGGTACAACTTACACCCGGCGACCGGATTGCCCGTTGACCAGCCTGGTGATTTTTCATTATTTTTGTAAAAAATAGTCTGGTATATGCGGGTTGTGATTCAAAGAGTGTCCTCGGCCTCCGTGGCGATCGGCGGGGAGGTGAAGTCCGGCATCGGACAGGGACTGCTGGTCCTGCTCGGGATAGGTCCCGAAGACGGAGCGGAAGATATCGACTGGCTGGTGCGCAAAGTGGCCGGCCTGCGGATCTTTGACGATGAGGCCGGGGTGATGAACCGCAGCGTCGTGGAGGTTGGGGGAGAGGCCCTGGTCGTCAGTCAGTTCACGCTGATGGCATCGACCAAAAAGGGCAACCGGCCATCCTATATCGGAGCGGCCGGCCACGAAACCGCGGTTCCTTTGTATGAGTCTTTCTGCCTGACCCTTTCGCAGGCCCTCGGCCGTCCGGTCGGGACCGGTGAGTTCGGCGCAGACATGCAGGTGTCCCTGGTCAATGACGGTCCGGTCACGATCTGCATCGATTCCCGGAACCGGATCTGACGGGACAGGTCGTTTCTTGCCTGCCCGTGATCAGGATGAAAGTCCATAATAAATGTGTATCTTTGCGCACTCATCCCAACACGATGAAAGTATTATTTGTCTGCAACAATGCCTTTAACCGCGGAAACGGCCTGAGCACGTCCGTAAAGAATACCATCCGGAAACTCCGTGAACACGGGGTGGATGCCCGTTTGATGGCGGCCCGCAATCCGGACCCGGCCGGACCCCAACCCGATTTCCCGCTGGATCATTTTAAGATTCCGATCTTCGAACCTTTGGTCCTGTCCAATGGATTCTGCTTCGCCCGGGCGGACCGCAGGCTGATCGAAGAGGCTGTGGGCTGGGCGGACGTCGTGCATTTCGAGGAAGCGTTTCCGCTGGAATATTTCGCCTGCAAGACTGCCCGCCGCATGGGTAAGGCACGCACGGCGACCTTCCATCTCTATCCGCACAATATCGCGGCGAATCTCGGCCTGCCCAAGAAGAATCCCCTCAATCCGATCCTGGTCAGCCATTGGCGTGACATCGTCTTCCGGCATTGTTCGGACATCCAGTGCCCGACCCGGACCGTGGAAGAGTATCTGCGCAAGCACGGTTACACTTCCCGCATGCATGTCATCAGCAACGGCATCCAGCTTCCGGCAGAGCCGGAAAAGCCTGCGGCCGTCCAGCCCGCGCCGGTCACGGAGATCCTCTGCATCGGCCGGCTGTCCGCGGAGAAATCCCAGGACACGCTCCTGCAGGCGATGCGCTACAGCGAATATGCAGACCGTATCCATCTGACCTTTGCCGGTATCGGTCCCAGGGCCCGATATTATCAGAAGATGGCTGATGGCCTCTTCCGGGAAGGGGTGCTGAAGATTGCTCCCAGTTTCGGCTTTTACACGCATGATGAGCTTGCTGTGCTGGCCCGTAAATCCTACCTCTACATCCATTGTGCCTGGGTGGAGGTTGAAGGCCTTTCCTGTCTGGAGGCGACGCTGACAGGTCTTGTCCCGGTGATTGCCGAGGGCGAGTTGATCGGCACTTCTACCTTTGCCCTCTGTCCTGAGAGCCTCTACCCGGTCTATGACAGCCGGGCGCTTGCGGAGCGGATCGACTGGTGGATCGAGCATCCGGAGGAGCGCAACCGGATGGCGCAGCAATACGCCGACGCTGTCCGCAACTACGATATCGACAACAGTATCGAAGCCTTGATCGGGATGTTCCGGCAGGCGATGGCCGACCCTTCCCGATGAAGAAGATCCTGCCGTTCCTGCTGATGGCCGTCCTGGCCTGTTCCTGCTCCATGGCCCGCTATGCGCGGGGGCCCCGGACGCAGGACATCGAAGCACGCAGCGGCCGGGGCATTATCGAAGCCGTGGAGTATCCCAGCGGCGAACGCGATCTCTCCAAACGGAGGATGACCGTGTATCTCCCGGAGGATTATTACCGGGACAGCCTCCGCAGCTACCCGGTCCTGTATCTGCTGCATGGCGCCAGGGGCAACGAGGTAACCTGGGATGACAGTGCCCGGGTCTTCCACGTACTCGATTCGCTGCGCGGGCAGGGATTGGCCCGGGATTTCATCCTGGTGCTGCCCAATATGAACAATTATTTCGGGGACCGGGATTATAAAGACGGCCATGCCGTCAATGCCGTCCGCGCCTTCTGGACGGTGGACGGGGAAGTGGAGCGCTATTTCATGCACGATGTCGTGGCGCGGACGGACAGCCTGTACCGGACGCAGCGGGAGAAGGGCGGGCGCGCCATCGCGGGGATGTCCAGCGGTGCGCTGCAGGCCTTGTATCTGTCGGCAAGTTATCCCCGCGCGTTCGATTATGTGGGGCTTTCCTCGCCCTACACCTATGCCCATGTCGCCGCCTGCAACCACGACGATGTGTATGGCAGCCTCTGGCGGAAACTCCGGCGGCAATTTTCCGATCCGCCGAAGGATTATTCCCTGTATATCGGCAAGACGGATTTCTTCTATCCGCACATCCTGCTGTATGACCGGAAACTGACCCGCAAGGGTTATCCCCACCGGCTCATCATCGCCGAGGGGGGACACCAGTGGTACAACTGGTCCGATTTCCTGATTGATTTCAGCCAGCAGATTTTCCGGTAGGAAGCGCCGGAAAACTATTTCAGCAGACGGAGTCCGATGCGCCCGCGGTCGAGATCGACGGAGATGACGGACACGCGGACCTGCTGGTGCAGTTTGACGACCCGGGTCGGGTCGGTGCCGCGCGGCCCCATCTGGGACACGTGCACGAGTCCGTTGTCGTGGATGCCGATGTCGACGAAAGCGCCGAAATTGGTGATGTTCGTCACGATTCCCGGCAGTTCCATCCCGAGCTTGAGGTCCTCGATGCCGTGGATGTCCTCGGCGAAAGAGAACTCGGCGGCCTGCTCGCGCGGATCGAGTCCCGGTTTGGCGAGCTCCTTGAGGATGTCGTTGACAGTAGGCAGTCCGGCGGTTTCCGTCACGAAATCCTTGGCCTGGATCCGGGCACACAGTTCCGCATTGCCGACCAGCTCCTTTGTGGTGACACCCAGCGACCGGGCCATCCGGTCCACGATCCCGTAGGACTCGGGGTGCACGGCGGAGTTGTCCAGGGGGTTCTCCGCATCCCGGATGCGGAGGAAGCCCGCGCACTGCTCGAAGGCCTTGGGGCCCAGGCGGGAGACCTTGTGCAGTTCGGCGCGGCTGCGGAAACCGCCGTTCTCGTTGCGGTATGCGACGATGTTCTCCGCCAGCGCCGGACCGATCCCGGCCACGTAGGCAAGCAGGTAGGGGGAGGCCGTGTTGAGGTTGACGCCCACGGCGTTGACGCAGCTTTCCACCGTGTTGTCCAGCTACTCCTTGAGCAGGGCCTGGTCCACGTCGTGCTGGTACTGGCCGATGCCGAGGTTCTTGGGGTCGATCTTGACCAGCTCGGCGAGCGGATCCATCAGGCGGCGGCCGATGGATACGGCGCCGCGCACGGTCACATCCTCGTCCGGAAACTCCCGGCGGGCGATCTCGGAGGCGCTGTAGATGGAGGCGCCGTCCTCGCTGACCGTCCAGACCTTGCAACCCTCGGGGAGCTGGATACGCCGCATGAAATCCTCCGTCTCGCGGGAGGCGGTGCCGTTGCCGATGGCTACGGCCTGGATGCCGTAGCGCGTGAGCATCTGCTGGACGGCCATGATGGACTTGACCTTTTCGTTTTGCGGCGGATGCGGGAAGATGATGGTGTGGTGCAGCAGATTGCCCTGCTCGTCCAGACAGGCGATCTTGCAGCCGTTGCGGAATCCCGGGTCGATGGCCATCGTGCGTTTCTGCCCCACGGGGGCGCTGAGCAGCAGCTGCCGGAGATTCTCCCCGAAGACGCGGATGCTCTCGCGGTCCGCCTTTTCCTTGGCTTCACGCAGGACCTCTCCGCTGATGGACGGTTCCAGCAGGCGCTTGAACGCGTCCGAGGTGGCTTCTTTGATCTGGTCGGCGAGCGGACCGGCGGGATAGCCGTGCTCCTGGCAGAAGTCGTAGTAGATCTTGGCGCCGCATTTCTCCGCATCCGCGTCGATCCCGACGCTCAGGAAGCCCTCGTTCTGCGCCCGGAGGATGGCGAGCAGGTTGTGCGAGGGGATGCGGTCCAGCGGCATTTTGAAATCGAAATAGCTGCGGTATTTGGCCGCCTCCGCGCTTTCGCGGCCGGCCTTGGTGACACCGGCCGTCACACGCCTGCGGCGGAAGATGCCACGGAGGTTCTCGCGGATCACCGCCGTTTCGCTGAGCCGTTCCGCGACGATGTCGCGGGCGCCGGCCAGTGCGGCATCGGTGTTATCCACCTTTCCCTTCACGAACTTGGCGGCGTCCTGCTGCGGGTTGCGCGTTTTGACCTGCCACATCAGATCGGCCAGCGGCTCCAGCCCCAGTTCCTTGGCGATGGTGGCGCGGGTACGCCGCTTGGGGCGCCAGGGTAGGTAGAGGTCCTCCAGCTCCGTGGAGGAAACGCAGTTCTCGATCCTGAGGCGTAGCTCGTCCGTGAGCGCTCCGGCTTCGCCGACGGTCTTGAGGATGGTTTCCTTGCGCTTTTCCATCTCGGCAAAGACATCCACCCAGTGACGCACTTCGGCTACTTCCACGTCGTCCATGCCGCCGGTCTTTTCCTTGCGGTAGCGGCTGATGAAGGGGATCGTGTCGCCGTCCTCGAAGAGGCCGGCGCAATTCTCTACCTGCCAGTCCTTCAGTCCGAGGAGGCCGGCGATGTGCTGGATATAGATTTCTTTCATTTTGCAGGACGGAGTTTGCGGAAGCGCAGGGCGAGCACGCCCCAGAACGCCTCTCCGAAGATGCTTCCGGACATCTTGGATGTGCCCTCCTTGCGGTTGACGAAGATCACGGGGACCTCCGCAAGGCGGAAGCCCAGTTTGTGGGCGGTGTATTTGAGTTCGATCTGGAAGCCGTAACCCTTCATCCGGACGGCGTCGAGGTCGATGGTTTCCAGGACCTTGCGGCTGTAGCAGACGAAACCGGCCGTGCTGTCGTAGATCTTGAATCCGAGTACGGTGCGGACGTAGATGGACGCGCAGTAGGACATCAGGATGCGCCCCATCGGCCAGTTGACGACGTTGATGCCATCGCAGTAGCGGGAACCGACGGACATGTCGGCACCGCCGTCCCGGCAGGCTTCCAGCAGACGGGGAAGGTCGGCGGGATTGAGGGAAAAGTCGGCATCCATCTCGAAGATATAGACATAAGCATGATCCAGCGCCCAGCGGAACCCGGCCACATAGGCCGTGCCGAGGCCGAGCTTGCCGCTCCGCTCGATCAGGAACAGGCGCTCGGAATACTCCTGCTGCAAAGCCTTGACCGCGGCGGCGGTACCGACGGGAGAACCGTCGTCGATGACCAGGACATGATAGGCCCCTTCCAGGGCGAAAACTGCAGCGATGATCTTGGAGATGTTCTCTATCTCGTTGTAGGTCGGGATGATGACAAGTTTCTTTTCCATATCTATCCTACAAATATAATAAAAATAAAAAGTCCCGCGCCATCTGGCGCAGGACTTTTCAGTCTCTGGTCTGGTGGAACTAGAATCTCACACGCAGGCCGGCCAGGACGACACCCTGGTCACCGAAGCCAGCCTCGGTAAAGAAGCGGACGGTACGGCCGACCTCGAGACCGAGCAGGGAGGCCTGCCAGTCGAATGCGGCCTCGGTCCCTTCATCATCATTATCGATGCCGATGCCGGCGGCGCACTTGGAATAGGCGCTGAACCATTCGCGCTGATACCAGTGGAACTTGACGGAAGGCATGAAGATATAGCTTTTTTCAGTGACCGGTTCGTCTCCGGTGGTGTCCGTGGCCTTGTAGTAGGTGAAAATGCCGCCTACGCTGACGAGCGGGGAGACACGGTGGAAATACTCGATGCCGATGTTTCCGGTGCTCTGGCGCTCGAGAACATCCTCACTGAGGACCATGTTGCCCAGTGAATTCACGGAAAAGGCGATGGCGTCCATAGCGTTGAGACCATAGGTGACAGCGATCTCATTGTTGCGGGAAGGCTGTGCGAATGCCGGGAATGTCAGAATGACAACCAGGGCGGAAAGAATGAACTTTTTCATATTACTGTATCTTTTGGTTTGGTTTACCTGCCAGCCTGGCTGGCAAAAAAGCGCACAAAGGTAGTAAGTTTTTTCGGAACGAGGGTTTTTTTCAAAAAAGTTTTCTATATTTGCAATCCCATTTGGAGAGATGCTCGAGTGGCTGAAGAGGCACGTCTGGAAAGCGTGTGACCGTCCAAAGCGGTTCCAGGGTTCGAATCCCTGTCTCTCCGCAGAGACACCTGATTATCAGGGACAAAAAAACAACACACTATGTTAGGCACGGTTTTGTGACAGCATAGTGTGTTGTTTTGTATTGCGATAGAAACCTGTCTTCCCTACAGTTTGAACTCGTAATCGATCATCCCTTCGTGCAGGATGATCTGGAAGGAGCGGTTTCCGTAATCGTAGATACATGTATAGAGGGTTTCCCAAAGAGTCGATTCCACTGTCCGGTCTCTATGGGACCATTCGGTGACGTCTCGTTTGATCGTTGCAGAAGTCTTGTTGTCCGCGCCCTTGATGATATTCTCAAGAGTCG
>JAILAO010000048.1 GCA_024681565.1 Bacteroidales bacterium
GGGGGAGTACCAGTAGCCCTTGCGGTGTGAGACGAACAGGTAGTAATCGTCCTGGTAAATGAGCACGACGGGCTCGCCGCCGCGGTAGGAACGCTCGCCGGGGACCACCAGGTCGAGCGGGTTGCAGTAGGTGTTTTTCTCCTGGGCGCCTGCAGGCGGCAGGGAAAGGAACAAGGCGGCCGCCGCAACGGCGGCACGAAGGAGTTTTCCGAGATGCATGTCAACGGGTTTAATGGATTCTATTTAAGCGCTTCGGGATCCTTGTAACGGATGTACACGCCATGGTCGTATAGATAGCTGTTGAAGCCGTTCGTGGCCTGCTCGTCCCGCGTCCCCTTCCGTTTGCCGGAGAGGAGTTCCCGGGACATCGTACGTTCATCGAGCACCCTTTGCAGGGTTTCCGGGTTATCTCCGTGATAATGACCGGGATACAGTTTTACGATTCCGTTTTTCTGCATATAGTCCGCCGTGCGGGTCGTGGTGGATATCAGGGTCTTGAAAGTGCCGAAGAAAAGCAGCAGGTTGGTGGACCCGAAGGCGTCGCCGCTGAAGCCATAATGGCGCTCCTTGTCGAAGAAGGTGGTCGAACCCAGGGTATGGCCCGGGGTGAAGAGTACTTCGATCTGCCGTTCGCCGAGGTCGATGACCTCCCCGTCGGACAGGAAACGGATCTCGCCGCCATACGGGTTGCGGTCGCTGAACATGACCGTGTCGGCGGGGTTGATCCAGACCTCGGGGAAGAGTCCGACGCTGCCGGCGTGATCACCGTGTACATGCGTGAGTGCGACGGTGACCGGCTTGTCCGTAAGCGAAGCGACGATCTTGTCCAGCTTGCGCATGTTGGTGCCCGTATCGATCAGCAGCGCCCGGTCATCGCCTTCCAGCAGGTAAACGGATTCGTTAAAGACCAGATGGCCGTTGCCTTCCCAGGTGTGCTCGTCGATCTGCCGGAATACGACATCCTGGTCGCGGCAGACGAATTTCTCTGCATATCTGTTGCGGAACTGCTCTGCCTGTGCGGCGTTCCAGACCACGATGGCGTTGCCGTTGCGGAAATAGCTGTCCAGCACGGGATGGTCCAGGCCGGAGGGTTCCCGGGCGGCGGTACCGGACTCCATCTGGTCCAGGAGCTCCTTCATTTCGCGAAGGTATTCCATGCCTATCTCGCGGCCCTTCGGCAGGGTCAGCCAGTCTTTCTGCCAATAGTGGCCGCCATAGATCTGCAGCTTGTCCAGATCCACCCCGTGGGCGGAGTCCTCCAGCCAGGCGATCAGGTGCGGCACCGCGGAAACATAATTGTTGAATCCGTCTTCGTTGAAAATCCAGACTCCGTGCCCCGATCCGACGGCGTCGCCGGTGAAGAGCAGGTTGTGTCCCCGCAGATAAAAGACCATCGATCCGTCCGTGTGGCCCGGCACGGCGATGGCTTCCACTTCCATCCCGCCGAGGTCGAAGACCTGCCCCTCGCGGAAGAAACTGCGCTGCGCCTCCGGGAAACGGTCTGCCAGCCTTGCAAAATCGGTCTGGGGCAGGGCAAAATGCACGGCCGTATCCCCGGCATAGGCGGGAAGCATGCCGGTATGGTCGCCGTGGTTGTGGGTGAACGTGATTGTCAGGGGTTTGCCTGCCGTGCGTTCCGCTACGAGACTGCGCAGGGACTCGGCGGCATTGTCCGCCCACTTCACCGGATTGGAGAGGTCGATCAGCAGGGCCTCTTTCTCACCGACGAGCAGGTAAATGTCCGAACAGTTGTTGAAATGGGTCTTGTTGCCTTGGGCATCAAAGACTTCCCCGGCGGGATTGCTGCTGTTGCAGTCCTGGATGTGGTAGACATCTTTTTCGATGACGGACACGGTATAGGGTCCAACTTCCACGTCCCCGGGGCCGGCGCAGGCTGCAAAAAACAGCGCTGCAGCCGCCAGGAAGGTTTTTCTGAAAGATCTGGGATACATATGCGGTTTTAGTTATACATTCCTAAACAAATGTACGAAGCCCCCGCCGTATATCCTTTCGGCTTTGGTGCAAAAACTTTCTATTTTGATTCAGGGGCGGAGTTGCCCCTCGCGCGCCTCACCGCCGGACCAGGGACCGTCCGTGCGGCGTGCCACCCTCGGCATCGTCAGAGGGAG
>JAILAO010000089.1 GCA_024681565.1 Bacteroidales bacterium
TGGTCCTCCGTGGACAACCGCCTGACCGGCATCGTCACGAAGCAGATCTCCGCCGACCAGCAGGGATTCAACCCCGTGTTCATGATGCTGGACTCCGGTGCCCGTGGTTCCACCACCCAGATCAAGCAGCTCTGCGGCATGCGCGGCCTGATGGCCAAGCCGCAGAAGGCCGGCGCTTCCGGTGCGGACATCATCGAGAACCCGATCGTGTCCAACCTGAAGGAAGGCATGACCGTGCTCGAGTACTTCATCTCCACCCACGGCGCCCGTAAGGGTCTGGCCGATACCGCCCTCAAGACGGCGGATGCCGGTTACCTGACCCGCCGTCTGGTGGATGTCTCCCACGATGTGATCATTACCGAAGAGGACTGCGGCACCCTCCGCGGCCTCATCGCCACGGCCATCAAGAACAAGGACGAGGTCGTCGAGTCCCTCGGCGAGCGCATCCTCGGCCGTACTTCCGTCCACGACATCTTCAACCCGCTGACCGGTGAACTGATCATCAAGGCCGGCGAGGAAATCCGGGAGAAAGAAGCCGAGCTGATCGACTCCCTGCCGATCGAGCAGGTGGAAATCCGTTCGGTTCTCACCTGCGAGAGCCGCAAGGGCGTCTGCGCCAAATGCTACGGCCGCAACCTGGCTACCAGCCGGATGGTCGAGAAGGGCGAAGTGGTCGGCGTCATCGCCGCCCAGTCCATCGGTGAGCCTGGTACCCAGCTGACCCTGCGTACCTTCCACGTCGGTGGTACCGCTTCTTCCTCCGCCGCCGATTCCTCCATCGAGTCCAAGTACGACGGCGTCCTCAAATTCGAGGAGCTCCGTACCATCGACCGTGTCACGGACGAAGGCAATGTCGAGAGCGTGGTCGTCAGCCGCATGACCGAACTCCGCATCATGGACGAGAACACCGGCATCACCTACTCCCAGTACGATGTGCCTTACGGCGCAGTCCTCTACAAGAAGGATGGTGACAAGGTGACCAAGGGCGACATGATCTGCGAGTGGGATGCCTACAACGCTACCACCATCGTGGAAACCGCCGGTACGGTGTACTTCGACAACATGATCGAAGGCTCCACCTTCCAGAAGGATGCAGCCGACGAGTTCTCCATCAGCACCGACAAGGTCATCATCGAGTCCAAGGACAGGAACAAGAGCCCGGAAATGCTCATCAAGGACGAGCAGGGCAACACCCTCCGTCAGTTCAACCTGCCGGTCGGTGCCCATGTCATGGCCGAGAACGGCAGCAAGGTCAAGGTGGGTGACGTGATCATGAAGATCCCGCGCGCCATCGGCAAGGCCAGCGATATCACCGGTGGTCTGCCGCGTGTCACGGAGCTCTTCGAGGCCCGCAACCCGTCCAACCCCGCCATCCTCTCCGAGATCAACGGTGAGGTCGTGATGGGCAAGGTCAAGCGCGGTAACCGTGAGATTTCCGTCAAGAACAAGGCCGGCATCGTGAGAAGCTACCTCGTTCCGCTCACCAAGCAGATCCTGGTCCAGGAGAACGACTACGTCAAGGCCGGCACCCCGCTGTCCGACGGCGGCGTCTCTCCGAGCGACATCCTGTCGATCCTCGGACCGGTCAAGGCCCAGGAGTACATCGTCAATGAGGTCCAGGCCGTTTACCGCCTCCAGGGCGTGAAGATCAATGACAAGCATTTCGAGATCATCGTCCGTCAGATGATGCGCAAAGTCGAGATCACCTTCCCGGGTGACACCGAATTCCTCAACGAGGAGATGGTGGACAAGTGGCGCTTCATGGACGTCAACGACAACATCTACGGAAAGTTCTATGTCATGGATCCCGGCGACTCCCAGAAATATGAATCCGGCAACATCATCGGCGCCCGCGAGATGCGCGGCGAGAACGCTTCGCTCGAACGTCAGGGCCTGAAGATGATGAACTGCCGCCCGACGCAGCCGGCCACGGCCCGTCTGATTCTGCAGGGTATCACCCGCGCCGCCCTCAAGACCGACAGCTTCATCTCCGCCGCATCCTTCCAGGAGACCACCAAGGTGCTCAGCGAGGCCGCCATCCGCGGCCGTGTGGACCACCTCGAGGGCCTGAAGGAGAACGTGATCTGCGGTCACCTCATCCCGGCCGGTACCGGTCTGAAGAACTACCAGGACATCATCGTCGGCCGCAAGGACGAGTTGAACCAGGAGCTCAACGATCTGTAATCTTATGAGAAATATGTACTTCGCAGCTTGTTGTTGTTCCGTACCGATCCCGATGACCGGCGCGGAGGGCAAGCTGTAAGTACGATTTCGAGACAGCTTATTCCGAGAACCTGCCAGTCATCGCGACCGGCAGGTTCTTTGTTTTTATAGTGTATTATTCTTATTTTTCAGCCGTTATGATTTACCAGCATCTGACTGATCTCATCGGGAACACCCCGCTTTTGGAAGTCTCCGGCCTCGAAGGCCAGCAAGCGCGCATCGCGCTCAAACTCGAACTGTTCAACCCCGGCGGCAGCGCCAAAGACCGCATCGCACGCGCGATGATCGAAGACGCCGAACAGAAAGGCGTCCTCAAGCCCGGCGCCACCATCATCGAGCCGACCAGCGGCAATACCGGCATCGGCCTGGCCTGGGTGGCCCGTGCGAAAGGCTACAAAACCATCCTGACAATGCCCGACACGATGAGCGTCGAGCGCCGCAACCTGCTCAAGGCCTTCGGTGCGCAGATCGTGCTGACACCCGGCGCCGAAGGGATGAAGGGCGCCATCGCCAAGGCGGAAACGCTCCGCGACGAAACCCCCGGATCCGTCATTCTCGGCCAGTTCGTCAACCCGGCCAACCCGGCCGCCCACACCCGCACCACGGGCGAAGAAGTCTGGGCAGCCACCGACGGCGCCGTGGACATCTTCGTGGCCGGCATCGGCACGGGCGGCACCGTCAGCGGCACCGGCCGCGCCCTCAAGGCCCACAAGCCCGGCGTCGAGATCGTGGGTGTGGAGCCCGCCACCTCCGCCGTCATCACCACCGGTGTTCCGGGCAAGCACAAGATCCAGGGCATCGGTGCGGGATTTGTCCCCGAAACCTTCCTCAAAGACTACGTAGACCGCGTACTGCCCGTCAGCGACGAGGATGCCTTTGCCGGCGCCCGTCTGATCGCCGACCGCATCGGCCTGCTGGTCGGTATCTCCTCCGGCGCTGCTTTCAGCGCCGCCTACGCCCTCGCCCGCCAGCCGGAGAACCGAGGCAAACTCATCGTCGCCCTGCTCCCCGACACCGGCGAACGCTACCTGTCCACCCCGTTGTTTGAGAAATAATGGAAGAACTGCTGTCCCAACTGATCGTCCTGATGCGCCGGACCGTCTTTCCCGAGTACCTCGGGCAGGACGACCGCGCGCTGGACCTGATGTCCGTGCGGAGCGTGGTCCGCAAGATTGCCGGCGACAAGCGCGCCGACGCGTTCATGGAGCGCATTCCGCTCATTTCCGACCTCCTCCACACCGACGTGGAGGCCATCGCCGACAACGATCCGGCGGTCACCGACCGCACGGAGATCGTGCTCTGCTACCCGGGCATCCGGGTGATGCTCCACTACCGCATCGCGCACGAACTGCTGCTGCTCGAGGTCCCCGTGGCCCCGCGCCTGCTCACGGAGATGGCGCATTCCGCCACCGGCATCGACATCCATCCCGGCGCCCGGATCGGCGAATATTTCGCCATCGACCACGGTACGGGCGTCGTGATCGGGGCCACCACCGTGATCGGGGACCACGTGATGCTCTACCAGGGCGTGACCCTCGGCGCCAAGAACATCAAATATGATCCGGACGGACGGCCCATCGACGAACCGCGTCATCCCATCCTGGAGGACAACGTCACGGTCTATGCCAACACGACCATCCTCGGGCGCGTGACCATCGGCCACGACACCGTGGTCGGCGGCAACGTCTGGCTCACGCACGACGTCCCGCCGCGTTCCCGCATCCTGCAGACCCGCGCCGTCGAACAACCCCTGTTCGCCGACGGCGCCGGGATCTAGCGGACCGGTACGGCGTGGGTATTCTTGACCTCGCCCATCACGAAGGAACTGTTGAGCCCGCCGATACAGTCGAGTTCGCCCAGGATCCGCAGCACGAACTGCTGGTACGCCTTCATGCTGGAGACATAGACTTTCAGCAGAAAGTCGTAATCTCCTGATATATTGTAACATTCACCCACCTCATCCATTAACTGCACCGCCTCCATCAGGCGGTGCGCGTTGTCATAGGTGTGCTGTTTCATCTTGATGTAGCAGAACGCCATGAAAGCGCAGTCAAGTTTCTCGGCATCGAGGACGGCCACGTAGCGCTTGATGTAGCCCTGGTCGCGCAGGCGCTTGATGCGCTCGAAGACAGGCGTGGGCGAAAGATGCACGCGCGCGGCGATCTCTTTGTTGGTCAGGGAGGCGTCCTGCTGGAGGAGTTGCAGGATGGCGATATCGGTCGGGTCGAGTCCACTCATGGCAGTAAAAGATAAATATTCTGTTAAAACCGGGGATTCCGGATTAAATTAAGAATGAAATTTTAACTATCTGCGTAAAATTAGGGATATTTTCCGAGTTTTCAATAGTTCTTGGAAATTATTTCTTTACATCCGACCTTTGTACCAGCGCAGACAATCAAAAACGCAACATATTATGAGCACCCAGAAATTACATGTCGAGACGCTGGCCCTGCACGTCGGCCAGGAAACCCCCGATCCCGCATCCGACGCCCGCGCTGTTCCCATTTACCAGACGACCTCCTATGTCTTCCACAATAGCCGGCACGCCGCCGACCGCTTCGGCCTGCGCGATCCGGGAAACATCTACGGCCGCCTGACCAACTCCACCCAGGCCGTGTTCGAGGAGCGCGTAGCCGCGCTGGAAGGCGGCGCAGCGGGCCTGGCCGTCTCCTCCGGCGCCGCGGCCATCACCTACGCCCTGCAGAATGTCGTCCAGGCCGGCGACCACATCATCGCGGCCGACAATCTCTACGGCGGCACCTACAACCTGATCACCCACACCCTCGCCACGCAGGGAATCAGCAGTACCATCCTCAACGTCAACGACCTGCAGGCGCTCGAGGCGGCCATCCAACCCAACACCAAGGTCATCTACGCGGAGACCTTCGGCAATCCCAACTCCGATGTGGCCGATTTCGAAGGCATCGCCGAGGTAGCCCATCGCCACCACATCATCTTCATTGTGGACAACACCTTCGCCCCGATCGTCATCCGTCCGCTGGAGCACGGCGCTGACATCGTCGTCCACTCCGCCACCAAGTTCATCGGCGGGCACGGTAGTTCGCTCGGTGGCGTGATTGTGGACGGAGGCCGCTTCGACTGGAAAGCGAATGCCGATAAATACCCGACGCTCGCCAAGCCGGATCCGAGCTATCACGGCGCCGTCTTCGCGGACGTGGCCGGCCCCGCCGCTTTCGTGACGCGTATCCGCGCCGTTCTCCTGCGCGACACGGGCGCGGCCATCAGCCCCTTCAACGCCTGGATTCTCCTCCAGGGAGTCGAATCCCTGCCGCTGCGCATCGAGCGCCATGCGCAGAACGCCCTGAAGGTCGTGGAATTCCTCGCCAGCCACCCCAAGGTAGCGAAGGTCAACCACCCCGCCCTGCCGGACCACCCGGGCCACGCGCTGTATCAACGGTATTTCCCGCAGGGAGCCGGCTCCATCTTCACCTTCGAGATCAAAGGCACGCAGGACGATGCCTGGAAAGTTATCGATTCGCTCAAGATCTTCTCTCTGCTGGCCAACGTAGCCGACGTCGAGAGCCTGATAATCCATCCTTACACGACAACCCATTCGCAACTGAGTGAGGAAGAACTGGCCCGGCAGCACATCACCCCGACGACCATCCGCCTGTCCGTAGGTGTCGAACACATCGACGACATCCTCGCGGATCTCGTGCAGGCCTTTGATGCAATTTAACAGAAAATATGTATCTTTGAATCAGAGTGTATTAGCCCCGTCAGCAATGAAGGTTGAAAAGATTCCGCAGACAGACAACAAACCATTCCCGTCCCTTGAGATCGTTCCTCCGCTCAAAGGGATCGCCAAGACCGAACTCCTGGACAGCATCCGTCCGTTCATGGAGTTCGGACCGCGTTATATCAACATCACCTGCCACCGCGACGAATACGAATTCCGCCCGGAGCCGGACGGAAGCTTTTCCCGCCACCTGCTGCGCAAGCGCATCAGCCAGCCGGCGGTCTGCGCCGCCGTCCAGGCCGCCTTTCCCGAGGTGGAAGTCGTGCCGCACCTGATCTGCGGCGGAGCCAGCGCCGACCTGATCGAGTCCCAGTTGCAGGATTTCAAGTTTATGGGCATCCGCAACATCCTCGTCCTGCGCGGTGACGCCCTGCCCGGCGAGAAGCGTTTCACGCCCGAGCCGGACGGCTACGCCCACGCTGACGAGCTGGTCGCCGCAATCCGCCGCTTCGAGTCGGCGAACGGCGGCGAACGCCTGTTCACGCTCGGTGTGGGCGGATATCCCGAAAAGCATTTCGAATCGCCGAATCCCGAGACGGATATCCAGTATCTCAAACAGAAAGTCGACGCCGGCGCCGACCAGATCATCACCCAGATGTTCTTCGACAATGCCGTCTTCTATGATTTCGTACGGCGCTGCCGCGAAGCCGGCATCACCGTCCCCATTGTTCCGGGGCTCAAACCCCTGTCCAGTGCCCGGCAGGTGGCCCTGCTGCCGGAGAGTTTCTCCATCGACATCCCGGTGGAACTGACCGCCGAGATCGAAACGCATCCGGAATCCGCCTACGCCATCGGCGAGCAGTGGTGCAAGGAACAGTGCCGCGACCTGCTGGCACACGGTTTCCCGGAAATCCATTTCTACACGATGGGGCGCAGCGACAATATCGTAAACATCCTGCGGGACTGCTTCTGATGGATGGATTGCGACAGGCACTCACGGAAAGGATCCTGATCCTGGACGGGGCGATGGGCACGATGCTCCAGCGCCATGGCCTGTCCGGCAACAACGAGACCTTCAACCTCTCCCATCCGGACATCATCCGGGACATCCACCGCGCCTACATCGCTGCCGGTGCGGACATCATCACGACCAACACCTTCAGCGCCAACCGCATCTCGCAGGCCGAATACGGCTGTGCCGGGCAGGCGCAGGAATTCGCCCGGGAGGGCGCCCGGCTGGCCCGGGAAGCCGCCGACGCAGCCCCGCGCCGCGTCTGGGTGGCCGGTTCGCTCGGACCTACCGGGAAATCCCTCAGCCTCGCCCAGGACCTTTCCGACCCGGCTTTCCGCCCGGTAGGATTCGACGGGATGGCGGAAGCCTACGCCGAACAGGTCCGCGGCCTGCTGGAAGGCGGTGTGGACATCCTGCTGCTGGAGACCTGTTTCGATGCGCTCAACACCAAGGCCGCCCTCTACGCCATCAGCGGCATCCCCGAGGCTGCGGCACGGCCGCTGATCATCTCCGTGTCCGTGAGTGACCGGAGCGGCCGCACCCTGACCGGACAGACCCTGGAAGCATTCTACCGTTCCGTACAGCATGCACGTCCGCTCTGCTTCGGACTCAACTGTTCGCTCGGCGCAGACGACCTCGCGCCGCTCGTCACCGACGTGGCCTCCTGGAGTGCCTGCGCCGTCAGCTGTTATCCCAACGCCGGCCTGCCCAATGAGATGGGCGCCTACAACGAGACTCCCGACCAGACGGCCTCCGCCCTGCAGCGGATGGCCCGCGCCGGACTGCTCAACCTGGCCGGCGGGTGCTGCGGCACCACCCCGGAGCACATCCGGGCCATCGCCGACGCCTTGCAGGGACTCCCGCCGAGACCGTTGCCGGAACCGGACCGCCGGCTCTCTGTCAGCGGTTTGGAATCCGTCACCCTGGACATGCGGCAGAACCGCTTTACCAATATCGGCGAGCGTACCAACGTCGCGGGTTCCCGCAAATTCGCCCGGCTCATCGCCGCCGGCGACTATGGGACGGCACTCGGGATCGCCGCCGGGCAGATTGCAAACGGCGCTTCCATCATCGACATCAACATGGATGACGCGATGCTGGACAGCAAGGCCGAGATGGAGCGTTTCCTGCGCCACATCGCAGGCGAACCCGCCGTCGCCAAAGCTGCCGTGATGATTGATTCCTCCCATTGGGAGACCCTGCTCACCGGTCTCAAGAATGCCCAGGGCCGGTGCATCGTCAACTCCATTTCCCTCAAAGAGGGAGAAGAGGCATTTCTCGCCAAAGCCCGGGAGATCCACCGGCTCGGCGCCGCCGTGGTCGTGATGGCTTTCGACGAAGAAGGACAGGCCACGACCTACGACCGCAAAATCGCCATCTGCGAACGCGCCTACCGGCTCCTCACACAACAGGCGGGATTCGACCCCTGGGAAATCGTCTTCGACGTCAACGTCCTGTCCGTCGGCACGGGCATCCCCGAGCATGCCCGCTACGGCGTGGACTTCATCGAAGCCGTCCGCTGGGTCAAAGCACATCTGCCGGGAGCCCTGACTTCCGGAGGCATCTCCAACCTTTCTTTCGCCTTCCGCGGCAACAACCCGGTCCGCGAGGCGATGCACTCCGTTTTCCTCTACCATGCCATCGCCGCCGGCCTGGACATGGGAATTGTCAACCCCGGGATGCTGCGCGTCTATGACGAGATCGAACCGCAGCTGCTGCGCTGTGTCGAGGATGTCATCCTCGACCGGGATGCCGGAGCTACGGACCGGCTGCTGGAATACGGAAGCGGTTCTCCCGAATCCGCGGCTGCCGCTCAACCGCAAAGTTCCGAAGCCGGCCGGTCCGCTGATACAGAGGCTGTTCCACTGTCCTTGCCCCCCGTCTCCGAGCGTCTGACCAAGGCGATCGTCGGCGGCGGTTCTCCCCGGCTGCAGGAAGACCTGATGGAGAGTCTCGCGGAACTCGGCCGCGCCGTAGATGTCATCGAAGGGCCGCTGATGGCGGGCATGGCCCGGGTCGGCGAATTGTTCGCCGACGGCAGGATGTTCCTCCCCCAGGTCGTCAAATCCGCCAAGGTCATGCGCGATGCCGTCGGGATCCTCCAACCCTTCATGGGGCAGGAGACGGACGGCTCGGACAAACCCCGTTTCGTACTGGCGACGGTCAAGGGAGACGTCCACGACATCGGCAAGAACATCACCGGGATCGTGCTCCGGTGCAATGGATTCGAGGTCACGGACCTCGGTGTGATGGTCCCCAGGGAAACCATCCTGGCCAAGGCCGGAGAGATCCGGGCAGACCTGATCGGCGTCAGCGGCCTGATCACCCCTTCCCTGTTCCAGATGGAGGAACTCTGCCGGGAGATGGCCGCCCGCGGGCTCACGACGCCGCTGCTCATCGGCGGAGCCACCACCTCCGCCCTGCATACGGCCGTCAAACTCGCACCGCTGTACGACCATGTTTTCTATGCCCCCGACGCCTCGGCCAGTGCCGTGCTCGCCGGACGGCTGCTTTCCGACCGTGAAAGGACGGAAGCGGAAGAACACCGCAAACAGGAAGAGCTGCGGACCCTGTATGCCCGGAAAGATGCCCGGAAGGAAACACGCGGCCGCAGCACGTCCCGCACCTGCTTCCCGGCAGACAGCTATCTGCACGGAGCCTGTTTCCACAATATCCCCACCCGCGAACTCAGCATCGCCGAGGTTCTTCCCTATTTCGACTGGAAACTGTTTTACGCCATCTGGGGGATCAAAGATGCCGGGACTTCCCCGGAGTCCCGGACGGTGCAGCTCAGTGCCGATGCCGTCGAACGCCTGGATATCCTGAAACGCGAAAAAGGCTGCCGCATCCGCATCTCCGCCCGTTTCGACGCCTGCCACAGCAGCGGAGACGATATCGTTTCCCCGGCCGGCTGGCGTCTGCCGATGCTCCGCCAGGAAGGGGGCGAAGGGCGTTCGCTGGCGGACTTCGTCGCGCCGGAGGACTATGGTTTCGACTCCCCTGCCGGAATGTTTGCCGTTTCGGTGACCGAAACGGCAAACCATCGCTCCGCTATTACGGGGGATGGTTCCCCCGACACCCCCTCGGTCGCCATTGGCTCCGACCTGCCCTCAGGCACCGAAACGGCAAACAACCCCGTCATTCCCGGCTCGACCGGGAATCCCTCCGGCCCGGCCTACCGGCCCGGCGAACATCCCGCCGGATGCAGCTGCGAAGCCTGCCGGATGGAATATGGTTCGCTGCTGGACCGCAGCCTGCGCCTCACGCTCGCCGAAGCCGCCTCCGGCTGGCTGGATGCCGAACTTGAGAAACAACTGCCGAAAGGGAGTCCGGTGCGCATCATCAAACCGGCAGCCGGTTATGCCTCCTGCCCCGACCACACCCTCAAGCGGGACATCCTCTCCCTGCTGCCCGATGCCGCCGGGCTGGACATCCGGCTCACAGAATCCTGCGCCATGATCCCGGACGCCAGTATCTGCGGACTCGTTTTTGCCCATCCGCAGGCCGGCTACCCCGACATCCGCAGGCTCACCCCCGCCGCCCTGGAAGCCTATGCCTCCCGCCGGGGACTCACCGCCGAAGAGCAGCGCCAGTTCCTTGGAAATCTGCTTTAAGCTTTTTCAGCTTCTACCCAGAGAAAGACTTTGTCGCCGCGCCGGAGCTTTCCGTCGGGGCATTTTTCGAGCGGGACGCGCACCGAGCAGCGGCTCCCCTTGGGGGCCAGGGCCACCGGTTCGAACTCGAGCCGGATATCCCGGGCAGGGAATTCGACGACCCCGGTCGTAGGACCGATGACCATCAGGTCGGCCCCGCCCGGCAGGTCTTGGGTCTCCACGGAAATCTCCGCCACGCCGATCCGGTCGAACCAATTGGTCACCTTGCCCAGATAAACCTTGCGGCGGGTGGCCTGGGAGCCATAGACAGCACTCCATTCCCCCATCCGGGCACCCTGGTAATAGCCGTCCCAGAACCCGCGGTTGAAGACTTCGGCCAGTTCAGACTTGAGCGAAGCCGCGAACGCCGGCGTATAGGTCCCCTCGCAGACGGCATCGGCGGCCCGACGGTAGCAGGCGGCGCAGCGCTTGACGTATTCCGCGGAGCGGGCCCTTCCCTCGATCTTGAAAACACGCACGCCCGAAGCGATGATGCGGTCCATGAATTCGATGGTACAGAGGTCCTTGGGAGACATGATATACTCGTTGTCGATCAGCAGCTCGTTGCCGGTCTCCCGGTCACGGACCTCGTAACTGCGGCGACAGACCTGATAGCAGGCGCCCCGGTTGGCCGACGCCCCGGCAGCATGCAGGGAAAGATAGCATTTGCCGCTCACGGCCATGCAGAGAGCGCCGTGGGCGAACATTTCGATGCAGACCAGAGAGCCCGAAGGGCCGCAGATCCGTTCCCGTTCGATGGTCTCGTGGATGTCCCGGACCTGGTCGAGCGTCAGCTCGCGTGCCAGCACGACCACATCGGCAAACTGCGCATAGAAGCGGAGCGCTTCTGCATTGGAGATGGAAAGCTGCGTGGAGATGTGGACCTCCAACCCGACCTGCCGGCAGTATTGGATGGCGGCGATGTCCGAGGCGATGACGGCATCCACGCCCGCCGCTTGGGCGGCATCCAGGGCCTCGTGCATGGCTTCCATGTCTTCCTGGAACAAGGTTATGTTCAGGGTCAGGTAACTGCGCACCCCGGCTTCATGGCAGATCCTCACGACTTCCGGAAGGTCTTCCGGGAGGAAATTGCTGGCCGAACGGCTGCGCATGTTGAGTCGTCCGATACCGAAATAAACGGAGTCCGCTCCGCCCTGAATGGCGGCGGCCAGGCAGTCGAAACCGCCCGCCGGTGCCATGATCTCGAGTTCCTTTTTGTCCATCTGACTGCAAAGATACAGAAAACGGGCGAGCAGCAGAACAGTTTGGACTGAAATTGAAAGCCGGGAGCCGCCGTTTTCCGTATCTTTGTAAAAATGGTTCCCGTACTATGAAGAAAGCTTTCCTTTTCTCTCTGCTTCTGCTGGCGGCCTGCCGGCCGGAGCCTATCCGCATCGATACGCCCCAGGGCACGCTGTGCCTGGAGCCCCTGGCCGAAGACGCCATCCGTGTCCGGCTCACTCCGGAAGGAGCCCCCGATCTCGGGGAACTGGTCTTCACGGAGCAGGTCCCGGCCCCCAGATACCGCGTGGAGCACAAGGGACAGGACGTCACGCTGCGCACCGCACGGATGTCGGCCGAATACCGCGCCGACACGCAGACGCTCCGTTTCCTGGATGCGGACGGACAGGTCCTCCTGGAGGAAAAGGGCCGCGACATAGTCCCGGCAGAAGTACAGGGTGAAGCCGCCTGGGCCGTCAGCCAGACCTTTGATTCCCCGGAAGGAGAGCATCTCTATGGTACCGGGCAATTCCAGGACGGCTACCTGGATATCCGCGGCCTAACCCGCCGCCTGACCCAGGTCAACACGCAGATCTCCCTGCCGATGATCCTTTCCAGCCGCGGCTGGGGCCTGCTCTGGCACAACTACGGCCTGACGGACTTCAATCCGGCGGACCACCGTGTCGCCCTGACTGCCTCGGACGAAAGCGGCGGATCCGTCACCGTCAATGCCACGGGGACGGCCGGCAATCGGCGCGAACGCCGTTTTTTCCGGACCTTCACGGGAGAGTTCGAACTGCCGGAGGACGGCGAATATGCCCTGCTGCTCGATGTGGGCCGGGAGATGGCCCGCAAGCAATACCTCTCCGTGGACGGTGAAGCGGTCATCGACATCACCAACACCTGGCTGCCGCCGACCGCCGCCGTGAAGGTCCGGCTCAGCGCCGGCCGCCACCGGCTCGAGGTGCAGGGTACCGTGGGCGATGCCCCGGTCATCCTCTGGCGTGCCGTCACCGACGGGACGACTTTTGCCTCTCCGGTCGCACCGGGCCTGGACTACACCGTCTTCGCCGGCGGCGCCGATGCGGTAATGCACAGTTTCCGCCGCCTGAGCGGTCACGTTCCGGCCCTGCCGGACTGGATCTTCCGCTATATCCACTGCCGCGAACGCTATGATACGCAGGAGGAACTCCTCACGGCGGCACGGCGTTTCCACGAAGAGGGCCTGCCCGTGGGCACCCTTGTCCAGGACTGGCAGTGGTGGGGCAAATACGGCTGGAACGCCATGCGCTTTGACGAAGGGAAGTATCCCGATCCCAAGGCGATGACCGACGAACTGCACCGGATGGACCAGCACCTGATGCTTTCCGTCTGGTCCAAGATCAGCCGTGACGCCGAACTCGGCCGGGAAGTGGCAGCCCGCAGCTACTATATCGACGGCACCGAATGGGTGGATTTCTTCCAGCCGGAGGCCGCCGCTTTCTACTGGCAGAGTTTCAGTGAAAAACTGCTTCCGACCGGTATCGACGCCTGGTGGCAGGACGCCACCGAACCGGAAAACGACGACCTGAAAGGCCGTCAGGTCGGACCGGAGCGGAGGCCGGGAGAATGGTACCGCAATGTCTATCCGCTGAAAGTCATACAGACCGTCTACGAGGGCCTGCGCCGCGATGTTCCCGACCGGCTTCCGGTCCTCCTCACCCGCAGTGCCTACCCGGGCATTCAGCGCTACGGCGCCGTGACCTGGAGCGGGGACGTGGGCAACGACTGGGGTACGCTCCGCCGCCAGATCGCCGGCGGACTGGGCCAGATGGCCGCCGGTCTCCCCTGGTGGACATACGACGCCGGAGGCTTTTTCCGCCCCGCCGACCAATACACCGACCCGGCTTACCAGGAAAGGATGGTCCGCTGGATCCAGGCTGCCGTCTGGCTGCCTTTCATGCGCGTCCACGGCTACCAGAGCCGCACGGAGCCCTGGGAATACAGTCCGGAGACGCGCCGCCGTTTCGAGGCGGCCATCGCACAGCGCGAAGCCCTGCTTCCCTACATTCTGGAGAATGCCCGAAAAGTCTGGGAAGAAGACTATACGCTGATGCGTCCGCTGATTTTCGATTTCCCGGAGGACCCGCAGGCCCTGCAGCAGGACTGCGAATGGATGTTCGGGCCGGACTACCTCGTATGCCCCGTCACCGAAGGTGGCGTATCCACCTGGAAGGTCTATCTGCCGGAGAACGCGGCCGGCTGGGAGGACATACGCGACAGCGCCCGCTACGAGGGCGGACGCTGCTATGATGTCCCGGTGGACCTGGAAGCGATTCCCGTCTTCCGGCGGCTGCGCTGATCAGTCCAGCACCAGCTCCACCGGACAGTGGTCGGAGCCGAAAACCTCATTGTGGATATCCGTGCCGGTGATGCGCGCTGCAAGACCTTCGGAAACGAGGAAATAGTCGATACGCCACCCCACATTCCGCTCGCGGGCAGCCATCCGGTAAGACCACCAGGAGTACTTGGCTTCGCCCGGGTGGGCGTCCCGCCAGCTGTCGCGGAAACCCGCTGCGAGCAGTTCGCCCATCTTGGCCCGCTCCTCATCGGAGAAACCGGCGTTGAAGTGGTTCGTAGCCGGATTCTTGAGGTCGATCTCCTCGTGGGCGACGTTCATGTCGCCGCAGATGACCACGCCCTTTCTTGCGGCCAGGCCGCTCACATAGGTGCGGAAATCGTCTTCCCACCGCATCCGGTAATCCAGGCGCCGCAGGCCGTCCTGCGAATTGGGCGTATAGACGCAGACCAGATAGAAATCCGGCATCTCCAGGGTAATCACCCGGCCTTCGTGGTCATGCTCGTCCACCCCGATGCCGTTGACGACGGACAGGGGCGTGTGGCGCGTATAGATGGCCGTGCCGGAGTAGCCTTTCTTGTCGGCATAATTCCAATAGGACCGGTAGCCCGGGAAATCCAGGTCGATCTGCCCGGCCTGGAGTTTGGTCTCCTGCAGGCAGAAAAAATCGGCGTCCAGGGACGCGAAGATGTCGGCAAATCCCTTGCCGGCGACGGCACGCAGGCCGTTGACGTTCCAACTTATGAGTTTCATCAAGCGAAGATACGCAGAAAATTCGTATCTTCGTCTGATTATACGAAAATGACCATGCGCGAATTCTTCATCACCAATACCCTGACCCGTCGGAAAGAGCTGTTCGTCCCCATCCACCCCGGCCACGTCGGCATGTACGTCTGCGGTCCGACCGTCTATGGCGACGCCCACCTCGGCCACGCACGCCCGGGGGTCACTTACGATGTCCTGAGCAAATTCCTGCGCCACCTCGGCTACAAGGTCCGCTATGTCCGCAACATCACGGATGTGGGACATCTGGAGCACGATGCCGACGAAGGCGAGGACAAGATCGCCAAGAAGGCACGCCTGGAGCAGCTGGAGCCGATGGAGGTCGTACAGGCCTACACCCTGCGTTACCACGAGGCGATGCGCCTGCTGAACTGCGCACCCCCCTCCATCGAGCCGCGCGCTTCCGGACACGTCATCGAGCAGATCGAGGCGGTGAAGAAAATTCTCGAGGCAGGCTACGCCTACGAGAGCAACGGCAGCATCTACTTCGATGTCGAGAAATACAACCGCGACTTCCACTACGGCGTCCTGTCCGGACGCAACCTCTACGATACCCTGGAGGGCACCCGCAGCATGGACGGACAGTCCGACAAGCGCGCCCCCTATGATTTCGCCCTTTGGAAAAAGGCGGAGCCGGAGCACATCATGCGCTGGCCCTCTCCCTGGGGCGAAGGATTCCCGGGCTGGCACCTCGAATGCTCCGTGATGGGCGAGAAATACCTGGGCCGCGAATTCGACATCCACGGCGGCGGGATGGACCTGATGTTCCCGCACCACGAGTGCGAGATCGCACAGAACCAGGCTTCCCGCGGCACGCAGGGCGTGCATTACTGGGTGCACAACAACATGATCACCATCGGCGGCCAGAAGATGGGCAAGTCGCTGGGCAATTTCATCACCCTGCCGCAGCTCTTCTCCGGCGACCATCCGAAACTGGAACAGGCCTACAGTCCGATGACGGTACGTTTCTTCATCCTCCAGGCCCACTACCGCGGCACGCTGGACTTCTCCAACGAAGCCCTGCAGGCGGCCGAGAAGGGTCTGAAGCGCCTGATGCAGGCCGCCAAAGACCTTTATGCCATGGCCGGCCGGAAGGCTCCGCAGTATCCCTACGGAGAAGAACCCGTGCATGTTGCACCTGAGACCTGCCCGGCGGACAGCGCCGAGGTCAAGGCCGTTTTCGATGGCATCTATGACGCCCTCTGCGACGACATGAACACCCCGATGGCCCTCTCGCATGTCTCCGAAGCGGTCCGCATCATCAATTCCGCCAAGGCAGGCCAGCTGAAGCTCTCGAAAGGCGATCTGGACACCCTTGTGCAACTCTTCGACGACATCGTCTTCGGCGTGCTCGGCCTCAAGGACGAGGAAGCCGCAGGCGGGGCCGGCGGCAAAGTCATCGACGGCCTGATGCAGATGGTCCTCGAACAGCGTGCCGCAGCCAAGGCCGCCAGGGACTGGACCACGTCCGACCACATCCGCGATGCCCTCAAGGCCTTGGGAATCCAGGTCAAGGACACCAAGGACGGAGCCGAGTGGACGCTCGAATAGTGGACTTCCTTTGTCACCATGCTTCCCCTTTGGGCGGCATCACGCTGGCCGGTTCGGGCGATGCCCTGACCGGCCTGTGGTTTGACGGGCAGGCGCATTTCGGCTGCACAGGGACGGGATGCATTGTATTGCCGGATGCAGTTGCAGGACCAGCGTGCGTCGAGTTGCAGGATGTGACTGCCGGGACGGCGCTGCCAGTTTTCGACGACGCCTGCCGGTGGTTAGATATCTATTTCAGCGGCACAGAACCGGACTTCACGCCCCGGCTTGACCTGCGGGGCACCCCCTTTCAGTTGGCGGTCTGGAAACAGCTGCTGGCTATCCCCTATGGACATATCGTAACCTACAGCGAACTCGCCAGGCGGCTCGGGGCATCCCCCCAGGCGGTCGGCGGCGCCGTGGGCCGCAATCCGGTCTCGCTGATCGTCCCCTGTCACCGCGTCGTCGGCGCCGGCGGCCGCCTGACCGGCTATGCCGGCGGCCTCGACCGCAAGGCCCGCCTCCTGCAGCTGGAGCAGGCCGATCTCTTCTTTGGAATCTAAGGCTGGATACAAAAACGGCCGATATCGTTCCAACCCCCGCTTGTAAAGCCGGGGGTTGGAACACTTTGGGACGAAATCGTGACCAGGGTAATAATAAATCCGTGCAGACCTATCCTTTCCGGGGATTCAAGATCGGTTCTATTTCCGTTAGTTTCAGGTGAACAATCCGGGCAAGTTGCTTGGCGGTCGCCCCGGTTTCTTTTCTCAGAATCCTGGCCAGAGAAATCCGTTGCTGTACCTTGAGGTGGGTGATTCGACGTACGCCATATAGCTTCTCCGTAACGGCGCGCGCCCTTGCGGAAAGCTCCCCATCAGGTAATGACACTGCGGAACTGTGCATTTCCAGATTTATCTCATCCTCGACGCGTTTGTTCAGGCAGAACTGATAGTCTTGTACGGAGGAGAACTGCTTTTCCATCCAGGTATAATTGACAAAATCACCCGGCCATAGCTGCCCGTCAGGGAGCAGGATCCATTCTCCGGGAACTTCTGTCTTGCTATGGAAAAGGCGTCTTCGGGCGTTCCCGGAAATACTGTCTACCCTTTTTCCATAATTCCGGATCATATCCCTATCAGAAAAAAGGAGGGATGCGGAACTCCAGCGATAACCGCCCGGAGAGTATGCCATCCCTGCGGCCATAGGATTCCGGTGGATGTAGGCGATCGTGGTTCTGAGGCGCTCCCGGTCAGCGATAAGCCAGTGACCGATCCTCCATATTTTTCCCGGTTTGTTCTCTCCGTCACGGTGCCTCAGCCAGAGTTCCGTGGCCTGCTTATAGTATTCCATAAACATATCACAATCCGCTTCCAGTCCATACAGAATAAAATGGAGATGATTGTCCATCAGGACAAAACAAATGACCTGCACCGGATGATCCGGACTTAGCCGGCAGAGACAGAGAGCGATCCGGTTGATCCCGGCGATAAATTCAGTGGAGGATAAGAACAGCGTGTCTTCCTTCAAGCCTTCCGTGGCATAATGGTAGAAATGAGGTTTTTCCATACTTTTAAGTTTTTGGGGAAAATAAAGAAAAAACCGGCCTGCGTCAAGGAGCGGCTGTCAAAAAAATACGATTCTTTCGGGTTTGAAATGAATCTTTCTGCCGATTCTAGATATAATTGGCGTGTTTGACTTCGGCGGAGGGGTTGGCGGCGAGGAGCTGGGCGGTTATTTTATCGGCATTTTCCCTGGACGTACGGATGTCCATAAAACCGAGGCCGGAGTCATGGATGAAGAGGGAACGGAATTTTCCCTTCTTGTTTTCCTTGTACGTGATGGTTTTGATGTCGGAGAGCCGAAGGGGATATTTCTTCTGATAGTTGAGAGTAATGGTATCCGCCTCGTCGTCAATGGTGTAGGTACTCAGTTTCTGCTGGGCGAAAAGAAGGGTGAAAAGAACCAGCGAATTGACAAAGCTGAGCAGGCTGATATCATTCTTCAAGACTGCGTACAGGATGAAACTGGCGACGCAGATGACCCCGAAGATGATACAGCCCCACTTGACCAGTTTCGGCCGGCGCGTATTTGAATAAACGGTCCTCATATTATTCATCAAGATAGTAAAAATCAGAGGAATTCGGATATCTGCCGGAAAAAAAGATCGGGCTGGTCACGATTTCGGCCCAAAGTGTTCCAACCCCCGGCTTCGCAAGCGGGGGTTGGAACGATATCGGCTGTTTTCGTCGCCAGCCTCCGGGATTATTGCTATCTTTGAATCTCCAAATTGAAGATGCACATGAGAAGATGGGTTGTATTTGCGCTGGCCGCGATGCTGGCGACCGGTTGCGGCGATGCCAATCAGCAATACGTACGCAAGGCGGTGTCCCTGATGGACAGGCATGGTCTTTTCGCCGAAGGGCCGGACTGGGAAGCAGCGCGGCAGGCTGCCCTGAAGGCAGAGCCGGCCAGCCTCGAAGAAGCACACGAGACCGTACGCACCGCCCTGAAGGTGGCGGGCGGTAAACATTCCTTCCTCTACCAGGCCGATGATGTCAAGGAAGATGCCGGAGCGGAGTGGGAAGATCCGACCGTCCGCCTGGAAGACGGCATCGCCATCATCTCCCTGCCGGCCTTCAGCGGCAACGCCGAAGAAGGGAAAGAATACGCGCAGGCCGTGCTGGATGCCGTTCCGGAGACGGTTACAGGCGCGGTCATCGACCTGCGGGGCAACACCGGCGGCAATATGTACCCGATGATCGCCTCCGTGCACCGTTTCCTGCCGGACGGCAACGACCTGCTCCGCTTCCGTACCCGGAAGCGCACGCAATGGATCCCGCTTTCCTCCGTCATCCAGATCTCCGGCGTGCAGGCCGCCACCCCGGTCGACTGCCCGGTCGCCCTCCTGACAGACGGTCGGACAGCCAGTTCCGGCGAAGCGACCCTGCTCTGTTTCCGGGGATTGGAGAAGGCCCGGGTCTTCGGCAGCCCGACCGCCGGCTACGCCTCGGCCAACCAGCCGTTCCCGATGCCGGACGGCTCCCAGCTTGTCCTCACCACCGGCTGTGACGTGGCCCGCACGGGCGAGGCGTTCTGCGATGA
>JAILAO010000102.1 GCA_024681565.1 Bacteroidales bacterium
AGCCATCCTCGCCATCCGCAGGAAATTCGGCAAGAATGCCATCCTCAAAGGGATGAATTTCGACGAAGGCGCTACCGCGCGCGAACGCAACCAACAAATCGGAGGGCACAAGGCATGAACGGCTTCGAGCACAGATACGACGATCTCCTCGACCTGCCCCGGCCCGAGCCCCAGCGGCATCCCCGGATGGCACGTTCCGAGCGTGCGGCCCAGTTCGCGCCGTTCGCAGCCCTGACGGGGTTCAAGGAGATCATCGAGGAAACGGCCGAACGGTATCTAGCCAGCCAGCCCTCGATGTACGCCGACCCGGACGGGGAATAACTATTTTTTGTACATTTGTACCATGTTCAAGGTCAGCGACATCATCACCACTCCTCCGCCGGACTATGCTTCCGAGTTGCAACGGAAAGTCTATGAGACGTTTACAGAGCGGGAGATTCCCTTCGGGCGGGTGGACACCGACCCGGGCCTGACCATGGAGGACTGCCGGCACATCGACGAAAAGATCGGCGTGCGCATCATCAAGACCATTTTCCTGTGCAACCGGCAGCAGACGGAGTTCTATCTCTACGTCACCCCGGACGACAAAGCTTTCGTGACACGGGAATTCTGCGGAGCGCTGGGCATTCCCCGCGTGTCATTCGCCTCGGCGGAACAGCTTTGGGAACGGACCGGCGTGACGGTGGGGGCGACCACCATCCTGAGCGCCATCCTGCCCCAGGCCGCCGGCATCCATCTGGTCATGGACCGCACGGTGGCGGAAAGCGAATGGTTCGCCTGTACGGACGGCACGGCCACCTGTTTCGTAAAAATCAAAACACACGACCTGCTGGAAAAATACCTGGCAGGGAAAACCATCCACTTTATATAATCCGCAAGCATGGCACAATACCCCTGCGAGACCTGTAAATTCAGGGCACATTACGACAAAGACCCCAAATCCGTCCTCGGCCGTTTCTGGCGCTGGCACATCAATTTCTGCCCGGGCTTCAAGGCCTACTTCACCCACCAGGACGAAGAGACCCAAGCCGCCCTGCGGGAGAAATACCATTTCGACAAATACCGCTAAGGCACCTTCCGGTCACCGGACCGTCATGCCCGCTCGAGTTGTGCCCGTACGGCACGGAGGAAAATCTCACGCCGGTGCTCCGGCGTGACGGGAATCGTGAGTACCCGTGAACCGGACGGGACTTCCTCTTCCAGCCTGCATGCGAAAAACTGATCGACGTCTGCCAGATACAGACTGTCGTAGCGCAACTCCTGCCCCTGCTGCAACTGCATGACATAACGGCAGGTCTGGACCGCCTGCGCTTCGTCCAGATTGTCCTTGCAAAAGACGAAAAGCCCCATCTTGTCGTAGCGGCCGTAAAACCCGTTGCCGACCTTGGACACCTTGCTCTGCAGGATCTTGCGGAGCGGCTGGGCCAGTTTCCAGTAGGACAGTTCCCGGGTGCCGATATATTTTCCGCCCCCGATGCCATAGGCATAACCGCTCGCAACGATTTCCTCGAGATCCCGCCGCTCCGCGGCAGGAACGATCCCGGCGACCTCCTTCAGCAATTGCCGGGCGGCCGTCTTGCTCTCTTCCATGGCACGGGTCACCTCGATGCCCAGGGTCCGGGAATCCGGCGACTGCAGGTCCGGCCGGTCCCGGTCCACCAGGTGTTCGAACTCCCGGCCCAGCAGGGACGAGAGTTCGAACCGGGCGTACTCTTCAAAGAAACAGGTGCCGTATTTGCGAAAAGACGACATCCCGCTGTCTTACATATTGACGGGCAGGTCTTTTTCCGTAACGCAGTGCAGGCCGCCTTCGGCAATCGCCTTGCAGGCGGCTTCCGTCTGGTCCGTACGGAAGATCATGATGCCCCGACCGTCGATCAGGAAAGCATACATATAGGTGATGCCGACACCGGCCCTGCCGAAGGTGGCCACGACGTCCGCGGCTCCGCCGGGCTGGTTGTCCAGCTCGATGGCGAACACCTCCGAGATGGCGACGGCGACACCCGCTTCCTTCAGTTCGCGGCAAGCCCGGTCGGGCTCGCTGCAGATGATCCGGAAAATGCCGTACTCCGCCGTATCGGCGATCGTGCAGGCGATGATCTGGATGCGGGACTGTTTCATCAGTTCGAGCACTTTCTGCAAGGTGCCCGACTGGTTCTCGATGAAGATCGAAAGTTGTCTGATGGTCATGCTATTGGGTTTTAGCTGTCAAAACAATTTGCGGTTATCGATGACACGGGTGCTCTTGCCCTGGCTGCGTTCGATGGTGCCGGGGGCCTTGAGCTGCACCTTGACGCCGATGCTGAGCACGCTCTTGAGCTTGGCGGAAAGACGCTTGGAGAGTTCGTCGATGGCCGCCGGCGTGTCGAGGGTGGCGTTGAAGTAATCCTGGCGGAGTTCCACCTGGACCTGCAGGGTATCGAGGTTGTTGATGCGGTCCACGACCAGCAGGTAGCGCGGAGCGATTTCCGGCATCGAAAGCACCACGCTCTCCACCTGTGAAGGGAAGATGTTGATACCCCGGATGATGAGCATATCGTCGCTGCGGCCCTGGATGGAGGACATCCGGACATTGGTGCGTCCGCAGGGGCACTCGCCCGGCAGCAGCGAACAGAGGTCGCGCGTACGGTAACGCAGCACCGGCATGCCTTCCTTGGTGAGGGTCGTGAACACGAGTTCGCCCGTCTGTCCGTCGGGAAGGGGCTGCAGCGTGACCGGATCGATGATCTCAGGGAAGAAATGGTCCTCGTTGATGTGCGAACCATGCTGCTCAGTGCACTCATAGCTGACGCTCGGACCCATGACCTCGCTCAGGCCATAGAGGTTGTAACCTTTGAGGCCCAGGCGCTCCTGGATCTCGGTGCGCATGTTCTCCGTCCAGGGCTCGGCCCCGAAGGCACCGACGCGCAGCTTGATCTGGTCCTTGGTAATACCGAGCTGTTCCATGGTCTCGGCGAGATACAATGCATAGGAGGGCGTACAGGCGATGCCCGTAATGCCCAGGTCCCGGATCAGCCGGGCGTGCTTCTCCGTGTTGCCGGTCGAAGCGGGCACGACGGCCGCCCCCACGGTCTCCACGCCGTTGTGCGCACCGAGACCGCCCGTGAACAGGCCGTAACCATAGGAAACGGAGAAAACATCATTGCGTCCGACACCATAGGCGGTCAGACAGCGCGCCATACACTCGCTCCAGACACTGATATCCTTGCGGGTATAACCCACGATGGTGGGGTTGCCCGTCGTGCCTGAGGAGGCGTGGATACGGATGATCTCATCGGCCGGTGCGGCCTGCAGGCCGAAAGGATAGTTGTCCCGCAGGTCTTTCTTGGTCGTGAAGGGAAGTTTCACGATGTCGTCGATGGTACGGATGTCGTCCGGCGACAGATCCATCTCCTGCAGTTTGTTACGGTAGAAGGGGACGTGGTGATAAACATACTCCACGACTTTGTGCAGCCGCTTGCCCTGCAGTTCACGCATCTGCTCGCGGCTCATACACTCTTTGTTGGGATTCCAGATCATATTACACTACTTGCTAACTGTTTTCAGACTGTGGGAAAGGCCCAGGTCGAAGGCCTGGAGATTGGCCTGGACGACCGCCTCCCCCTTGCGGGCGAAGACGCGGGCGATGGCTTCGCGCAACTGCTCTGCGGAGAGAAGCCCGATGTACGGAGCGGCCATGCCGAGCAGGACCATGTTGGCGCTCTTGGGAAGGCCGTTCTCCCGGGCCACCGCCTCGATATCCAGACGCACGGTATGCGGAAGCGCATCCAATTCGGCAAGCAGCGCCGGCTCTTCCGGATAATCGGGGATATTGACAAAAGGATGCGAGGCGGTCACGACCACGCCGTCCGGCGAAAGGTACGGCAGATAACGGAGCGCCTCCATCGGTTCCATCGAGACGATCAGACCGGCACCGCCCAGGGGGATCAGATCGCTCCAGACAGGTTCCGTGCTGAGTCTCAGGTCACTCTGCACATCCCCTCCCCGCTGGCTCATCCCATGGACCTCGGCCTGCTTGAGCTGCAGCCCGGCCAGGGTGGCGGCCTCGCCCAGTACGGTGGCGATCGAGAGGATGCCCTGGCCGCCTACACCGCAAAGTTTGATATCGATTCTGTTCATTTCGCTTGCTTTTTTTGACGGAGTTTACGGCCGAGCGTCTGCATGCACTCGCGCTGCGGGATGATGACGGAAACCCCCTCGTAGGCAATCTCCTCCCGGAGGATGCGGGTGATCTCGTCCATATTCTTCGGCAGCGGCACCACGACGTGGAGATGCTCCCGTTCGACACCGAGCGCAAGGCAGATGGCTTCATATTTATGTGTCCCGGCGGAGTCCTGTCCCCCGGTCATCGCGGTCGTGAGGTTGTCGCTGATCACCACCGTGATGGCGGATCTGTCATTGACAGCGTCCAGCAGTCCGGTCATCCCGGAATGCGTGAAGGTGGAATCGCCGATCACGGCGATGGCAGGACGCAGGCCGGCATCGGCCGCTCCCTTGGCCATCGTGATCGAGGCACCCATGTCCACACAGCTGTCGATGGCGCGGAACGGAGGCAAGGCCCCGAGCGTATAGCATCCGATGTCGCCGAAGATCCGTGCACCGGGGAATTCCGCAGCCACGCGGTTCAGTGCGGTATACACGTCCCGGTGGCCGCAACCCTGGCAGAGCTGGGGCGGACGGGGTGCCAGGTGCTCCGCTTTCGCGAAAGGCCGGGCGCCGCCCACACCCAGGGCAGCCGCGACGCAGTCCGGCGTGAGCTCTCCCGTCCGGGGCAATTCACCGCTCAGGCGGCCCTGTACGGGGTAATCGGCATCAAGCAGGGCGCGGACCTGCTCTTCGACAAAGGGCTGTCCGTCTTCGACGACCAGCAGCCGTCCGCAACGCTCCGCCAGCTGCCGCACCTGCCTGGCAGGTAGCGGATACTGGGAAACCTTGAGCACGGACACGTCCGCGGGAAGCACCTCCCGGACATAATTGTACGCGATTCCTGCAGCGATGACGCCCAGTTCCCCCGTCCCGGACGGATCCAGCCGGTTGTGCGGCGAATCCTCGGCACAGGCGGCGATCGCCGGCTGCTGTGCAATCAAGGAGGCGTACTGCCGTTTCGCATTGCCGGGCAGGAGCACCCAGCGGGTACGTTCGTCATCCGGCGCAAGCGCATTCTGCGCCTGCGGTTCCCCGACAGCGACGGCGGCACGGGAATGCGCCAGGCGCGTAACCAAACGCATCAGGACCGGCAGGCGGAAATGCTCCGAAAGCCGGAACGCCTCGGCGACCATGTCGAAAGCCTCCTGCTGCGAAGAAGGCTCCAGAATCGGCACCATCGCGAACTTCCCGTAGAAACGGGAATCCTGCTCGTTCTGGGAGGAATGCATCGAAGGATCATCGGCGGCCAGAACGACCAGTCCGCCCTTCACGCCGGTCACGGCGGCATTGATAAATGCGTCGGCACAGACATTCATACCGACGTGCTTCATACAGACGAGGGCGCGCTTGCCGGCGTACGACATGCCGAGCGCCGCTTCCATCGCGGTCTTTTCATTGGTACACCAACGGCTCCGGACGCCGCGCTCACGCGCGAGCGGACTCTGCTGGATGAACTCCGTAATCTCGGTGGAAGGGGTGCCGGGATAGGCATATACGCCGGAGAGGCCGGCGTGCAGGGCACCCAGCGCCACGGCTTCATCGCCCAGTAGCAATCTTTTATCTGACATAGAAAACAATAACTAACCGCTAACAAATTTAAAAGATTCCGGGCAAGAATACAAGAAATTGCATGGTTAATCTTTGCGCAGACGGCCCAGGGCGTGTTCCAGACTCTCGGTCGGCTCGATAATATTGTAGTCTTTCCAGAAGTCGGGATCGGCATAGACCTGGGTCTTGTCGGCCAGCGATTCGCTGCTGCGGAAACTCTCAGCGCGGTCGATCGGCACGGCATCCGCACCGTTGAAGCGGTTCGTCACCACCATCTCGGCGATGGCGGTGAACTCCGTGTTCCAGAGACGCCGGCGGGCGTCGCAGTTGAAACGGAAGACCGTGCGGACATAGCTCAGGCGGCTCTTGCCGTCTTCGCGTTTATAGTTGAGCAGCAGAGACATTTCCTTGGGTTTGAAACGGATGTCCGCCGGTTTCTTGACCAGCATCACGCGGGTGGCCTTGACGGGGTCGGACATGTCCAGGGACATCTCGATCCGGGTGAACGACATCGTCTCCTGGTCGATATAGACCACGCCGTGCTGCTGGGCATAATCGGAATCCAGGACCGGCGTCAGTTTGATGACGAGTTGACGGCGGTCGTCGAGCATCACCGGGTCCATCATCTCCAGGGTATAGTCCTCCAGGTCCGCATCGTTCAGGATCACGGAACGTCTCTTGACCAGATCCAGCTCGACGGCCTGCGTCGGTCCGCCCACCACCTTCACGGCCAGGGTATCGGAGCGGCGGGGGCTCGTCAGCAGACGGCTCTTCTCGACAGCCGTCCGGTCCCGGCCGAACATGTTGGAGAACGAGGACTTGTACATCTTGGTGACGGCTTCGGAGACATAGATGAAACGATTGCGCTTCTGGGCCGTCTCCCGGTAAAAGCACTCGAAGAGTTCCGGTTCGGAGGGACAGTTTTCCGAGATTTTGTAGATGGCTTCCCGCAGGATGGTCAGGGGGTCTCCGTTGATGATCTGGGCGGGGTCCAGGGTGAATTCGCCCCGGTTAAGCGTCACCCGCATCATCTGTTCACGGTCCGCAGGGACGGTAAGGGACTTGTAGCCCAACAGGGAGAAGGAGACGAAGAGCGGCGGGACGTCGGACTTGATCACGAAGGAACCGTCATTGTTGGTGACGGTTGCGAAATTGGAACCCGGCAAAGTCACGGAAACATAGGCCAGGGGTTTGCCGCCGCTGGCATCGCGGACGGTGCCGCGGACAGCGTAGCGCAACGTATCAGTCTGCCCATACGCCCACACGGAGACGAACAGGCACATCAATGACAGAAGTCTGATATGAATTTTCACGGTAAATTGGTTTTATATCCGCAAGATAATCAAAAATATCAAAAAGCTTATCTTTGCAGGACAAAAGATCGAACAATGCCGTCTTCTCCCTACAGAATCCTCGTCGCGCCGGACTCCTTCAAGGGGTCGCTGAGCGCCCGGGAAGCGGCGGACGCCATCTGCGAAGGCATCCGCCGCTTCATCCCCGCCGGCAATGCCGTACCCGTTTGCATCTCGGACGGCGGAGAAGGATTCACGGAAGCCATCCTGGCCGCCCGCGGCGGTCAACGGAGGGTCGTGCGGGTCTCCGATCCGCTGGGACGACCGGTCGAGGCCGCCTACGGACTCTGCGCGGATACCGCCGTGATCGAAATGGCCGCCGCCAGCGGACTTCCCCTGTTGAAAGAAAGCGAGCGCAATCCCCTGCTGACCTCTACTTTCGGCACCGGCGAGATGATCCGGGACGCGCTGGAGCGCGGATGCCGGGAACTGCTCATCGGCCTGGGCGGCAGCGCCACCCACGACGCCGGCACCGGCATGCTTTCCGCACTTGGATTCCATTTCCGGGACGCTTCCGGCCGGGAACTGCCCGGATGCGGAGCCTCGCTGGCCCGGATTGCGGAAATCGACCGGCGCGACGTCCTCCCCGCACTCGCGCAGTCCCGTTTCACCGTCGCCTGCGACGTGCAGACTGTCTTTTGCGGCCCGGAAGGCGCCGCTGCGGTATTTGCCCGGCAGAAAGGGGCGACGCCCGGGATGATCCGGGAACTGGAACGCGGCAGCAGCCGCTTCGCCGGCCTGGTCCGGGAGCAGACGGGCTGCGACCTTCGGACGGAACCGGGTTCCGGTGCCGCCGGCGGACTCGGAGGAGCGTTC
>JAILAO010000063.1 GCA_024681565.1 Bacteroidales bacterium
GCTCCCCGCAGATAATCCCAGCCACCGCCCGGGGTTATTCGGTCTTCGCCTTCAGTTCCTGCTCGAAGATGTCCTTCGCGATGATCCGGTAATGCGGATGGTATTCCTGACCGAAGGTCTCGCTATGGTGCAGGATGAGGTTGCCGGCAGCGACCAGGGAGTCGATCCGGGCAAGGTCTTCCGCAGCCTGCGGGAGTTCCGGGAAGTCCCGCCGGATTACTTTCGCAATCTGTCCCCATTTCGCCTTCCAGGCCTCCGGAGAAACGGTCTTCCCCGCATTCGCGCTGCGCACGAAGGCATCCAGCAGTTCGTCCTCGCCGACCAGGCCGTCCAGGATGACGGAAAGGTCCACCCGGACATAGTTTCCCCTGTCCCCGACAGGGTAATACCGTACGTCCGGGATGCCGTACCGGAGACTGTCCAGGTCTTCACGATAGGAGGCAAGCTCCTCATCGAGGTAGTCGCGTGCCGCCTGGGGATTGGGGATCAGGTGTTCCGGGCCGAGGTAGTCCTGGCAGAAACTTTTGTAGATGTCCTGGACCCGGGACGCCGGATAGGCGTCCAGCTGCCGGCGGATGGCCGTCCCGACAGCCCGGTCCCGGCATCCGGACAATGACGCCAGGAGGAGGATGGTAAAAAACAGACGTCTCATAGATGGATCTCGCTCCGGCAAAAATACGATATTTTCATTATCTTTGTTCATCTTTCCTCCACAACAGATCATGCGCAGATACAGGGGCAGCTTTCGTTTCAAGATAGAACTACTCACCGTATTTCTTCTCTTCATGTCCATATCCTTGTCCAAGGCACAGGATATGGTCAGTGCTGCCGGGGAACAAGGACTGGAAAAGTCCGTCAGATATGCCGTCTCCAAATTCACCGATACGCGTGACCGCAAGCTGGAAGATGTCATGAAAAAGATGCCCGGCTTTACCAGCGAGTGGGGTTCGTTTTCGTACAACGGCATCTATGTTAACAAATACTATGTGAACGGACAGGACATCCTGGGAGAACACTATTATACTGAATTCTCGGACCATGCCGCCAAGCATCTTATCCTCGGTGACTTCAAGGCGGAATACACCCTCTCTCCGACCTGGGTGATGATGGCCTCCGTCACGAACATCCTGAACCAGGACACCTACAACTACACCCTCGTCGACAACGAGGACTTCTCCCGGTCCTTTACCTCATTCGGCATCCGTCCCCGGAACGTTCTCCTGAGCCTCTACCACAAGTTCTGACCCATCGCCCGGAGTCCGTTTCCGGGCCGTCATTTTATTCCAAGGCCCGGTTTACATAGGAATCAATGCAGCCCGGGAGCTGGATTGAATAGTCAGGATCGTCGATGAGCGTGGAGGTCAGGAGCATGTCGGCCGTGGTGCGGTTGGTCGCGAAGGCGATGTTGTAGAGCGCGGCCAGGCGGGTCAGGGCGGAGACGTCGTTCTGGTGGCCCTGGACGATCAGGTTGTCGCAGAAGAAAACCAGCATGTTGATCCTTCCTTCGGCGATCATGGCGCCGATCTGCTGGTCCCCGCCCAGGGGACCGGACAGCAGCCGGGTCACCTTGCCCTTGAAGGGTTTGGTCAGCCGGCCTTCCTCTTCGATCACCAGGTCCGAGATCAGCTTGCCGGTCGTCCCGGTGGCGTACAGTTTATATGTCGTCAGCATTTTGTAGTTGAACTTCACCCACTGCAGGAGTTCCTGCTTGCGGCCGTCGTGGGCGACGAGTGCGATGTTGATGTCTTTCATGCTAAAATTTTTCGTGAAAATAACGCACAATCCCCCGGGAAACAATACCGGGAACCGGATTTAACAAAAATATAATCTCCGGCAGGCGTCCGCGCAGGGACGCTCGCCGGAGAAAACATCTTCGTCCCGTCCGATCAGCGGAGCTTGGCTTTGGAAGACTGGCCGGGGGTGAGGTCGAGGGTGCAGTTGAACGAAATCGGGACCGCCTCGGTACGTCCTTCCATCAGATAGGGGATGCGGATCGTGAGCGTGATCTTTTTGCCGTCATAGGTCATGCCGGAAACGGCACCGGTGCCGCTCGTGGCTTTCTTCAACGTCCCCTGGACGATGACTTTCTTTTTATCTTTCGTGACCTGGTTGCCGATCGTCATGTCCGACCAGTTCGTGATCTGGAATCCCCAGACAGCGCCGGCTTTGTTGAGGCCGCCCCGCACAGGGACCTTGCCCGACCATTTGAACGGACCGACGTTGTGTCCGTTCCCGTCCGAGATGAAGCGGAAATCCCCCGTCGAGTTGTCGACGATGAACGTCACCGGAGCAGAGGTCTCGATGCCCGGGATGTTGCTGAGCGTACCGTTGTAGATTTCCGCTTTCTGCACCTGGCCGAAAACGAGAGCGCTGCAGGCAAACAGGCCGCTCAGGAGCAATGTAAACTTTTTCATGGTGTGTTATTGTTGGGGTGAATACGTTTTGTCCCGGGTGATGCCGTCCAGCATCACGTTACCGTCCTGCACGAAGGCGGAGATGATGTTCCTGAATAGAACCCCGCCGTGGGAGGCTTCAAAGTAGTATCTTCCGTCGATCTTCTGGACTTTGAGGACATCGTTCAGTGACCAGTCCGGGTCCTGGGTCTCTGTGTAGAAGTCCCAGGTGGCATAACCATCTCCTTCGTAATCCTTGGAATAGTCTTCCCGCAATTGCCGGAGCAAGTTGTCCGTACAAAAACCCTCCAGGGCATCAGGCTTCAAAAACGTGCCGTCAATATAATTGTCGATGAGGAAATCCATGATGCGTTCGTCGTCTTCGGCGGAGTTGTCGTGGGCGGGAACGCGGGCCAGGTCGTTGACGGCGGAGTCATCTACGGCTTCTGTCTGCGGTTCACCGCCTGCGCTGTTGTCCCGCTTGCCGCTGTTTTTGCAGGAAGACAGCACGACGGCGGTGCAGGCAAGGATGGAAAGGATAAGGATTGTCTTTTTCATACTAAGTATAAGCAACTGATTGTTTTGATGATTATTTCAACTCTTTGAGCGCCGTCTCGATCTGGCGGGAAAGGGTCTGCCAGTGAGCCTGCGTGGCCGTGTCGGAGGACTTGGCC
>JAILAO010000079.1 GCA_024681565.1 Bacteroidales bacterium
ACGGCGTGATGGTCTGGCAGGACTTCTGGCTGGCCAATCCGGCCGACGGGCCAGAGCCGGACGACGAAGCGATGTTCCTCGCGAATGCGGAGGACTTCCTGCGCAAGATCCGCCACCATCCCTGCCTGGCCCTTTACTGCGGCCGCAACGAAGGCAACCCGCCCGTGACGCTGGACGCCCGGCTCTCCGCCCTGGTGTCCCGGCTCCATCCGGGGATCAAATACATTCCGCATTCCGCCACGGGTCCCGTGAGCGGCAACGGCCCCTACCGGGCCCTCCGGCCCTCGGAGTATTTCGCGCTGGAGCGCGGCCGCGACCGTTTCCACAGCGAGCGGGGCATGCCCAACGTCCCGAGCCTCGAGAGCATGGAGCGCATGCTGGCGCCGGAACACCGCTGGCCGCAGAACGATGTCTGGGGCATGCATGACTTCGCGCTGGAGAGCGCCCAGAGCGCAGCGACCTTCAATGAAATGGTGGAGAAGGCTTTCGGAAAGCCGGAAAGCCTGGAGCAGTTCGCCGAATGGGCGCAGTGGATCAGCTACGACGGCTACCAGGCGATGTTCGAGTCCCGCAGCGCAGCGCGCAAGGGGCTGCTCATCTGGATGAGCCACCCCTGCTGGCCGTCGATGGTCTGGCAGACCTACGACTACTATTTCTTCCCTACGGCATCCTATTTCGGCGCCAAGAAAGGCTCCGCCCCCATCCGCATCCAGTGGAATCCGCGGATCGCGCAGGTGGAGGTCGTCAACAACAACGCCGGTGACCTGACGGGCCTGACGGCCAGTGCGCTCGCGATGAACATCGAGGGCGAGGTCTTCGACGAATGGACGGTGAAACTGGACGCTCCCGAAGACACGACGATTCCGATTCTCGGGGTCCAGGACAACAATCTCTCCGAGATCCTGGGTGAACACAGCGAGACGAACGACCTGCTCCTCCTCAATCTGCACCTGATGCAGGGCGACCGCGAACTGGCGGAGAACTACTATGTGCTGAATCCGAAAGACCCCGGCAACCTGCGGGCCCTGAAGTACATGCAAAAGGCTGACGTGCGGATGAAATACGAATTCCACCGCGACGGCGGGGACTGGGTGGGAACGGCCATGCTCGAGAACCGCTCCTCGGTCCCTGCGCTGATGGTCCGGCTCGAACTGGTCGGTGCACAAAGCCGGGAGGAGATCCTGCCGGTCTTCTATGAGGACAACTGGATTTTCCTTCTGCCCGGGGAGAAAGAAGAACTGACCGTCCGCTGTGCCGATGCCGACACCCGCGGTGAACGGCCCATGCTACTGCTCAGCGGCTTCAATCAACGCTAACAGCCGGTCGATGGCTTCGCTGTCGGGGATGTGCCGCAGGACGGGTTCGCTCTTGTGGTAGATGGTGACCTTGCCGCCGCCTTCTCCCACATAGCCCCAGTCCGCGTCGGCCATCTCGCCGGGACCGTTGACGATGCAGCCCATCACGGCGATGACCATGCCCTTGAGGTGCGCGGTGCGGCGCTGGACCTCCTCGAACGTCTCCTGGAGATTGTACATCGTACGGCCGCAGCCGGGGCAGGCGATGTACTCCGGTTTGTAGAAGCGCCGGCGGGCCGCCTGCATGATCTCGTCCTTCAGATACTCGGAAAGACCTGCGCGATCCGGAATCTCGTCGATTTCCCGCTTCAGCAGCTTCGGACCCCACGCAACCGCCGCGTCCAGCACCGCGGTCGTCTTCTCGTCCAGTCCGTCCGGAAGCGGCTGTCCGCCGGTCCGGGCCAGGTATTGCGCGACGGGGAGTTCCTGGACGGGCGGTTCCGTGAGGGACACCCGGATCGTATCGCCGATGCCCTCCTGCAGCAGGGAGGCTATGCCCACGCAGGACTTGATGCGTCCGCTGTCGCCGCCGCCGGCCTCCGTCACGCCCAGATGCATCGGGAATACGACCCCGCGCTCCTGCATCCGACGGGCGAGTTCGCGGTATGCCTCCACCATCACGACGGTATTGCTCGCCTTGAGCGAGACCACCACATTGTAGAACTCCGCCTCGATGCACATCTCCAGCCACTCCATCGCCGCCATTGCCATGGCGTGCGGCGTGTTCCCGTAGCGGTCGGTGATGTAGCGGCCGAGCGACCCGTGGTTGAGCCCCACGCGCACGGCCGTGCCGTGCTGCTTGCACACCTCCAGGAAACGGGCGAACTGCCGGCGCGCCTCCCCGTGGTCGGGGTGGAAGTTGCCGGGGTTGATACGGACCTTCTCCACGACGGATGCCACGGCGATGGCCGTTTCCGACGAGAAATGGATGTCCGCCACCAGCGGCACCCCGCAGCCGGCCGCGCGCACGCGCTCCTTGATCTGCGCGATGCAGGGGACGTCCTGCCGGCCCGGCACCGTGATGCGCACCAGCTGCGCACCGGCGGCGGCGAGCTCCAGCGTCTGGGCCACCGTGGCCTCGATGTCGGAAGTATGGGTATTGCACATCGTCTGGACGGCGATGGGATGTCCGCCGCCGATGACCAGACTGTCACCGACCCGGACGGGAAGGGTCTCAATGCGTGCCATAGACTATCTCACGGGCTTCGCGGCGCAACTCGCCGGTCGTCTTGCCCGAACGTTTGGTCAACTGGAAATAGACGCCCACCGAAGCGATGATGTCGATCGGATAGGCATAGCGGTAATAATAGGGACTGGCATAGTCCGGCTGGTAGAGCGAGGACCAGGACCAGCGCAGCAGGGCGTTGAAATGGATCTCGACCGGGTCGAACATCAGCGCGAATCCCGCGCCGCCCTGCAGCCCGTAGTCCCAGCGGTTCTCATAGGGACGGAAGGCGTTGGCGTAGGCCGGGTCGAGATGGGGGCCGCTGCGCGAGATGCTGTTGCGCCAGCCGCCATAGACGCCCACGTTGGCGAGCAGCTTGCCGGGATGGAAGTCCACATGGATCTGCGCCAGGGCCGGGATCTCGAAGACCTCGATCTGGCCCTGCTCCGCGTCGTCCAGCGTCTGCGAACGGCCGGTCTCGGGGTCTTTCAGGAAGCCGAAACCCTCATAGCTGTGCGCAAAACCCATCGTCAGGGCGAAATACGGCAGGATGTCGAACATCTTGCTGTGCTTGGTGAACATCACGGAGATATAGTTCGGAGCGAACTGCCAGGCCCGGTTGTGCTTGGCCGGCGAATAATACATGTTGGAGACACACACGCCGTAGTTCACGCCGACCAGGATGTAGTCGTTGATCGGGCGCTCTTTGGGAGCCGTGTAGGTGCTGTCGAACTGCACCTCCTGCGCCCGGGCGCCGAAGACGCCGGACAGGCAGAGGGACAGCAGCAGGAGAACGGATAACTTTTTCATCACTCGGAAGCCTTGTGGTTGAAGAGTTCGCTGACGTTGACCGGCTGCGCGAGCTCGGTGCTGGCCGGGATGTCGATGTAGGGACTGCCCTTCAGTTCGACGAAGGTCACGGCTTCGGGCTGGCGGTGTTCCAGCAGCGAGCCGGTGTCCACGATGGAGTTGCGGTTGCCGTCATCCGTGATGCGGATGCTGTAGCGGCCCTCCTTGAGGTAGGGGAAGCGGAGGTTGCCGTCCGTGTCCACGACATAGCTGCGGAGCACCCGGTCGCGCTTCTCGCCCAGCAGTTCCACGATGATCTTGCGGTCCACGCCGCTGAGTTCGAGCTCCAGCAGGCTCAGGGTCTCGTCCGTGGGGAGGCTGACCTTGACCAGGGAACTGTCGGACCAGAAGCCGTTGATGTCGCGGAAGATCCGGTGCGGGACCCGCATCGTGTACTGGAAGCCCGGCTGCAGCTTGTCCTTGGGGCGCAGGATGTAGCGCCGCAGGTTGAGGCTGTCCTGCTCCACGGTAAATCCGGCCTTGGACTCGCGCTGGCGGGTGTTGATGGCCCGGAAGTCCAGCGAGTCGAACCAGGCGGTGATGATCGGGTTGCGGAACTCCAGTTCGAAACCGTTCTGCTCCACGGTCTCGGGCGAGGTCTTCAGCGTATAGACACAGGTCGTATCCTCGTGCTGGAGGTCGCGGCGCGAGCTCTTGGAATAGGTCCGTTTGTCATGGGGCATCGCGAGCCGGACGATTTCCTGCGCCGGCACGAGCTTGCCCAGGGAGTCCGTCTTGCGGTAATTCACGAAGATGCGCATCGTGTCCGGGGCGGCCCGGCGGCTGTTGATCCACAGCTCGAGGCTGTCCTGCAGGATGTTGAACTGGCTGATGACCTGGTCGTCGCGGTAGCCCCGGATCCACAGCGAATCGATCCAGGCGCCCGGCGCCTGGAAAGTCAGGTAGGCGGAGCGCTCGGAGGTACGGACCTTCTTGACGATATACTGCTTGCTGGGTTTCTCCCGGAACAGCTTGAGCTCATGCTCGCTGCGGCGGGCCTGGCAGCGCAGGGTGTCGGTCATGTCGTATTTGAGCATCTCGGGGAGCGTGTCCACGGCGATCATCTTGGGCCGGATCAGCGAGTCGATGAAGGCGACGGTCTCCGTCTCCGGGTCATAGATATTGTCGGGGGTCGCGTCCTTGATGGCATACAGGCGGTACACGGTGTCCTGGATGAAGGGGAGGACGAAGTAGCCCCAGTCGTCGGTCTTGACGGCGGCATAGGGGCGGTGCTTGAGGATGGCAGAGTCCGCGAGGTCCTTGTGCAGCAGGACCGTGGCTCCCTTGACCGGGGCCAGCGTGTTGCAGTCCAGGACCGTACCCGTCATCATCATCGAGTCGATCTGCGTGCCGGTCGAGAAGACATAGGTGTAGCCGGGGAACATATTTCCCTCGTTGGTGTCCGCGATGGCGTCGGTGAAGCTCAGCGTATAGGTGGTGTTGGGCTCCAGCGGCTCCTCGAAGCTGACGATGAGGTTGTGCCCGCGGATGCGGGACTTGGGCATTTTCACCTGCGGCGGCGAGAGGAAGATATTGGCCGGCGTCTTGATGGTCACGTACTCGTTGAAGGTGAACACGAAGCTCGCCCCCTCGACGGGAACGCCCACAGCGCCCGGAAGCGGCTTGATGTCAATGATATAGGGCGGGATGGTGTCCTTCTTGCCGCCGGTAGGGGCTTCCGTCGTGTTGGCGCAGGACGGGAAGAACAGCGGCAGCAGGCAGGCGGCGACGAGGGCGGCGAGGGGGAGGAATTTCGGGATCTTCATAGGCTCGCTAGATGTCGGTTCTGACGACATCCGAGATGCCGTCGATCTTGGTGAGGCCGTCCACCATCCGCTCCAGGTTCTTCTTGTCGCGGACGAGCAGCTCGATGAATCCCTCGAAGAGCTCCCCGTCGGTGGACAGCTGGAGCTTGCGCATGTTGATGCCGAGGGTCTGGGAGATATAGCTGGAGATGTCGTTGAGCAGGCCCAGCCGGTCGATGCCCTTGAGCGAGATCCGGATCGGGTACTCCTTCTCGACCACGCCCCACTGGGGGACGACCATCCGGTTGCCGTACTTGCTGGCGAGGCTCTCTGCGATGGGGCAGGACTTCTTGTGGACCATGACCACGTTCTCCGCCGTAGAGAAACCGATGACCGGGTCGCCCGGGATGGGGTGGCAGCATTCGGCGATCTTGTACTGGATCGCGTGGGCATTGTCCTCGCGGATGGCGAACTTGCGCTTCTCCCCGGTGGACATGTCCTTCTCGTCGATGATGGCCTTGAACTCCTCGGGGCCGAGCAGGCCCAGGCCGATGCGGAACCAAAGTTCGCTAGGCTCGTGCAACTGGCTGTAATCCAGGAACTTGCGGATGAGTTCCCGGTTGCTCTGGAGCCCCATCAGGCGGATCCGCTCCCCGAAGATGCGCTCCCCGTCGGCGGCGATGGCGTCGAAGTCCCTGCGGAAATATTCGATCACGCGGTTGCGCGCGTAGCGGGTCTGCAGGAAGGAGACCCATTCCATCTTGGGATGGGCGTTGTCGGCGGTGATGATCTCCACCTGGTCTCCGGCCTTGAGGGCGTGCGAGAGGGGGACCAGCCGCATGTTGACCTTGGCCGCGATGGCGTGGTTGCCGATCTCCGTGTGGATGAGGTAGGCGAAGTCCAGGGCGGTCGCGCCGCTGTGGATCGCCCGCTGCTCGCCCTTCGGGGTGAACACCACGATCTCGCTGCTGACCAGGTCCTTGTGGATGATGTCCAGCAGCTCCAGGGCGCTCAGGTCGTTGCTCAGCAGGATGTCGTGCACCTCCGCCAGCCACTTGTCCATCTCGGAGTCGTTCTCGGAGATGTAGCCGTCGTTCTTGTAGGCCCAGTGGGCGGCGATGCCCTTCTCGGCGATGTCATCCATCCTGTGGGAGCGGATCTGCACCTCAACCCAGAAGCCCGCATGGCTCATCAGGGTGCAGTGCAGGGCCTCGTAGCCGTTGTTCTTGGGCTGGGAGATCCAGTCCCGTCGGCGGGTCAGGTTCTCCCGGTAGAGGTGGGTGATCGTAGAGAAGATCAGGTAGGCCTGGCCGCGCTCCGTCTGGATGGTGTTGTCACTCGGTTCGAAGATGATGCGGACGGCGTAGAGGTCATAGATCTGCTCGAAGGGGACGTGCTTCGTACGCATCTTGTACCAGATGGAGTAGGGGGTCTTGATGCGCTTCTTAATGGTGAAGCGGTAGCCGGCGGCCACCAGCGCCTACAAGAACGACGGCTACATCTCCGAGAACGATTCCGAGATGGAGAACATCTGGCTGCGCTACAAGGAACCGGAAGAGTACCTGCAGATCACCGAGCGCATCAAGGGCAACGTGGCCAACCGCGACAAGGACATCGACAGCTTCATCGCCCCGATCGAGGAGGCCCTGAAGAATGCGGGCTACCGCTTCACCATCAAGAAACGCATCAAGACCCCCTACTC
>JAILAO010000098.1 GCA_024681565.1 Bacteroidales bacterium
GGGTCAGAAAGGCTTCACGGTGGATTGCCAGGGAAACTGGGGAAACATCCTCACCGGTGACTCCAACGCAGCCCCCCGATACATCGAGGCCCGGCTCAGCAAATTCGCCAAGGAGGTGGTGTTCGATCCGAAAGTGACCCGCTGGATGAACTCCTACGACGGGCGCAACCAGGAGCCGACCGAACTTCCGGTCCGCTTCCCGCTGCTGCTCGCACAGGGTACGGAAGGCATCGGCGTGGGTCTGGCTTCCAAGATCCTTCCCCACAATTTCAACGAACTGTTGGATGCCTCCGTCGCCATCCTCGAAGGCAAGTCCTATGAGATCTTCCCGGATTTCCCGACAGGAGGATTCGCCGACTGCAGCAAGTATATGGCCGGCAAACGGGGCGGAAGCGTCAAGGTCCGCGCCCGGATCGAGAAGATAGACAAGAACACGGTCGCCATCACGGAAATCCCCTACGGGAAATACACCAAAGACCTGATCGACTCCATCCTCCGCGCCAAGGACAAAGGCAAGATCAAGATCAAGAAGATCGAGGACATGACGACCGACAAGGTCGAAATCCTCATCCACCTGCCCAACGACGTCTCGCCCGACAAGACCATCGACGCGCTCTACGCCTTTACGGACTGCGAGATCAACATCGCGCCCAACGCCTGCGTGATCCGGGATGACAAACCGGTATTCGTCACGGTCAACGAGATTCTCGAATACGGCACCTACCATACCCGGGACCTGCTGCTTCAGGAGCTGCAGATCAAACTGGATGAACTGGAAGCCGACTGGCACTACAGCTCGCTGGAGCGCATCTTCTTCGAGAACCGGATCTACAAGGTCCTCGAACAGGACCAGAAGGACTGGGAGACCCAGATCCAGGATATCTTCACCCAGATGAAGATGTACCAGGACCTCTTCCGCCGGGAAATCGTGATGGAGGACATCCTCAAGCTTGTGGAAAAACCGGTGCGCAAGATCTCCAAGTTCGATACCAAGGCAATCGACGAGAAGATCCTCGCCCTCGAAGACCAGATGGCCGTCGTACGCGACAACATCGGGCACATCGACCGCTATACCATCGACTGGTTCAAGAGCCTCAGGAAGAAATACGGGAAAGACTATCCCCGCCGTACCGAACTCACCGACTTCGAGACGATTGCCGTCACGAAGGTGGTCAACAACAATGCCAAGCTCCAGGCCAACCTGGCCGAAGGTTTCGTCGGCATCGGGCTCAAGCGGGACGACGGCGGCGAGTTCATCTGCGATTGTTCGGATCTCTCGGAGATCATCGTCATCGGCAAAGACGGAAAATACCGGATCACCAAGGTCGAAGACAAGGCTTTCTTCGGCAAGGATCTGCTTTACGTAGGTCTTTTCAACCGAGGAGACACCCGGACCATCTATAACGTAATCTACCGCGATGGCAAGACTTCGGTCTATTATGCCAAGCGTTTCGCCATCACTTCGGTGACACGCGACAAGGAATACGATATCACGACGGGAAAGCCGGGTTCCACGATCGTCTGGTTCACGGCCAACCACAACGGCGAAGCAGGTTCCGTCCGCGTGCAGCTCCGGCCCAAGCCGAAGCTCAAGAAAACCAGCTTCGAGTACGACTTCTCCACGCTGGCCATCAAGAGCAAGACGGCCCGGGGCAACCTCGTGAGCAAGAACGTCATCAGCCGCATCACGCTCAAGAGCAAAGGTGTCAGCACGATTGCAGGAAAAGACATCTGGTATGACAGCGACATCCAGAAGCTCAACGAAGACGGCCACGGACTCTACCTCGGACAGTTCGAAGAAGGCGACAAAGTTCTCGCCGTATTCAAGAACGGCACCTTCTATACGACCTCTTTCGACCTCGTCAACAAATACCAGGGAGATGTCCTCTTCATCGAGAAATTCGATCCGGACAAGACCTTTACCGCCCTGTATTGGGACGGTGCCGTCAAGAGTTTCTATGTCAAGCGATTCTCCTTTGTCCTGAGCGACAACACACCGGTCAGCTTCATCTCCGAAGCCCCGAAGTCCTACCTGGTGGATATCAGCGGGGACCGGCATCCGCGCTACGAGATCATCTGGAAACTGGCGGACAAAGAACCCGAGGCCATCGAAGCCGAGAACTGGATCGCCAAGAAGGGCATCGCCGCCAAGGGCAAAAAATGCGCCGAGCGCGGCGAAGTCAAGAAAGTACGCTTCGTCGAGCCGCTCATCATCGATGAGCCGGAAGAGGAATCCGAGGACGGAGAGAACCCGGAACAGCCGGACACGCCCGAAAATGACGCGTCCGCCGCGAAAGATGCCACCTCCGCGAAAGACAGTGCGCAGACTGACAACCGGCCTGTCGTCCTGGGGGTGGGTGAAGAATCTTCCGCCAACCTCGAAGACGTCCCCGACTTCCCGGGCGGCCTGTTCGATGAGCCTACGCTCTTCTAAAGAAGGTCATCGCGTTCGCGGATATCGCGGATGCGGAGCTGGATGGAAGAGGATCCCCGGTAATAGTTCTCTACGATGGCGTAGCAAACGTCGATCGGGTTGCCTTCGCGGATGTAGTCATAGTAATCCGCCATGTTGAAGGCAATCGAAGGGATCTGGTGATAGGGCTGGGATTCCTGGATGAGGTCCAGCTTGAGATGCACGCCGCCGGCGCCCACCTTGCGGCCCGATCCGGAATCATAGACATTCTCCGTCATGAAGATCGGATTGTTGTTGCCGGGGCCGAAGGGCTGGAACTGCTTGAGGATGCGGGAGAACTTCGGGGTGATCTGGGAGAAATCCAGCCGGGCATCCACTTCTACGATCGGGACCAGCATCTCAGCCGTGACCTTGCCGGCGATGAACGCATCCATCCGGCGGGCAAATTCCTCCAGGCGCTCTTCCTTGAGGGTAAGACCGGCGGCATAGACATGGCCGCCGAAGTTCTCCAGGAGGTCGGCGCAACTCTCGATGGCCTCATAGAGATCGAAACCGGAAATACTGCGCGCAGACCCCGTCACGAAACCGTTGGACTTGGTCAGCACGACCGTCGGCTTGTAATAGGCTTCGACGAGGCGGGAAGCCACGATTCCGACCACGCCCTTGCTCCATTTGGGATTGTAAACGATGGTCGCGTTCTCACTGGCGAGGCATTTGCCGGACTGGACCATTTCCAGGGCTTCCTGGGTGATTTCCCGGTCGATATTCTTACGCTCGTTGTTGTTCTCGTTGATCTTTTCACCGATCATCATCGCCGTCTGCGTGTCCGTCGCCTTGAGGAGCTCGACCGCAAGCCGGCCGGACTCCATCCGCCCGGCAGCATTGATCCGGGGACCGATCTTGAAGACGATGTCGTCGATGGAGATATGGCCCGGCTCCAGGTTGGAGAGCGTAATCATCGCAGCGAGGCCCTTGCAGGGGTGCTCGTTGAGCTGTTTGAGCCCGAAATGGGCCAGGATCCTGTTCTCCCCCACCATCGTGACCAGGTCGGAAGAAATGCTGACCACCAGCAGATCCAGCAGCGGAATCAGGCTTTCGAAAGGAATGCCGTATTGCTTGGAATAAGCCTGGACCAGCTTGAAGCCCACGCCGCACCCGGACAGGTCGTCGAAGGGATAATTGCAGTCCTCCCGTTTGGGATCGAGTACGGCGGCCGCGGCGGGCAGGGTTTCTCCGGGCAGGTGGTGGTCGCAGATGATCACCTCCAGCCCCTTGCTGCGGGCATATTCCACCTTGTCCACGGCCTTGATGCCGCAGTCCAGGGTGATGATCAGGTCGAAACCGCCGTCGGCGGCCCAGTCGATGCCCTTGAAGGAAACGCCGTACCCCTCGTCATAGCGGTCCGGAATGTAGAAATCCACCTTGTCGGTGAAACGGGAGATGAACAGATAGACCAGCGAAACCGCCGTCGTGCCGTCCACGTCGTAGTCCCCGTATACCAGGATCTTCTCGCCGTTGGTGATGGCCCGGTGCAGGCGCTCCACGGCCACATCCATGTCCTTCATCAGGAAGGGATCGTGCAGGGCGTCCAGACTGGGACGGAAGAAAGAGCGGGCCTCCTCAAAGGTCTCGACACCGCGCCGGACGAGCAGCTCGGCAAGCACCCGGTCGATGCCGACCTCGGTTGCCAGCCGCTCGACCTTCGCCTGGTCGACCGGATCTTTGAGAATCCATTTACACTCTTTGGCCATATCACACAAAGATAACAATTATTTTGTACTATCCATCTTTTTTGTCCTGATTGGAATAATATTGCCGGAAACATCCTATCTTTGAAAATGCTTTCGCTAGAAACCTTCCACCTTTTCCTGGGAATCATGGCCGTCCTCGCCGTCGTGGTGTTCATCTGTCTCTTCCACGTAAATGCCGGCTACGGGAAGTTTTACGGTCCCCAGTGGGGTCCGTCCCTGGACAACCGGCTCGGCTGGGTCCTGATGGAAGCGCCGGTATTCATCGCAATGCTGTTGCTCTGGTGGTTCTCCGACCGGCGGGGAGATCCCGTGCGGCTGGTCTTCCTGCTGCTGTTCGAGTTGCATTATTTCCACCGCTCGTTCATCTTCCCCCTGCAGATCCGCGGACGCAGCCGGATGCCCCTGAGCATTGTGCTGATGGGCGTGCTCTTCAATACGCTCAATGCCCTGATGCAGGGCGGCTGGATTTTCTACCTGTCGCCCGGACAGGCCTATCCGCTCAGCTGGCTGACCGGCCTGCCGTTCCTGGCCGGAACGCTGCTGTTCTTTGTCGGGATGGCCGTCAACATCCGTTCCGACGCGGTCATCCGCCATTTGCGCAAGCCCGGAGACAACGCCCACTATCTCCCCAAGGAAGGGATGTTCCGCTACGTGACCAGCGCCAATTATTTCGGAGAATTCCTGGAATGGGTGGGCTTCGCCGTCCTGACCTGGTCCTGGTCGGGAGCCGTTTTCGCCCTGTGGACGTTCGCGAACCTCGCACCGCGGGCGGCCCGGATCTACGACCTCTACTGCCGGGAGTTCCCGGACGAACTGGACACGCAGCGTGTCAAACGGATCATTCCATTTGTTTATTGAGATGATTGATTCGAAGATATTCACCCCCGTCAGGATCGGACCGGTCACCCTGCGGAACCGGGTCATCCGTTCGGCCGCCTTCGAGAACATGGCGTACGGCAACAGCCCCTCGCAGGATCTCAAGGATTACCATGTCGCCGTAGCCCGGGGCGGCGTCGGGATGACGACGCTGGCCTACGCCTCCGTGAACCGGAGCGGCCTGTCCTTCGACGGCCAGCTGTGGATGCGCGAAGAGATCGTCCCGGCCCTCCGGGACATCACGGACGCCATCCACGCGCAGGGCGCAAATGCCTCCATCCAGCTGGGGCACTGCGGCAACATGACCCACCGCGCCACCTGCGGCTGCACTCCGCTCGGAGCGTCGGGCGGATTCAACCTCTACTCCCCGACCTTCGTGCGCAAGATGCGCGAAGACGAAATCCTCTCCCTGGTGGAAGATTTCGGGCATGCCGTCGGACTGGCCCGGCAGGCCGGGTTCGACTGCGTCGAGATCCACGCCGGCCACGGCTACCTCATCAGCCAGTTCCTTTCGCCCTACACCAACCACCGGCACGACCGCTTCGGCGGATCGCTGGAGAATCGGATGCGCCTGATGCGGATGGTCATCCGCCGGGTGATGGAAGCAGCCGGGGACGACATGGGCGTCCTGGTCAAGATGAACATGCACGACGGATTCCGCCGCGGCATGCAACGCGAAGAATGCCTCGAAGTGGCCCGGGAGCTCGAACGGCTGGGGGTGCACGCGATCGTGCTCTCCGCCGGCTTCGTGAGCAAGGCCCCGATGGAAGTGATGCGCGGAGCGATGCCCATCCGGACGCTCGCATACTATATGGATATGCGCAAGTTCTGGTGGCTCAAGGCCATGCTCCGGCTGATCGGCCGGATCATGATCCCGACGGTACCCTACCGGGAGGCCTATTTCCTCGAAGAGGCCAGACTGTTCCGGCAAGCCGTGGAACTGCCGCTGGTCTATGTGGGCGGCATGGTCTCGCGGGCCGGAATGGAAGAAGTGCTGGACGCGGGCTTCGAAGCCCTCCAGATGGCACGGGCCCTCATCCGCGACACGGACTTCGTCAACAAACTGCGCGACGGAGAACTGCACTGCAGCGACTGCCGCCACTCCAACTACTGCATCGGACGGATGTACACCCTCGAGATGAAATGCAACCGCTGTGCGGGCGAACTGCCGGCGTCCCTGCGCCGGGAAATCCAGAAAGCGGAGGAGCGATGGTCGCACTGATTACGGGAGGCAGTTCCGGGATGGGCCTGGAATTCGCACGGCAGCTTGCCGCGCGCGGATATGACCTGGTGCTCGTGAGCAACCAGGAGCAGGCGCTTGCGGAAGCCGCGCAGGAATTGTCGCCGGCGGTACAGGTCCGGACCCGCTGCCAGGACCTCGCCGGAGAACACTCCGCGGATGAACTCGCCGGATGGTGCCGCCGGGAAAACATCCTGCCGGACGTACTGGTCAATGATGCCGGGATGTTTTTCTTCAAGGAACTGCAGGTGGAAGACCTGGACCGGATCCAGGCCATGATCAACCTGCACATCACGACCGTCACCCGGCTCTGCCTGCTCATCGGGCAGGAGATGAAAACCAGGGGCAGCGGTTACATCCTCAACGTTTCTTCCATGGCCGCCCGGCTGCCCGTTCCCGGGATAACGGTCTATTCCGCCACGAAAGCCTACCTGCGGAGCTTCGGACGCTCGCTCTCCTATGAAATGCAGCCCTACGGGGTAGGCGTCACCACGGTCTGTCCCGCCGCCATCGCCACACCGCTCTACAGACTGGACGCCAAATGGATGCGGCTCGGTGTACGGACCGGTCTGATCCGCACGCCCCGGTGGCTCGTCCGGAGGGCCCTGCACGCCCTGTTCCGGGGGCGGCGCGTCGTCAGTCCCGCCTTTATGAACATCTGGCTCCCAGCCCTGCTCGCAGTGCTGCCGGGGCCGCTGATCGCCAGAATATGGAAAAAATTCAAATAAGCCTCTGCCTGCTTCTGGCAGGGATCCTTCCCCTGTCGGCCCAACGCTACGAACGTGTCCCGTTCGGGGACTTCGAGCATTGGACCGTCCGTCACATCAAGGAATCCGCCATCCTGGGCGGTGAGGTCAAGACCCTGTATGTCCTGGGACCGGACGAAGTCATCGAAGGAAACCGCACCTACGACTACAGCAAGACCATCTGGGCCTCGTCCAATGCCTACGCCAAAGTATCCGGCATCACCAAGACCAGCCTGTCCGTCGAGCCCGACGAAGGTCCCGACGGCAAATGCGCCCGGCTCTCGACCGTTTTCGCCACCTGCAAGGTCGCCGGTCTGGTGGATATCAACGTGCTCGCCACCGGTTCGCTCTACTGGGGCCGGATGTTCGAGCCCATCACCGGCACCAAGAACCCCTTTGCCAACATGGACTGGGGTATTCCTTTCACAAAGCGGCCCGCCGCCTTCCTGCTCGACTACCGGGCGGTCCTGCCGGCCTCGGGGACGGTGACCCGGGCGACGTCGTTCCGGCAGACCCGGGTGCCGGGAGAAGACCCCTGCCAGCTGTCGCTCATCCTCCAGCACCGCTGGGAGGACGCGGAGGGGAACGTCCACGCCGAACGCGTGGGAACGGCGTTTTTCCGCATCCGGAAAAGCACGTCGGGGTGGGTCAAGGGCCACCGCATTCCCGTCTGGTACGGCGATGCCCGCCAGATGCCCGGATACCAGGACTATATGGACTTGATCCAGGGCAAGGAAGCCTTGTACACCGTCAACAGCCGGGGCAGGCGCGTACCCATCCTCGAAGAAAAATGGGGCGATGCCTCCGCACCGGTCACCCACGCCGTCCTGCAGATCTCCTCGGGCAGTTCGGAAGAGTTCACGGGAGAACCCGGGAACACCCTGTGGGTGGACAACCTCCGGCTGGAATATGAGCGGTAAGGTCATCATCACGGGGGCGACGGGCGGGATCGGATCGGCCGTGACCCGGGCGCTGGCCGCCCGGGGCTGCGACCTGGTGCTGGCCTGCCGGAACGCCGCCAAGGCGGAAAAACTCCGGCAGCAGGTCCTTGCCGACAATCCGGCCGCCCGCCTCGAAGTGCGGTCGCTGGACCTGGCTTCCCTCGCTTCGGTCCGCACTTTCGCGGAGCGCTTTGCCGGCATCCCCGTTTCCGCCCTGTTCAACAATGCCGGCGTAATCAGCCGGGGCTATTCGCTGACGGGAGACGGGCTGGAGAATACCTTCGGCATCAATTATTTTGCCCCTTTCCTGCTCACGGAACTCCTGCTGCCGGCCCTGGAAGCAGATGCCCGCATCGTCAACATGGTATCGCTGACCTGCCGCTTCGTCCGCGTGGACGAGTCCTCGCTGCAACCGGCAGAGAAGGATTTCTCGCAGCTGGGCACCTATGCCCGCTCCAAACTGGCGCTGCTGCATGCCTCGCAGGAGCTCGCCCGGCGCCATCCGCGCCTGCGGGTCAACCTGGCCGACCCCGGTATCGTCAACTCCGGCATCATCACGATGGGCCGCTGGTTCGATCCGCTCGCAGACCTCCTGTTCCGTCCGCTCATCAAGTCCCCGGAGCGCGGAGCGGTCCCGCCGCTGGCCGCCCTCGCCGCAGAGGAGGGAATGCGCTATTTCGCCGGAACGCGGGTCCGGGAGATTCCGGCACGTTTCCGCGACCCCGTCCTGCAGCGCCGCCTTTGGGAAGAGACGGAACGCTTGCTTGCGATTAGATAAACATTTTTCGTATATTTGCGCTCACTATGGCAGAATACAGCGAACAAGAAATGATCCGCCGCGAATCGCTGGCGAAATTGAGAGAATTGGGAATCGAACCGTACCCGGCAGCCGAATATCCGGTCAATGCCACCGCGGAACAGATCCTGAAAGAATACGACCCGGAAAAGGGCAACATGCAGGACGTCTGCATCGCCGGCCGGCTGATGAGCCGCCGCATCATGGGGGCCGCCTCCTTAGGTGAAATCCAGGACGAGACCGGACGTATCCAGATCTATGTCAAACGGGACGAGATCTGTCCGGGCGAAGACAAGACGATGTACAACACCGTCTGGAAGAAACTGATGGACATCGGCGACATCGTGGGCATCAAAGGCTTCGCCTTCATCACCCAGACCGGCCAGCTCAGCGTGCACGCCAAGGAACTGACCCTGCTCAGCAAATCGCTCCGCGTACTCCCCATCGTCAAGGAGCAGGACGGGCAGGTGTTCGACGCCTTCACGGATCCGGAACTCCGTTACCGGCAGCGCTATGTGGACCTGATCGTCAATCCGCAGGTCAAAGAGACCTTCGTCAAGCGGGCCAGGATCATCGCCACGATGCGGGAATATTTCAATGCGGCCGGCTGCCTCGAAGTCGAGACGCCGATCCTGCAGGGCATCCCCGGCGGCGCGACGGCGCGTCCTTTCATCACGCACCACAATGCGCTGGACATCCCGCTCTATCTGCGTATCGCCAACGAACTGTACCTCAAGCGCCTCATCGTAGGCGGTTACAACGGTGTCTATGAGTTCGCCAAGGACTTCCGCAACGAAGGCATGGACAAGACCCACAACCCGGAGTTCACCTGCATGGAGATCTACGTAGCCTACAAGGACTACAACTGGATGATGAAGTTCGTCGAGACGATGCTCGCCAAGGTCTCCACGGCCGTCAACGGAACGACGGTCGTGAATATCGGCGGAAACGAAATCGACTTCGGCGGGACCTACCGCCGCCTCCCCATCCTCGATGCCATCCGGGAATACGCCGGCGTGGATGTCAGCGGCATGGACGAGGATGAACTCCGCGCCACCTGCAAGCAACTCAAGGTCGAGACCGAGCCCTCGATGGGCAAGGGCAAGCTGATCGACGCCATCTTCGGCACCTATTGCGAAGACAAGCTGGTCCAGCCGACCTTCATCATCGACTATCCGGTGGAGATGTCCCCGCTGACCAAGCGGCACCGCACCAATCCTGCACTCACCGAACGTTTCGAACTCTTCGTCTGCGGCAAGGAGCTGGCGAACGCCTACTCCGAGCTGAACGACCCCGTCGACCAGCTGGAGCGTTTCGAGGAGCAGGCCCGCCTCAAGAGCAAGGGCGACGACGAGGCGATGTATATCGACATGGACTTTGTCCGCGCCCTCGAGTACGGCATGCCGCCGACTTCCGGCCTCGGCATGGGTATCGACCGCCTGACGATGTTCATGACGGGACAGACGACCATCCAGGACGTGCTTTTCTTCCCGCAGATGCGGCCGGAAAAGGTCTTGAAGAAGGAGAACAAGGAGCAGCAGGCCGACGAGTAATCCCGACCCCGCCATGCCGGAGCTCATCACATCGCCTTCGAATCCAAAGATCAAACGCCTCCTCGCGCTGCAGCAGAAATCGTCTGCCCGGCGCGAGGCCGGTCTTTTCGTCGTCGAAGGCCAGCGTGAGCTTCAGCACTGCATCGATGCCGGCTTCGAGATCGACTCGATTTTTCTTTGTCCTGATTTGCTTTCCGCTCCGCCGGGTGGCCAACTGCCTCCTGAAACGTCCGGCTGCGCCGGACCCCTCCCACTTCCTTTGGAAGCGGGCCCCTCCCTCTTACGGAGCCGAGGGTGGCTACGGTTTCCGGAGGCAGTTGCCGCCCGGACGTCGCCGGAAAGCAGAACGAAGGTATTTGAGGTGGCGAGGGAGGTATACGCGAAGATTTCCTATCGGGAGGGGAC
>JAILAO010000123.1 GCA_024681565.1 Bacteroidales bacterium
TGAAACGCAAGATGAACGAATCACCCTTTTCTTTTGACCGGATTATGATCCTGCCGGCCGGTTCGGCGAAACCGTTGGGATAATGTGAAAAAAGAGTTAATTTTGAAAACAGAAGTTTCATATTGAAATGCCCTTAAAAAAAATACATTATGAGAAACAAAGCCTTTTATCTGTGCGGACTCCTCCTTTTCATCGCAAGCGGCGCAGCCTATGCGCAGAATCCTTTTGACAATGCCGTCAAGCAAATCGGCGGCACCTATGACGTCCCGCCCAAAACCGTTGCCGAGCGGACGATGAAATACGGCCACCAGTGTGCCGACCTGGGTCTCAGCGTGCTCTGGGCGACAAGCAACATCGATGCAGCCAATTCCCGGGGCTATTACGGCCGGATCGTCGCTTGGGGAGAACTGACAGAGAACGCCAGGTTTACCGAATCCAACAGCGAAAACAGCGGCAAGGCGCGCCAGAACATCTCGGGAGATATCAACTTCGATGTCGCGGCGCACGTGTGGAAACATGGCTGGCGCATGCCCACCCGCCGCGAGATGCAGGAATTGCGTGAAAAATGTATCTGGACCTGGAGTGAAGAAAGCGGCCGCAAGGGGTACAAGATCGTCAGTAAGATCAACGGCAATTACATCTTTCTGCCCGCCGTGGGCATCAACCGGCGCGATGGTATTTCCGAAATGAACAAGCGCGGCTATTATTGGACCGCAACGCCGGACAACAACAATAAAAGCGCCTATCGCCTGTCCTTCGATGGAGAAGGGATCAATCTCCTTCAGGGACTCCGCTATGAGGGTTGCTATATCCGCCCTGTCCATGACAGATAATCTTTCCCGTAACCGCTCCGCACGATGAAACGAATCCTCTTTTTCCTGGTCGCCGCATCTCTGTGCGCAGCCGTGTCCGCCTCGGCCCAGGAAGGCTATGTGCCTTCTGCCGAAAATCTGGCCGCGCGGGAGCGGTTTGCCGGCGACCGTTTCGGTATTTTCATCCATTGGGGACTGTACGCCCAGCCCGGCCGGGGCGAATGGGTGATGCAGCAGCAGAATATCGACTACCGGGAATACGCACGTCTGGCGAACAGTTTCTACCCGTCCAAGTTTGACGCCCGGGCCTGGGTCCGGGCCATCAAGGCGGGCGGCGCGCGCTATATCACGATCACCTCGCGTCACCATGACGGCTTCTCCCTGTTCCGCTCCGCGGCGACACCCTACAATGCCGTGGACGGCACGCCATTCGGGCGGGACATCCTCGCAGAGCTGGCCGAAGCCTGCCGCGAAGAGGGCATCCGCCTGCATTTCTATTATTCCCACGTAGATTGGGGGCGCCTGGATTACTGGCCTCGCGGCCGTACCGGTCTCGGCACCGGCCGTCCGGAAGGGAACGCCGGCGACTGGGCGCATTACCAGGAATTCATGAAAGCGCAGCTGACCGAACTGCTGACCCAATACGGTCCGGTCGGCGCCATCTGGTTCGACGGGGTGTGGGACCATGACGCGGAACCCCGCGAGGCGCAGCCCGCGATCTGGGGCCTGTATGACCAGTATGCCCTGATCCACCGCCTGCAGCCCGGCTGCCTGGTGGGCAACAACCACCATCTCGACCCCTTCCCGGGCGAGGACATCCAGATCTTCGAGAAAGACGTCCCGGGCGAGAACGAAGCCGGTTTTTCCGGCGGCCAGGGCATCTCGCGCCTGCCGCTCGAGACCTGCCAGACCATGAACAACAGTTGGGGATACAACATCACCGACCGGTCCTACAAATCTGCGGATGACCTGATCCGCTATCTGGCCCGCACGGCGGCCAAAGGGGCCAACCTGCTGCTCAACATCGGTCCGCGTCCGGACGGCACCCTGCCCGACGAGGCCCTGGAGCGTCTGGCGGAGATCGGCCGCTGGCTGTCCGTCAACGGCGACAGCATCTACGGCACGCAGGCCGGGGACATCGAAGAGCAGCCCTGGGGCGTCAGCTCCCGCAAGGGGAAGGTCCTCTATCTCCATCTTTTCCGGCCCGTGGAATCCTTGCAGCTGGAACTGGCGGAGAAAGTCCGCTCCGTCGCCTTCCTGGCGGACGGAAAGCCGCTTCCGTTTACACAAAAAAAGGGAATGGTTTCCCTGACCATTCCCTCTTCTGCGGACGCGACGCCCGACCGGGTCATCGCCATCACGTTCCGTTAGTTTAATTCTTCCGCCGCGCGAAGACAAAGTCTTCCAGTTCGCAAAGCGACCGGTCGGGCGTGTCGGATTCGAAGACGAAGAACAGCGCATGCTTGCCCTGCAGGCGCCGGGCTTTCGGCACGCGCGCACACATTTCCACACATTCCTGCGGCTGCCGGCCGTTGAGGCGGATGACGCCGAGCCGTTTTCCCCCGCGGGCGGCGTCCGGGTGGTCGGCCATGATGATGATCCGGCCCTTGACGCCCTGCGGGATGAGCCGGACGAGGAGTTTTTTCGCGCGCGCGGCGCGCAGACCGTCGAAGTTGAAATATTTGTAGCCGACGACGGACCCTGCCGTGTTGTTCACCACGGGGTTGTGGTTGATGCGCAGGTCATAGGGATCCGATCCGCCGTCCCAGGCGGGGCGCAGGGGCTGGATGTAAGAGCCGTAGTATTTGTTGCCGAGCCCGTCCTTTTCTGCCGGCCGGGGACCGGTAAACCAGCAGGCGATGCCGGCCGAGTGGCGCTCCAACGGGTCCAGCCCGCCGAGCTCGAAGCCCTCGGAGGTATATTCCGCCTCGCGCAGCTCCACCTTGCCGTCCGGTCCTTCCGTGACGCGCAGCTCGATGGGCGAGACCATGGCCTGGCGGTCATAGCCGCCCAGCCCGGTCTGGCGGTGGTAGAAGATATACCACCGGCCGCCGATCTCGGCGATGCCGCCGTGGGTGTTGCCGCCCGGGGCCGCCGTACAGATGGTATTCCCGGCCGCGTCCACGTCGCGGGCCCGGACGTCGATCAGCGTGCCGCCGTAGGTCCAGGGGCCGAGCGGACTGCTGCTCCAGGCCCAGGCGAGATTGCCGTTGGCTGCGGGCAGGCCGAACTCGCCCTCCGCCGTGATGCGGCTGTAGATGAAGATGTATTTGTCCTTGACCTTGCGCATCGAAGAGGCTTCGAAAAAGCGGAAGACGCCCTCCTGCTTGCAGCTGGACACCATGTCCCGGACCGCCTGCGTGCCCTTTTTGACGGTGCACAGCGTCTCCGGGTCCAGTTCTGCGCCCCAGGATTCCTGGAAGCCCCAGTAGCCATAGACGCGCCCGTCGTCATCGATGAAGACCGCCGGGTCGAAGCCCAGCACCCCCACGGTGCGGGTCGGGTCCCCGGGGTCCCAGTTGCAGACGGTGAACGGACCATCCGGCCGGTCGGCGCGGGCGATCATTCCGTTCCGGCCCCGGGCCTGGTTGTTGGGGTAGAGGTAGTAGGTCTTTTTGCCGTCGGGCCCGACCTTCTCCGTGACATCGGGCGCGTAGAGGATGTCCCCCTTGCCGTCCGCGTTGAGGGGGCGCCCGAGGGCGTCGTTGACGGATTCGAAGATCACGCCGTCGAAGCGCCAGTGGCGCAGGTCGTCCACGGCGGCGGACCAGACGACCTGGTTGCGGCCGCAGTAGGCGGTCTGCTCGATGTCATGGGAGCCGTAGATATACACGCGGTACTGTCCCGGATGGTCCGGGTCTTCAAAGAGGTAGGGCTCCCCGTCCGGGATGTACTCCCACAGCGGGAGGTAGGGATTGGCTGCGCCGGCCGTGGCACAGGACAGGCAGAATGCGGCCACGGGGGCCGCGATGCGGACAAGTCGTTTCATGTTCGATGGGGTTTGTGCAGGGACAAATTTAATGTATTCCGGGGGAATTTTTACTATATTAGCGGTATGAAAAAGACTGCTTTTCTGTTGATCGTGCTGCTGGTCTCCGCCTGCGGCACGCGCAAGTCGGAATACGTTGATTGGCTCTATGAGGCGATGCCGTTGCCGGACAGCCTCCAATATCCCCGCAGCTACTGGGAAGCGAATGTCGCCAAGACCCTGGAGGTCCGGCGCCGGATGGACTGGGACATCCCCGAGCGGGAGTTCCGCCATTTCGTGCTGCCTCTGCGGGTCAACAACGAGACGCTGGACGACTGCCGGACGGTCTATGCCGACACGCTCTGCCGGCGCGTCCGGGGGATGAGCCTGGCCGAGGCGGCGCTGGAGATCAACCACTGGTGCCACGAACAGGCGACCTATGAGCCGTCGGACGGCCGGACGAGCGCGCCGATGGCGACTGTCCGGCGGGGTGTCGGCCGTTGCGGCGAAGAATCGGTGCTGACCGTGGCCGCCCTGCGTGCCGCCGGCATTCCCGCCCGCCAGGTATATACGCCGCGCTGGGCCCATACCGACGACAACCATGCCTGGGTGGAGGTCTGGGTGGACGGGCGCTGGCACTTCATGGGCGCCTGCGAACCGGCGGCGACCCTGGACAACGCCTGGTTCAACGGTCCCGTTTCCCGGGCCATGCTGCTGCATACCAAGGTTTATGGCGACTATCAGGGAGACGAGGACGTGATCCTGCGGACACCCTGCTATACCGAGATCAACGTCATCCGCGGCTATGTCCCCGCCCGCCGCAATTTCGTGACGGTGCTGGAAGACGGGGAGCCCGCCGAAGGCGCGACGGTCTCCTTCCATATCTACAACTACGCCGAGTTCTATCCGGTGGCTTCCTATGAGACCGGTCCGGACGGCCGTGCGGCCCTGGATACGGGCTTGGGCGACCTGCTCGTCTGGGCCCGCAAAGGCGACCGTTTCGGCTTTGCAAAAGCCTCCGGCGAATCCGTCACCGTCTCGCTGGACCACCGTCTCGGGGAACGGTTCCGGGCGGACCTGGAGATCGTCCCGCCGGACGAACACCCGATTCCGGTAGAGGCGACGCCGGAGCAGACGGCCGCCAATGAACGCCGCCTGGCGGAAGAGGACGCGATCCGCGCCTCCCATCCGCACGACAACCCCGAACTGTACCCCTTCCTGGAAAACTATTATTTCTCGGGCCATGCGCTGCTGAAGCTGTTGACGGAAAAGGACCGGGGCGATGTGACCCGGGATGTGCTGGAGGATGTGGTCGAGCATGATGTCGGGCCCGTGGATCCCTGGGTGGTCTCTCCGCGCGTGGAACTGGAGCACCTGCGGCCTTTCCGCGGTGAAGTCATCGCTTCCGGACTCGGGGCCCGCCTGGGCGGAGCCGACGCCGTCGCGCGCTGGGTACGGGACAGCATCACGGTCATCGAAGGCCGCAATCCGCAGCAGCTCCGGACCTCTCCGATCGCCGTCTGGCGGACCCGCAAGGCCGATGCGCTCGGCCGGGATATCTTTTTCGTGGCCCTGTGCCGGGCTTTCGGCTTCCCGGCCCGGCTGGACGGGGTGACCGGCAAGACGCAATACCTGCTGGAGGACACCTGGGTGGATGTGGACTTCGACGCACAGGCCCGTGAACGGGTGGCGCCGCAGGGGACGGTCCGGCTGCAGTATGCCCCGGGCGGTCCGGTCCGCATCCCGGAGTATTACCGGCACTATACCCTTTCGCGGCTCGAAAGCGGGCGGACCCGTCTGATGGAATACGAAGAGAACGGCCCGGCGCAGGACAGCTATACCCTGGACGAGGGCTACTACCTGCTGACCACCGGCAACCGGATGGCGGACGGCAGCGTGCTGGTTCACCTGGAGTTTTTCCCCGTCGCAGCGGGCCGGACCGAGACCGTACCGCTGGTGCTCCGCCAAGCGGAGGACAAACTGGCCGTCATCGGCACGATGGACCCCGAAGAGAAGTTCCTCGCGGACGGGGCACAGCAGCCGCAGAGCCTGCTGAGCGCCACCGGACGCGGCTATTTCCTGCTGGCGGTCCTGGGCGGCGCGGACGAGCCGACCTCCCACGCGCTGCGTGAAATGACGGCGGCCGCGGCGGAACTCAACGCCTGGGGCCGGCCGCTTGTGCTGCTGGGAGACAGCCGCCCGGAGGGACTCCCGAACGCCGTTTTCGGCTCGGACCCCGAGGGCCGCGTCCGCGCGATGCTCGGCGCCTCCTCCGACCCGCTCCCGCTGGTGGCGGTATGCGACAGTTTCGGGCGTATCGTCTATCTGTCCAAAGGCTACAATACCTCGCTGGCGGCGGACCTGCGCCGCGTAATCGACCAATGCAGATGATGTATTTCCGCGAAGCGTGCTGCACCTCCCTGGACGCCGTGTTCGCCGCGGAGCGGACGGGTGCGCGCCGCATCGAGCTGTGCGAGCGCCTGGAGGTGGGCGGCGTGACGCCGTCCGAGGCGCTGCTCCGGGACGTCCTGGCAGCCACCCGGCTGCCGGTCAACGTGCTGGTTCGGCCGCGGGGCGGTGATTTCGTCTATGACGAGGCGGAAACGCAGGCGATGCTGGAGAGCATCCGCCGCTGCCGTGCCTGGGGCGCGAACGGTGTCGTGATCGGGGCGCTGACCCCGTCCGGCGCGGTGGATGTCCCCCGGATGCGCCGCCTGCTTGCGGAAGCGCGTCCGCTGTCCGTCACCTTCCACCGGGCCTTCGACGAGACGGCGGATCCGCTGGCGGCCCTGGAGACGGTCATCGCCCTCGGCTGCGACCGCCTGCTCACGTCCGGCCATGCGCCGGACGCATTGGCCGGACGCGCGCTGATCGGCGAACTGGTCCGCCGTGCTGCCGGCCGCCTGTCCGTCATGGCCGGCTGCGGGGTCCGTCCCGCCAATATCTCCGACATCGCCCGGGACGCCGGCGTTCAGGAGTTCCACAGTTCCTGTATATCAGATCAATGGATTTAATATGGTAGATTTCAATTACTACACCCCGACAGAGGTGGTCTTCGGCAAAGATTCCGAGGGCCATCTGGCAGATTTGGTCCGCAAATACGGCGGCACCAAGGTCCTGATTCATTACGGCGGCGGCAGCGTTGTCCGTTCCGGCCTGCTGGCACAGGTCAAGGCCCAGCTGGATGCGGCCGGCATCTCCTGGATCGAGCTGGGCGGCGTCGTCCCCAATCCGCGCCTGTCCCTGGCCTATCAGGGGATCGAGCTCTGCCGCCGGGAAAGCGTCGATTTCCTGCTGGCGGTCGGCGGCGGCAGCGTCATCGATTCCGCCAAGGTGATCGGTTACGGCCTTCGCTATGACGGTGACGTCTGGGACATCTACGAGGGCAAATACAACCCGGTGGCCGCCGTCCCGGTCGGCGTCGTGCTTACGATTCCGGCTTCCGGCAGCGAGATGAGCGATTCCGCCGTCATCACCAAGGACGACGGGATGGTCAAACGGGGCTTCAGCAGCGACGTCTGCCGTCCCCGCTTTGCAATCATGAACCCCGAGAGGACCTATACCCTTCCGCCGTACCAGACGGCGGCCGGCGTGACGGACATCATGATGCATACGATGGAGCGCTATTTCTCGCACGAGGACGACATGCTGCTGACGGACGCGATGGCCGAAGGCCTGATGAAGACGGTCAAGGAATGCGGCGAGAAGGTGCTCGCCGATCCCGGGAACTACCAGCTGCGGGCCCAGATCATGTGGGCGGGCAGCCTTGCGCACAACAACCTCACGGGATGCGGGACCATCGGCGATTTCGCCACGCACCGCATCGAGCATGAACTCAGTGCCACGTACGGAGCCACGCACGGGGCTGGCCTTGCCGCCATCTGGCCGCACTGGGCCGAGTATGTCCTGGCGGAGAACCCGACCCGTTTCGCGCAGTTCGCCGTCAATGTCGTAGGCGTGTCCAACGATTTCAAGTCTCCCGAGCGCACGGCCCGGGCGGGCATCGCCGCGATGGTGGACTTCTACCATCGCATCGGGATGCCGGCCAGCCTGCCCGAGCTCATCGGCCGTCAGGCCACGGAGGAAGAGATCGCCGAGATGGCATTCAAGGCGACGCGCGGCCGCACCGTCCGGCTGGGCAAGCTCAAGGAGCTGGATTACGACGATGTCGTCGCCATCTACCGGATGGCGAACCGGCCGTTGCAATAAAGCGCCGGCGACATGAAGTTCCCCCGACTTTTCTCCTTCCTGTTCCTGCTCTGTGCGGCCGCCGCGGGCGTTGCCGCACAGGAGCCGGAAGCCGTGCAGGAAAACCCGCGCAAACTGGCCGACGCCATCATCAAGGAGGCCGGCCGGCATCTGGGCAAACCCTATGTCTACGGGGCCAACGGACCCCAGAGTTTCGATTGTACGGGTTTCACCTGTTATGTCTATAACAAGGCGGCCGGATACCACCTGTCCCGCTCTTCGGCGGACCAGGCGCACGATGGCCGGGAGGTCAAAGGCGGCTATGACAAACTGCAGAAAGGGGACCTGATCATCTTCGGCGGCCGGACCCAGAAGAAAACCCCGGGCCATGTCGGCATCTTCATTGCCGCGGACAGTCTCGGCAAAAGCTTCACGTTCATCCACGCCTGCAATTCCGGCGTGACCATCTCGCATATTGACGAACCGTATTACGCCCAGCGTTTTATCGGCGTGCGCCGGGTCTTGCCGGACTTCCCGCCGGAAGAGCGGGAACGCAAGGGCTGGTTCAACCTGCAGGAGCTTTTCGAGGGTAGGAGCGCAGCGGCCCGCGACTCCGTGCTGAATGCCATCCAGGAACGGCACATCGTCCTCTTCCCGGACGGGAGCTGGGCCATGGTCGGCGAGAACGGAGAATATGTCGCGCCGCCGGGCGACAAGGATTTCATTCTCAATGCAGATGCCACCTGGCGGGCCGACGAGGCGACGACGGCCGAGTTCTATACGGTGAAGTCCGGGGACACCCTGGGCAAGATCGCACGCAAGTTCGGCGTCTCCGTCGAGACGCTCCGCGAGATGAACGGGCTGACGCCGCGTTCCGTGCTCCGGCTTGGGGACCGGCTGCGGGTCCAGTGATTATTGTCCGTAGGGGAGCCCCTCCGGCAGGTGGAGGTGGACCGTCGCCAGCAAGGCTCCGAGCGAGTCGGGCCGGTTGGCCGCGATGACCAGCGAAGGCTTGACCAGCGAAGGCGCCGCTCCGTCCCATCCGGCGATGCGGCCGCCGGCTTCGTGCAGGATCAGCATGGCGGCGGCATAGTCCCAGGGCTGGAGCCGCATCTCGAAGTACAGCTCGATGTAACCGGAAGCCAGCAGGCAGAGCTCGATGGCGGCGGACCCCCAGCGGCGCAGGTCGTTGCACTGCATGTAGATATCGTAGATGATGTCCGAGCAGGTCTTCGCAAACTCCTTGCGGTAGGTGCTCATCGCCGTGCAGAACAGTCCGTTCGCGAGCGGCCGGTCCGAAACGTGGATGGGGCGGCCGTTGCAGCTGGCTCCTTTGCCGAGCGCGGCCGTATATAGCTCGTTCCGTCCGGGGCTGTACACGACCCCGAGCTGCAGCGCACCTTTCCGGGCCAGGGCCACGGAGATGCAGCAGTCGGCGATGCCGCGGGAATAGTTGGCCGTACCGTCGATCGGGTCGATGATCCAGACGAATTCTTCTTCCAGGTCCCGGAAATCCTCTTCTTCGCAGAGAAAGCCGCATCCCGGCAGCAGGGCGGACAGCCGTTCCGTCAGGAAATGCTGTACGGCGAGGTCCGAGGAGGTCACGAGGTTCTCGACCCCGTCTTTCTGCGTGATGGTGAACTGGTCCGCGGTCATGAGCGCGGAGGCTTCTTTGACGATATCGACGACTTGTTGTATCATGGTGTTCGGTTTTCAGACCGCGAAGATACACAGAATTTTGCTATCTTTGTTTTCACTATGTTCGAGAAGAAAGTTTATATGGCCCGCCGCAAGGCTCTGCTGGAGCGGCTCAAGGGGCAGAAAGGCATCGCCCTGTTCCTTGGAAACGTAGAATCTCCCGCCCAATACGGGGACAATTGCTATAAATGGCGTCAGGACAGCACCTGGCTCTATTACTTCGGCATCGATGAGCCGCGTTTCGCCGCGACCATCGACCTGGAGACCGGAGAAGAGACCCTCTATGCCGACGATTTCGGCATCGACGACATCATCTGGATGGGTCCGATGCCGACCGTCCGTTCGCTGGCGGACCGGGTCGGTGTCGCCAACACAGCCCCCTACGGGGCGATCGGCACGGCGCTCAAGGGCCGCAAGGTCCATTTCCTGCCGGCATCCCGTTACTACAATCGGATCCTGCTCGCCAGCCTGCTGGGGATCAGTCCGGACGAAACCGTCAGCGCCGGCAAGGCCGGCTGCGCCAAGGCCTCGGAGCCGCTGGTGCGCGCCGTCATCGCGATGCGTCTCGTCAAGGAACCGCTGGAGATCGAGCGGATCGACGCGGCCTGCGACCTGGGTTACAAGATGCATTCCGTGGCACGCCGCGGCATCCGCATCGGCCGCATCGAACAGGAGATCGTGGGCGAGATGGAAAGCGTGGCCCTGGCCAAGGGCTGGGGCGTGAGTTTCGCGACGATCCTCACCCAGCACGGCGAGATCTTCCACTGTCATACCCACGCCAATCCCGTCGAGCCGGGCAAACTGATGGTCATCGATGCCGGCGTGGAGGGCAACGACCACTATGCCTCCGATTTCACCCGCACCTATCCGACTTCCGGCCGCTTCACGCAGAAGCAGCGCGATGTCTACCAGACCGTTTATGAATGCAACGAACTGGCGTTCAACATGATCCGGCCGGGCGTGCCCTACCGGGACGTCCACCTGGCGGTGGCGGCCCACATGCTGGACAACCTCGGGCAGCTGGGTCTCGTGCACGGCGATGTGGACGAGATGGTTGCGGACGGCCTCGCCGGCCTGTTCATGCCGCACGGCCTGGGTCACAACATGGGCCTGGACGTCCATGACATGGAGGACCTGGGGGAGAACCTGGTCGGCTACAGCGACGACCAGATCCGTTCGTCCCAGCTCGGCCTGGGCAGCCTGCGGATGGCCCGGAAACTGACCCCGGGGAACGTCATCACGGACGAGCCGGGCATCTATTTCATCCCGGCCCTCATCGAACAGTGGAAGCGCGAGGGGACGGACGGCGGCCGCATCGACTATGCGCGCCTGGAGAAATACTTTGACTTCGGCGGCATCCGCCTCGAGGACGATGTGCTCGTGACGGAGGACGGCGCCCGCCGGCTCGGCACGCTGCGTCTGCCCATCGCGCCCGACGAAGTCGAAACCATCATGCAAATCGAACAACTTTAACTATATGGGATTATTGGAAGGAAGAGTCGCCCTCATCACGGGCGCATCCAGGGGCATCGGCAAGGCCATTGCCCTCAAATTCGCCTCCGAGGGGGCGGACATCGCATTCACTGATATCAAGATCAACGAAGATACCGTCAAGGAGCTCGAGGCGTACGGGGTCAAGGTCCGCGCATATGCGTCCAACGCCGCCGATTTCGCCGAGACCCACCAGACCGTCGAACAGGTGATGGCCGACTTCGGCCGCATCGATGTCCTGGTCAACAATGCCGGTATCACCCGCGACGGCCTGATGCTCCGCATGGAGGAGGCCCAGTGGGATGCCGTCATCAATGTCAATCTCAAATCCGCCTACAACTACATCCATGCCGTCACGCCCATCATGGCGCGTCAGCGCGGGGGCAGCATCATCAACATGTCCTCCGTCGTAGGTGTCAGCGGCAACGCCGGCCAGTGCAACTATTCCGCCTCCAAGGCGGGCCTGATCGGCCTGGCGAAATCCATTGCCAAGGAGATGGGCCCCCGCGGGATCCGTGCGAACTGCATCGCCCCGGGCTTTATCATCTCGGACATGACGGCCGCCCTTCCGCAGGAGGTGCGCGACGCCTGGGCCAAACAGATTCCGCTGCGCCGAGGCGGCACCGTGGACGAGGTCGCCAAAGTGGCCCTCTTCCTGGCCAGCGACCTCTCCTCGTATGTCAGCGGACAGGTGATCCACTGCTGCGGTGCGATGAACTGCTAGGCGGATGGACCCGCGCTTGACCGGACTTGACTTGAAAACTTCCCTCTCGGCAATGCTGGACCTCGTCCTGCCGAGGGTGTGCGTGGTGTGCGGCCGCCCGCTCCTTCCCCAGGAGCACCATCTGTGCCTGACCTGTCTGTGCGATCTCCCGGAGACGCATTATGCGGACTTGGGACACAACCCGATGGCCGACCGCTTCAACGCCAAGGTCCAAGTCAACGAATATGAGCCGTATGCATACGCTGCGGCTCTTTATCATTACCGGGCGGACGCCGGTTATAAGAAGATTTCCCAGGCGCTGAAATACCACCGCGATTTCGGGACGGGCCGCTGGGCCGCCCGGCTGCTGGGCGCTCGGCTGGCGGCTTCACCCCTGTATGCGGAAGTCGATCTGGTGGTCCCGGTGCCCCTGCACTGGAGCCGCCGCTGGCGGCGGGGTTACAACCAGGCAGCGGTGATCGCCCGGGAGGTCGCCCGGAGCCTGGGGGCGCCGTGTGCCGGGTTGCTGCGCCGCAACCGGCGGACCCGCAGCCAGGCCCATCTGGCCGGTGAGGCGAAGGCCCGCAACGTGTCCGGGGCGTTCTCGCTCCGGCGCGGACGGATGCCGTCCGTCCGCCATATCCTGCTGATCGATGATGTCTTTACGACCGGAGCGACGCTGGCGGCCTGCCATGCCGCCCTGCGCCGGGCCTATGGCCCGCAGGTCCGCATTTCCGTGGCGACGCTCGGCGCCGTCGGGGAATAAACGTCTCAGACCAGGTCCGCGAGAATGTCGTCGCTGACGAACCAGCGGTCTTCGGGGATGCGCAGGCGGCCGCCGGTGCGGAGGAGACTGCCGGAGGCAAGCAGCGATGCGACCCGTTGCGGGTCGCACAGCGTCTCCGGGATGCCCCGTGCCGTCCGCAGTCCCAGCATGATGCGCTCTTCCCGGGCCTCCTCGGCGGACAGCTTTTCCCGCCCTTCGGTGTCCCAGCCGGAACCGCTTCCTTCCGGCGGGAGCGGCCCGTTCCAGGAGCGGACCGCTCCGTCGAACGAATGGGCCGCCGGCCCCAGCCCCACGTACGGGTGCCGGGTCCAATAGGCGCTGTTGTGGAGGGCTTCCCGGCCGGGGAGCGCCCAGTTGGAGATTTCGTAGTGCACATAGCCGGCCGCCTGCAGGCGTTTGCAGAGCAGCGCGTACTGTGCGGCGCATTGTTCCTGCGGTGCTTCCGTGTAACGCCCTTCGCGGACGAGCCGCCCCAGGGCGCTGCCTTCTTCGATGCTGAGCTGGTAGGCGGAGACGTGTTCCGGCCGCCAGTTCAGGACCTGCTCCAGCGTGTCCGCGAAAACGGCCTCCGAGAGCTGGGACAGGCCGAAGATCAGGTCCACGCTCAGGTTGGGGACGCCTTCTCCGCGCAGGATCCGGAAAGCCTCCCGTGCGTGCGCGGCATCGTGCCGGCGGTTCATCCACCGGAGGATCCCGTCATCGAGGGACTGCACCCCCATGCTGATGCGGTTGACGCCCGTTGCCAGCAGCGCCCGCACATAGGCGGGCCCTTTCTCCACGATGTCTTCCGGGTTCACCTCCAGGGTAAATTCCGTGAAAGGAGCGCCCCCGATGGCGGTGACGATGCGCTCCAGACAAGAAGGAGGCAGCACCGACGGGGTGCCGCCTCCGATATAGAGGGTGTTGAGGTCGCGGGTGGTTTCGATGGCGTCCCGGCGCCGGGACGTTTCCGCGCAGACCGCTTCCGCAAAGGCTTCGAAAGACTGCCTGTCCCGGTCCCTGCAGGCGATCTCCGAATAGAAATCGCAGTAGGAGCAGAAGCTCCTGCAGAACGGGACGTGCAGATAGACCATTAGCGGAGGAGGAGTTCTCCGTGGCCGAGCTGTGCCTGGGTCGTGTAGGCGTTGACGGTGTAGATGCCCTTCTTGAAGGACGCTACGTTGTTGACATAGATGCCGAGATCCACTTCCTTGCCCTGATAGTCCACTTCGCGGGAGGCCGTGGCGTCCAGGGTCTCGCCGTTGAAGGTGAACGTAGTACCGCGGCCGTCGGTGAGCAGGTTGCCGTCCGGGTCCGTAACGCGCACGTAGATGCGCACCGGGCCGCGTTCGGCGAGCTCGTTCTCGTTGAGGCTGAGGTTTACGAGGAAGCGGACGACGCGGTTGGCCTTGTCCGTGATCTTGTCATTGTTGTTGTAGGCGTACATCACGAAGTTGTGGGCCTTCAGGATGGAGCCGGCCGTGACGCGGCTGGTCAGATCCTCGACCTGCTGGGTCAGCTGCGTGTTGATCTGCTTGGTCTGTTCGGCTTCCTTGCGTGCGGTTGCCGCCTCTTCCGTCAGACGGTGGTTGAGGGTGTTGAGCGAATCGATCTGGTTGATATAGCTGCGCATGATGGAACGCAGGGTGCCGAGTTCCTTTTCGTACTGGCGGATCTTCGCACGGTCCGTGGCTTCGGTCTTCTTGACGCGGTCGACGAGCTGGGCGATCTCCTCGCGGGAAGAATCCAGCTGGGCGTTGATGGTGTCGTATTCGGAAGACAGGTTCTCGTAGTCGCTTTGCAGGGCCTGGATCTGCTCGGTCAGGTCTACCTTTTCCTGGTTGAGCTCATCCACGAGCTTGTTTTTCGAAGTCATGACATAGGCAAGTGCGGCTGCCAGACCCAGGGCAATGACGATCATCGCGATCATGACGGCCTTCAGGCCTCCGTTGGCCTTCTTTTCGGCTTGTTTTCTCTCAAGCTTCTCAATGGGATCTTCTTTTACCATAATCTGCTGATTTAGTTAACAACATGCAAAAATAGCAATTTTTGTGCTATTTTTGCGTTTGATATGAAATACATCGTTCGTTCGCTCAAGTATTTTTGCTATTTGCTGGTCCTGCTGACGCTCATCATCCTGGCGTTGGTCCTGACGGGTTTTGTCGAAGCCGATCTCTCCAAGATGTTCGTCAACGGCTACGATTCCCTGTGGCAGATCGCCCTGGTCATGCTTTTCTTTGCGTTGATCTATCCCAGATTCGGATTCTCGTCCCGCACGGCGCATCTCTACGGCTCTCCGGAAGAACTGCGCCCCGATATCATGAAGGCGATGGAAGGGCTGGGTTATCGGCTGGAGAGCGAGACGGACGGCAGCTACAGCTTCCTGCGGCGTTCGGCGCTGTCCCGGGCGCTGAAGATGTGGGAGGACCGTATTACGGTCTCTCCTTCCGGTTCCGGACTGGAGATCGAAGGTCTGACCCGGGACCTGTCCCGGGTTGTATCGGCACTGGAGGCTACCCGCGGAGATGTTTAGCTGCCGCGTCCAAGGCTTCATAGAAATCCTCTCCGAATGACTTCGTGAGGGGATTTTTTAAAAATTGATAGACGCGTATCCGTTCGCGCCGGCCTTTTTCGAACGCCGGCTTGCAGATGTCCCAGTGATGCACGTTCAAGGCCAGTCCGCCCCCGGTGAGGCGGGTGACGCGGATGGGGTAGAGCGAGCAGGAGGCCGGTTTGGTCCGCCCGGCCATCTCGATGGCGCAGAGGCACTCCCCGGCAGGACCGAAATGGCAGAAAGCGCACGGACAGTCCGGAGAGCCGTCGCCCGGAGGCATCAGCGGTGTCACGATGTCGTTGTCCCGGTCCACTTCGAAGAAACCCTTGGCGTCCACGGCTTCGCGTCCCGCCGGGGTCATATGCGCTTTATAAGCCGGGTAGTCCCGTTCCAGGCCCTCCAGTTCGCTTTCGTCCAGCGGCGCCCCGCTGTCTCCGGCGATGCAGCAGACGCCCCGGCAGGCGGCGTAGTCACAGGTGAAATATTCCAGGACGACGTCCTCGGAAACGAGGATGTCACCGATCTGGATGATCGTTCCGAATTTTCCCTTTCCCATCAGATGATGATGTATTCAACTTCCGCTCCGGCACGCAGCCGGGCAAGGATGTCCGCCACGCTCGCGACGGAGACTTGCTGGATGGCGGTTTTGTAGTCAGTCACCAGGTCCTTCCCTTCGCTATAGCGGGCGAGGACGTCCGAAACCAGGGACTCCGTATCTCCCATCCTGTTTTCCATCTGCCTGAGCAGCAGGTCTTTGTATGCGCGGATGTCTCTTTCTTCAAGCTGCAGGTCCCCCAACTGCTTCGTCACGGTCCGCACGGCGTCCAGCAGCTCCAGCGGGTCGGAGGGTGTGACCCCGGCCGGCAGTCCGGCCGCCCGGCAGGGGCGGCAGTTGATAAAGAGCGACAGGCGTTCGGCCGGGAAGAGTTCCAGGCGTTCGGAGAACTCTGCGAAAGCCCCCTGGTCCGCCAGGGCGGCGGTCAGGTGTTTATGGATGACGGCGCAGGCGACCTTGAAGGACATGTAATTCTCCATGCTGAACGGGATGGCGGCGGTCATGCCCACATTCACGCCGATCTCGCCGCCGCCGACCACTCCGGGCGCGGATTCGGCGGTGAGGGTGACCGAACCGGACGCGATGGGGCTGGCCACACGGGGCCGCTGGGCATATTTTTTCTGGGTCTTGAAGTCTCCGAGCGTCCGGGTGAGTTCCCGTTTGAGGACATCCTCATTCAAATCGCCCATGAAAACCAGGATGCCGTCGCCGACCTTGTCGAATACGGAGGAGAAATATTGCTCGGAGCGCTCCGGCAAATCATCGCGCAAGCGTGAGATGTGCTTGCGGTCCGTGTAGAAGTAGTTTGGACGCATCAGGCTGTCCATCAGAGAATTGACATCTCGTGGCGAGAGGGCTTCCATGTCCAGCCGGAGGGTTTCCCCGGATTTGTAATAATCAAAGGCCGGTTGGGACGGCTGC
>JAILAO010000138.1 GCA_024681565.1 Bacteroidales bacterium
CCCGGTCCACATAGACCGGATAGAGGCGCGCCCCCTTCGGGGTCTGCAGCAGCGGGGCTTCCGGGGCCCGATCCGCGCATTTCAAAGAGTCAACCGATTGTAAATATAACAAAATTTCATCACAAAGCGAATCCGTCAGTGGAATTTCTCGAATTTTGTCACCTTTTCCCCGGACCCGCAGCTCCCGGCGGGAAAAATCCACGGAATCACGGTTGAGAGAGATGAGCTCGGCTCGGCGCAGCCCCGTCCCATAAAGCATCCCGAGGATCATCCGCTGGAGCTGGTCCTCATATTTTCCGTATTCCAGGACACCTTTCGTCTGTTCGAAATACTGGCGCATCGCATCCTCCCGATAAAACGACGGGAGGCGTTTCTCCTGCCTGGGCCTGGGTACCAGACGGACGGGATTGCTTTCCAGCAAGCCCTCCTTGATCAGGAACTTGCAGAACCCGCTCAGCACGCTCAGGTGCAGGCTCACCGTCTTCGCACTCTCCTTCCGTTCATCCAGCAGATACACTTCATAAGAGCGAATCGTCTGCACGGAAAGCACTTCGCTCCACGGCAAGCTGCCGCCGGAGGCGTCTGACCGTTCGGAAAACAAAAGGAATTCTTCGAGCACCCCGCGATAGATCTCGCAGGTACGGGGAGAATAACGGCGGACGGACGTCAGATATTGGATATAACGGTCCATCATACTTCATGCAGTCCGAGCTCGGGAGCCCGCTGCCGCATATAGGCATCGGCCTCCTCGAAATTGTTGCCGATCACCCCGTCCAGGATCGCCTCCTTGACCATCTCCTTGAGCTGGCCGATCTCGGAGCAGGGCGGGATGCCATAGACCTGCATCACATAGTTGCCGTCGATCGGATTCTTGAAATTGCGGATGGCATCCTTCGCCTCCACCTCTACGAGCTTGCGCTTCACCAGTTCGAAATTGCCCCGGATCCGGGCCACTTTCGCCTCGTTCTTGGAAGTGATGTCCGCATTGCAGAGCACCATCAGGTCATCGATGTCGTCGCCGGCATCGAAAAGCAGCCGGCGGACAGCAGAATCGGTGACTTCTTCATCCACCAGCGCGATCGGGCGCAGATGGAGCCGGACAAGTTTCTGGACATATTTCATCTCATCGAGCGGCAGACGAAGCCGGTCGAATATCCTGGGAACCATCCGGGCGCCGATCACCTCGTGCCCGTGGAAGGTCCAGCCCTGGGCCGGATCATATCGCTTGCTCGCCGGTTTGCCGATATCGTGCAGGAGCGCCGCCCAGCGAAGCCAAAGATTATCAGACACCTCCGCCACATTGGTCAGCACCGCCAGGGAATGGGCGAAATTGTCCTTGTGGCCGCGGCCGTCCACCGTTTCCACGCCCTTGAGGGCCAGCAGTTCCGGCAGGACATATTTGAGCAGGCCGGCCTCCTCCATCAGTTCGAAGGCCATCGCCGGACGGTCCGTCACCAGCATCTTGTTGAGTTCCTCCGCGATGCGTTCGCAGGAAAGGATCTTCAGCCGGTCGGCCATCCGCCGCATCGAATCCATGGATTCAGGAACAATGGTGAAAACATGGTCGTCCGTGGAGAGTTTGGTCGCAAAGCGGACGGCGCGCAGCATCCGCAGCGGATCGTCCGAATAGGTCGTGTCGGGATCCAGCGGTGTGCGGATGATGCCGGCATTCAGGTCGCGGATGCCGCCGAACGGATCCACCAGCGCCCCGTAATCCTCTTTCTGGAGGGAAAACGCCATCGCATTGATGGTGAAATCCCGACGCTGCTGATCATCCTCCAGCGTACCGTTCTCCACGATGGGTTTGCGGGACTCGCGGCGGTAAGACTCCTTGCGGGCGCCGACGAATTCGACTTCGTCACCGCGATAATGGAGCATCGCCGTACCGAAATTCTTGAAATAAGACACGTGCTGCTTCGTCCGCTCCCCGACGGCCCGGGCGAATTCGATCCCGCTTCCCTCCACGACAATGTCGATGTCATTGCCGGCACGGCCCAGGAAACAATCACGCACATAGCCGCCGATCACAAAGGCGCGTACTCCCCGTTCGGCTGCAATCTCGCTGACAACGCGGAAAACGGGACGGTTCAGAAACTGGTCAGTTATTGTGGGCATAGCATTTCTTCATAGCTGGGGACATGGTCAAACGGGATGAACCTTTCCCCTTCCAGCCTGTAAAGATACGTCTTTTTTCCGTTAGTGACCATGAGAAAACGCACACCCAGCACCGAATTGTAGCGCATCGCCTGTTCCAGGACCGCGGGAGTGAGCTCTACTTCAGGACGTTTGCACTCCACGACGGCGAGCGGAACACCGTCGCGGCCAGACACGACAATATCCGCCCGATACGCTTTCCGGCCGAACGTGAACCCCACTTCGCTCATCATCATATGCTCCGGGACGCCGAAAGCCTCCCGGAGCTGGATGATAAACCACTGCCGCACCCGTTCTTCGGGTGTGGCAGCGACTTCTTTTTTGCGGAGAGGGTCCCAGATCAGTGCCATCCCCTATTTTTTACAGCGGACCGCCGTTTCTTCGACAGGCAGGCAATCCCTGTACTGCTCGATCCAGGCATTGAATCCGTCCACATCGGCCGGGTCCGGTTGCACCTGTACGCCTTCGTTGCCTGCGAAGACGATCTGGTCCAGCCAGGAATCGAGCGACAGGCCGCCGGGATTGTCCACACAGAACGCAGCCAGCAGGGCGATACCCCAGGCGCCGCCTTCCCCCGCGGTCTCCATCACGGAGATCGGGGAATTCAGCGCGGCGGCGAGGAAACGCTGTCCCACGCCTTTCGTCTTGAAGAGGCCGCCGTGTCCCGTAATGCGGGACACCTTGACCTGCTCCTCGCCGAAGAGGATATCATTGCCGATCTTGAGGACACCGACCGACGCGTACAGATGCGCCCGCATCAGGTTGGCGAGTGTGAAACGGTCGGAAGCGCGGCGGACAAGCAGCGGGCAGCCTTCGGCAAGGCCCGTGACCGGTTCGCCGGAGATGTAGTTGTAGGAGAGCAGGCCGCCGCAGTCCGTGTCGCCCTGCAGGGCCACTTCGAACAGGCGCGTGAAAAGTTCTCCCCGATCGACCTTGTTCCCCATCATCTGCTGGAATTCGGCGAAGACGTTCACCCAGGCGTTGATGTCGGACGTACAGTTGTTGCAATGGACCATCGCCACCGGGCTGCCGGCCGGCGTCGTGACGATATCGATCACCTCATACGGCTGGGACAGATCCTTTTCCAGAACGATCATCGAGAAGGAAGAGGTCCCGGCGGAGACATTGCCGGTGCGGGGCCTGACCGCATTGGTCGCGACCATGCCGGTTCCGGCATCGCCTTCCGGCGGACAGAACGGGGCGCCGGGCATCAGCTGTCCGGACGGATCCAGAAGCAGGGCCCCTTCCGGGGTCAGGCTGCCGGCGTCGGCACCCGCCGGAAGGCACTTCGGCAGGATGTCGCGCAACTTCCAGGGGAAATGTTTCGACGCAATGAGAGTGTCGAACTTCCTGACCATGCCGGCGTTGTAATCTTTCGCCTGCGGATCCACCGGGATCATGCCGGAAGCATCGCCGATGCCGAGGACCTTCTCGCCCGTGAGCTGCCAGTGAACGTAGCCGGCCAGCGTGGTCAGGCAGTAGATCTTGTCCACATGCTCTTCCCCGTTCAGGATAGCCTGATAAAGGTGGGAGATGCTCCAGCGGAGCGGAATGTTGAAATGGAACAGGTCGGAGAGTTCCGCGGCGGCGGCACCGGTGTTGGTGTTGCGCCAGGTGCGGAACGGCACCAGGATCTTGCCGTCAATACCGAAAGGCATATAGCCGTGCATCATCGCGCTGACGCCGATGGCGGCCAGGCGCCGGATCTCACAGCCGTATTCCGCCTTCACCTGGGCACGCAGGTCGGCGTAACTGGCCTGCAGGCCCCTGTGGATGGCCTCGATGCTATAGGTCCAGAGCCCGTCCTCAAGCTGGTTTTCCCATTCATGGCTGCCCTGGGCGAGCGGTTTGAAGTCGGGACCGATGAGCACGGACTTGATGCGGGTCGAGCCCAGTTCGATGCCCAGGACGGCACTCCCGGATTCGATGAGGGTTTTCGCGTCGGTCATCTTACTTCAGCGCTTTGTTCAGGAGATAATAGACTTCGTTCATCCGCAGTTCACGCTTGAACTGGTGGATGGTGGTATCCTTCCCGATATGGATGAACTCGATCCCGGTGAATTCCGCAAAATCGCCCCAGTATTCGGCCGTGATGTCATAGCTGAAGGCCGAATGGTGGGTGCCGCCGGCCAGGATCCAGGCGCAGGCTCCGATCTCGAAGCTCGGACGGGGGATCCAGAGGGCCGATGCCACGGGCAGTTTGGGCATGGGTTTGGGTTCGATGCAGTCCACATCCTGTACGATGACACGGAAGCGGTTGCCGAGATCCACGACGGTCGCCTTGGCTCCGGGTCCGGTCTTGGACGTGAAGACCAGGCGGGCGGTCGGCTGCTTGCGGATGCCGATGCCGAGGAAATGCACCTCGAGTTTGGGTTTGTCGCTCGCGATCATCGGACAGACCTCCAGCATGTGGCTCTGCAGGCAGGAGGACTTGTCCCCGGCAAAATTGAGGGTATAGTCTTCCAGGAAGGAGCAGCCGCCGGGGAGACCCTGGGACATGACCCAGAGCGTACGCTGCAGGCAGGCGGTCTTCCAGTCGCCCTCTGCGCCGAAGCCATAACCTTCGACCATGAGCCGCTGGGTAGCCAGACCTGGAATCTGGTCGAAACCGACGAAATCCGGGGCATCCACATCGGCATCGCCGAGGTCGTCGAAGTTGGTGGTGAAGGCCGTAGCGCCCTCGTCCTCCAGGACGCGGCGGATGGCGATCTCGGCCCGGGCGGCGTTGCGCACCTTTTCCCAGTACACTTCGGGACCGGTCTCGTCGATCTTGATGGTATAGAGCTTCTTATACTCCTCCACCAGGGCGTCGGTATCGGCATCCGACACCTTCTTGAGGTATTCCATCAGGGAGGAGACCGGATAATAGTCGACATGATAGCCCAGGCGCTGTTCGAACTCGACACGGTCACCGTCCGTGACGGCCACGTTGTTCATGTTCATGCCGAACATGAGGCAACGGACCTTGCGGGCATCGGCCAGGGCAGCGCTCACACGCGCCCAGATGGCAATGCGGCGCTGGGCCTCGGGACTCTTCCAGTAGCCGACCACGACTTTGCGCGGGACGCGCATCCGGGCACAGATGTGTCCGAACTCGATGTCGCCGTGGGCGCTCTGGTTGAGATTCATGAAGTCCATGTCGATATCGTCCCAGGGAATCTCGGCGTTGTACTGGGTATGGAAGTGGAGAAGCGGTTTCTTCAGGTCCTGAAGTCCCTTGATCCACATTTTCGCAGGGGAAAAGGTGTGCATCCAGGTGATGACACCGACACACGCGGGCGCGTTATTGGCGGCGTTCATCACGTCTTCGACCTCACGGCTGCTGTTGGCCGTACCCTTATAAACGATCTTGACGGGGATGTTGCCGGAGGCGTTCAGGCCCTCCACCATCTCCTTGGAATGTCCGTCCACGGCGACGACGGCATCTCCGCCATACAGGAGCTGCGCGCCGGTCACCCACCATAATTCGCAATTATCAAATGCCATATCGGTATAGTTTTAATGTTGTTTTTATTTCTTTTTCTGCCCATAATAGGCATTGGGGCCGTGTTTCCGGCTGTAGTGTTTCTCGACGAGGAGCTTGTTCATCCTGGGAACGAAATCCGAAATATAGATGCCGCTCAGTTTGCCGGCCGTATTGATGTCCACGGAGATGGAAGCCATCTTGGCCACTTCTTCCAGGACCACGGCGTTGTGGACGGCATTGTCGGCGTCCTTTCCCCAGGTGAAGGGGCCGTGATTGCGCACCAGCACGCCGGGGGTATCGTCCGGATTCATCTTCCTGAAACGCTCGACGATGACGTTGCCGGTCTCCTTCTCGTATTCCCCGAAGACCTCCGCCTTCTTCATATTGCGCGTACAGGGGATATCGTCATGGAAATAATCCGCATGCGTCGTACCGATGTTCGGGATATCCATGCCGGCCTGTGCCCAGGCGGTGGCATAGGTGGAGTGGGTATGCACCACGCCTCCGATATTCGGGAAGGCCTTGTAAAGCACCAGATGGGTCGGCGTGTCGGAAGAAGGGTTGAGACTCCCCTCCACCACCTTGCCGTCCAGGTTGACGACCACCATGTCCTCGGCTTTCATATCGTCATAGCTCACGCCCGAAGGTTTGATGACGACCAGGCCGCTGGCGCGGTCGATGGCGGAGACATTGCCCCAGGTGAAGATGACCAGGCCGTGTTTGACGAGGTCCAGGTTGGCCTTGCAGACCTTTGCTTTCAATTCTTCAAGCATAGACTACCAGAAATAGATGTAGAAAGCGACCGTGAAGGCCAGGATGATAACGGTATGGACGATGTCCCAGGGACCCCAGGAAGCACGGGTGACCGCCTTCTGTTCGGCCGTGGCCGTACCGAAGCAGAGGCCCTGGACCTGCGCCTCGGAAGGCTTCGGGGTCAGCAGCGTAACCACGATGGCCAGCACGACGCAGAAGAGGAACATCCAGACGCAGAACGCGTACACGTTCAGTTCATTGAAGATGAAGGTGAACACGTTGTGGGACTCCGGGTTGATGATCATCGTGATCAGTCGGGTAAAGCCGAGGACAAGACCCACGATCAGGGTCCACATACCGGCCTTGGGAGAGGTTTTCTTCCAGCAGATACCGAGCAGGAACACGGCGGCGATGGCCGGGGCGAGAAGGCTCTGCACGCTCTGGATATAATTGTAGAGGCTCTTGCCCATGCGCTGGATGACGAAAATCCACAGCACGCCGAGCACGACCACCACAACCGTGGCGATACGGCCGATCCGGACGAGTTTCTTCTCATCGGTATCCGGGTGCTTGCGTTTGTAGATATCGATGGTATAGAGCATTGCGGACGAGTTGTAGAGCGAAGCCAGGGAACTCATCAGGGCGGCCAGGATACCGCAGATCACAACGCCTTTCAGACCGACCGGCAACAGGGTGTTGACCAGCATCGGGAAGGCGATGTCGGGGTTGGAGACGGTACCGTCGGGATTGACGCCGAGGGCGGCGGCAAGGGTCTGTCCGATGGCGGAGTCGGGGGTCTTGGTGAGCGCGAAGGCGATCATGCCCGGAATCAGGAACAGGAACACCGGAAGGAGCTTGAGGTAAGCGCCGAAGATGGTACCGCGGCGGGCTTCCTTCTGGTCCTTTCCGGAAAGGACGCGCTGGACGATGAACTGGTCGGTACACCAGTACCAGAATCCGATGATGGCGGAGCCGAAGAGGGCGCCGTACCACGGGAACTCCGGATCCTGTCCGCTGCGCATGAGCGAGGTCATCGAATCGCCGTACTCATTGACGGGCTGTGCGGCGCAGATGTCCATCATGGCATTCCAGCCGCCGAGTTCACGCAGGCCGAGCCAGAGGATGACCAGGGAGCCGACCAGCAGGATCGGCGTCTGCAGGACCGAGGTCTTGAGCACCGACTCCATGCCGCCGATGACGGTGTAGATCGCCGTGATGATCACGAGGGCCAGGGCTGCCACCCAGAAGTTGATGCCCAGCAGGGTGTTCAGCGCCAGGCCGCCGGCGAGGACGGTCACGGACACCTTGGTAAGGACATAGCTGGCAAGGGACAGCCAGGTGAGGATACCGCGGCTCTCCTTGCTGTAGCGCTTCTCGAGGAACTCAGGCATGGTATAGACCATGCTCCGCTCGTAGAACGGGACGAAGACCCAGCCCAGGATGAGGATCATCCAGCCCTGGATCTCCCAGTGGGCCTGGGCCATGCCGGCGGAGGCACCGGTACCGGCCAGACCGATCAGGTGCTCGGAACCGATGTTGGAGGCGAAGATGGATGCACCGATGGCGATCCACGTGGCCGAACGGCCGCTCAGAAAATAATCGCCGGAGGTCTCTTTCTTCTTGCGGGAGACATCCCAGCAAATCCACACCATCGCAAGGAAGAACAGACCGATGACGATCCAGTCCCAGGATGCGAGGGAAATACGGTTCAGGTCTGCGGCCTGAAGAGGCAGGATACTAAGCATATACACGTTGTTTATAGATTATTTCACGGAGAAGGCGAAGATGCAGCGGCTGTGGTAGGTTTCACCCGGACGCAGCACCACGGAAGGCCACTGAGGCTTGTTGGGGCTGTCGGGATAATGCTGGGTCTCCAGGCAGAGACCGGTACGCTGCTGATAAACCACCCCGCCCTTGCCGGTCACGGTACCGTTGAGGAAGTTGCCGGAATAGACCTGGATGCCGGGCTCGTCGGTATAGACCTTGAGATCGATGCCGGTCTGCTCGCAATACAGTTCGGCGGCCACCTCGTCCAGGCTTCCGTTGGTATCCAGGACCCAGTTGTGGTCATAGCCGTTGCCGTTCTTGAGCTGCACATAGTCAAACTCGTCGATGCGGTCGCCGACCTTGTGGGCCACGGTGAAGTCCATCGGGGTCCCTTCCACCGGCAGGATCTCGCCCGTGGTCATGTAGGTGTCGTCCACCGGCGTGAAATTCGAAGCGTTGATGTAGAGGATATCGTCGCAGACGCTGTGGTTCGCCGGGTCGCCGGCGAGATTGAAATAAGAGTGGTTGGTCATGTTGATGATCGTCGGAGCCGTGGTCACGGCTTCATAGGCGATATCGATCTTGTTGTCGTCCGTCAGCGTGTAGGTCACGCAGGCCGTGACGGCTCCGGGGAAATTGTTGTCTCCGTCCGGAGAGTCCATCCGCAGTTTGATATGACGGGCATCCGCTTCGACGACGGTATAGGGCTGGTACTGCCAGCCGGTCGGACCGCCGTGCAGGCAATGCCCGAAATTGTTTTTCGGCAAGTCGTATTCTACGCCGTCCAGGGTGAATCTGCCCTGGTTGATCCGGTTGGCATAACGGCCGATGGAGGCGCCGAAATCCGTCTGGTTGTTCTCGGGATAGTAGTCCTCGACCTGATCGAAACCCAGGACGACGTCACGCTTGACCCCGTCCCTGTCGGGCAGAACGATGGAGGTGATGCGTCCGCCGTAATTGGTGACGGTCACTTCCATCCCCGCCTGGTTGGACATTTTGTAGAAACTGTTTTCCTGCGGTTGCGAGCACGCTGCCGCAGCGATGGCGCAAAAGGCCAGTACAAAGGATTTTACGAATCTCATATCGTACAAAGTTAATATATTTCCATCAAAGCGTCAAAGCCTTATTTCCGTCCGGGAGCCGTCATACCCGACCTCCTGCACGCCCCCGCCGGGAACCACGATGCGGAAGGTCCGCGCACGGAGCATGCCGGGGAAGGAGCCTTCCCGGGCACCGATGGTCAGGGTATTCCCCTTGAGGGAAAAGACGATGCGGCTGCAGGCTCCCTGCTCATAGGCATAGCCGTCACCCTCGTCTTCGTACAGGGTGAACTGTCCGGAAGCACCCGGATACACCCGGATCTCAAGCTGGTCCCAGGGCTTCTCGCCGTCATACTGCACGTCCGGCCCCAGCGGAATGATACTGCCGGCACGGACATAGACCGGCACGGTGTCGAGATGTGTCTCCCGCAGGATGGTCCGGCCGCCTTTCAAGCGTTCTCCCGTCATGAAATCATACCAGTCCGTTCCAGCCGGAAGATACAGTTCCCGCGATCCGGCGGCGGAGAAATCCGCTTTCTCTTCGGTAAAACCGGTTTGTTCAGAAGTATAATGCGCCCGGAGCACCGGTGCGACCAGCAACGAACGGCCGAAGAGGAATTCGTCTTCCAGTTCCCAGGTCCTGCGGTCCTGGGGGAAATCCATCATCAGCGCACGCTGGAAGGTTCCGTCCGCAGAACTCACCTCCCACTCCGTCGAATAGATGTAGGGCATCAGACGGTAACGGAGCTTGACGGCGGAGACCAGGGCGTCATAGACCGGTTCGCCCGGCTGTCCGTAAAGGTAAATCTCGCGCGGGACCTCCGTACCGTGAGAACGCATCATCGGCATAAAGACGCCATACTGCATCCAGCGGACATAAAGTTCCCGGAAACGGTCGTTGTAAACCGCGCTGCCGTCCGCATTGTGGCGGTTGTAAGCATTGGCGAAGAAACCGCCCAGGTCGGGATTGAAATGGGGATTTCCCGTCAGGGCGAATCCCAGTCCGGCAGGCAGCTGCTGGCGGAGCGTTTCCCAGTTGGACGGCACGTCGCCGCTCCAGACCTGTGCGCCCGTCCGCTGCTGACCGGCATACGCGGAACGGGTCAGGATGGTGACCCGGCGGTCGGCAGAAGCGGCCCGCTGATGGTCATAGACGCCCTCGACGGCCGCAATCGGATAGGCGTTGCGCACCCGGCGCAGGGAGCCTTTCGCCGTCATCAGTTCAAAATCCTCGTCCCGGTCGGCCCGGAGCGTATGGTGGTCCGGCTCCGTGGAATCCATCCACCAGGCATCGATGCCCATCCCCCACATCTTGGTCAGGTAGCGCCAGTAAAGGTCGCGGGCCTCGCTGCTGAAAGGATCATACGGACGGACGCCCGAAGGATATTCCATCCGCGGAGGCCAGTCCCCCAGTCCGCTGCGGGGCCAGGTGCCCATGTCGATCAGATGCCCCTGCTCGGCCAGTTCCCGATACTGCAAGGTCATCGGGCCGAAGGAAGACCAGATGGAGATCATCAGGTGCGCCTTCTGGGCATGCACCTCGTCGATCATCGCCTGGGCATCCCGGAAATCCTCATTGAGGAAATCCATGGCATTCCAGAGGTAGTTGTTGCCCCAATACTGCCAGTCCTGGACCATGCCGTCCAGCGGAATGCCGCGGCGGCGGTATTCACCCAGCACTTCCAGCAATTCGCGGGAGGTCTTGTAGCGTTCCCGGCTCTGATGGAAGCCGAAACTCCAGCGGGGCAGCATCGGCACCCGGCCGGTCAGGGAACGGATCCCGGCGATCACGCCGTCGGCATCCCCGCCCCAGATGAAATAATAATCCACGGCCTCCCCCACCTCCGATTCGAACAGCATCCCGGAAGCGTCGTCGCGGAATGTGGTCGGGGACGGGTTGTCCCAAAACAGGCCGTAGCCTTTGATCGACTGGACGATGGGGATATAGTCTTCGGTATTGTCCTGGACCATATAACGGGTCTTGCCCCGCAGAGACAGGCCTCCGCCCTGCAGGATGCCCAAACCATAGAAAGGTTCGTCAGGCTCGGGCAGAAAGGTCTGCCGGACGATTTTCGCACCTTTGTCCACACCGGACAGGCGCTCTTCGAGCCCCCAGGCGCCTTCCTTGAGCAGGAGGATGCCTTTTTTGGAGAAGAAACGGACGGAGCCGTTGTTCGCCACGGCGACCTTCAGCATCGGACTCTCGTACATCGTGCCGCCTTTGGTGA
>JAILAO010000169.1 GCA_024681565.1 Bacteroidales bacterium
AGCTCAGCCTCGGCCACAAGCAGCTGATCCCGAACCCTTGGGATGAGATCGAGGCCAAGTTCCCGGTCGGCTCCGTCGTCGAGGGCACTGTCGCCTCCACGACCGACAAGGGCGCCAACATCACCCTGGAAGGTGATGCCGAAGGCTTCGCGTTCACCCGCGAGCTGGTCAAGGAAGACGGCAAGCAGGCCGTCGTCGGCGACACCCTGCCGTTCAAGGTGATCGAGCTCCGTCGCTCCACCCGTCGCATCCTCCTCAGCCACCTGCGCACCTACCAGGAGGTCAAGGAGCGTGCGGCTGCCACCGAGGCCGAGAGCACCAAGAAGGCTGTCAAGAAGGTCAATGCCAACATCGAGAAGACGACCCTCGGCGACATCGACGCCCTGGCCGCTCTGAAAGAGAAACTCGAGAAAGGCGAATAATCCAAGATGATCTTTACTCTCACGATAATGGGCACAGCTTCGGCTATGCCCATTTCTGATAGGAATCCAAGCGCCCAGATCCTCGAAGTACACGGACGCTTGTTCCTCATGGATTGCGGGGAGGGCACACAGCAGCAGATGCGGCGTGCCCACCTTGCTTTTCTGAGAGTGGAGGCGGTCTTTATCTCCCATATTCACGGAGACCATCTTTTCGGCCTTTTCGGCCTGCTCAACACGATGACCATGTATGGCCGCACGGCCCCGCTGTATGTCTACGGGCCCCGGGCCCTGGGTTCCGTGATCAATTTCTACAAGAGTTTCTTCGGCGAGCATGAAAGTTTCGAGATCCTTTTCGTCCCCGTCGACTGCAAGGAGCCCCAGGTCGTACATAGCTCCAAGTGGGTGCGCGTCAGCGCCTTCCCGCTCAACCACAAAATCGAATGCTACGGCTGGCGCTTTGATGAAAGCGTGACCGGGCGGCACTGGCTGGAGAATCCGGATTATCATCCGAAATCATACGCTTACTGCTCCGACACGGCCCCGTTCCCGCAGCTTGCGGAATGGGTGCGGGGCGTGGACCTTCTCTACCACGAGGCCACCTATCCGGACGAAATGGCGGACAAGGCGGCCGAACGCGGACACGCCACCTCGGTGCAGGCGGCGCAGTGTGCGCGGGATGCCGGAGCCGGCCGGCTCGTGATCGGCCATTATTCTTCGCGCATCAAGGATTTCGAAGCCCTGGTGCAGGAGTGCCGGGCGATTTTCCCGGAGACGACGGCCGCCCAGGACCTCGATATCTATAAAATTTAGTATTTTTGCGTCGATGAGACGCTTTTTTCTTCTGTTGCCCGCTTTGCTGCCCGTTCTGGCATCCGCCCAGACCCCGCAGCTGGATTATATTGCGGAATACGCCCCGCTCGCGGTCAGTGAGATGCAGCGGACGGGTGTACCGGCCAGCATCACCCTGGCGCAGGGCCTTCTCGAATCGGGCGCCGGGCAGTCTCCGCTGGCCGTCCACGCCAACAACCATTTCGGGATCAAATGCCACAGCGATTGGGAAGGGGAGACTTTCTATAAAGACGATGACGGCAGACAGGAGTGCTTCCGCGCCTACCGGACGGTCGAAGATTCTTTCCGCGCCCATTCGGATTTCCTGCGGAACCGTCCCAGATATCAGTCGCTGTTCGAATTGGAACCGACGGACTATCAAGCCTGGGCGCGCGGTCTCAAGAAAGCCGGCTATGCCACGGATCCTTCCTATGCTGATAAACTGATCAAGCAGATCGAAGACTATCAGCTGGACCGCTTCGACAGGGAGGAAACCCACGTTCCGGTAAAGGTAAAAGAGAAGGAGGCCTCCGCCAGGAAGCCATCGGCTGCCAAGCGCCCGAAGCAGCAGGAGAAGCAGGCGGCGGAGCCACCGGTGCCGCCGGTCCGGAAGCAGGAAGGAATCCGCTACGACGAGACGGTCGTCCTGCCGATATAAGGATTAGCAGATGGCATCCAGACTGGGGATGAAACCCCGCTGGACCAGCTCCGCGAAATAGGTCGAGATCTCTTTTTCGCTGAAGGAAAGGTCTTTCCCGAACTGGTACACCAGGTCTACTTCTTCCTGGGTGATTTCCTTGTCCGCCAGCACGATGGCGATGAAATACTGCAGCATCGGGATGCGCATGCCCGGATCGAGTTCCAGGATGGCCCGGGCGCTGTCGTTGAAGACCTGGCTGACATCCTGGGCGGCGATCTGCTCCAGGAAGTCGCGCGGGAAAATCGTCAGAGGCGCGAGGCTGTTGATGATCTGTTCGATTTCCTTGGTATCGATGGCCTTGTCGATGCCGGCCACGATCAGTCCTCCGGCCGCGAAGAAAAGGGCCGTCTTTTCGTCCAGGGGAGAGTTCCCCAGTTTCATCAGGATCTCGAGCAGCGGCTCCATCCCGTTCTCGAGCGCCTTCTTTCCGGTCGCATTGGCAAACAGGTGCAAGGCCTGGACCCGGACCGGGTTGACCGGGTGTGAAGCCTGGCTGGTGCCTTTGTCATGCAGGAAATAATCCAGTCTTTTGTTGTTCTCTTCGATGAGTACGTCCATCGCCACGTTCATCTTTTCGAGGTCCAGCCCCGAGGCCAGTTTGTAAAAGGCGGTGATGCAGGCGTTCTCATCCCCGACGGCCATGTACCCATAGCGGTCCGCCACCAGTTCCGCGAGCTGGTCGTGCAGGCGGATCTTGTATTGCAGGGTCATGGGAATGGTCGAGGCCTCGGGCGGGAAGACGAAATATATCAGGCGTTTGAGCGCGCTGTCGCGGTTGATCAGGTGCCCCAGTTCATGTCCGATGACGAAACGCAGTTCGTTTTCGGTCATCAGCCCGATCAGCGAGGAGTTGATATTGACGATGTGGGGTTTTCCTTTTTCCTCCGCGGAAATGGAGAAAGCGTTGACGGTGGCGTCGCCGGTGACGAAGAAATCCACGGGCTCCCCGAAGCCGAGTTTTTCCTTGACTTCCATGCACAGGTCGTACAGGTCGTTCAGCAGCGCTTTCTCGATCTTGAGGCTGTGCCCCTCCATGTTGCTGCGCCAGTAGTCGTCGCCGGTGGTAGCCTTGGCTGATTTGAGGATGGATTCTATGACAGAGCCCTGCAGGGCCTTGTATATCTGCGAGCTGAGTTTCTTCTCCAGGGCGATGGAAGGGTTGAGCTGTTTCATGATATGTGGTATTGGATCTGCTCAAAGTTAGCATTTCTGTAGAAATAATGACCAGGCGGAAGGAAGAATCTGCTATATTTGCAATATACCGTTTAATATACAGATTATCGTGTTCCGGAGATTTTCATTTATCATCGCCGCCGCCCTGCTTGCCGTCGCATGCGGACGTCCGGTCAGCCCGCAGGACCGCCTGCTGGCCCACGAATCCCAGATTGATGCGATCATCGCCCAGATGACGCTTGAAGAGAAGGTGGAGATGCTCCACAGCAAGACCAACATGTCCTCCGCCGGCGTGGCACGGCTGGGCATCGCCGACATGCACTACGCCGACGGTCCCTTCGGCATCCGCGAAGAGGGCGTTCCCGACGGTTTCCAGTCCGCCGGGTGGCAGTTGGACTCCGCGACCTATTTCCCGACCGGGTCGGCCCTCGCCGCCACCTGGTCCGAGGATCTGGCGTATCTGTACGGCAAGGGGATGGGAATCGAATCCCGCCTGCGTGGGAAGGATGTGATCCTCGGTCCGGCCATCAATATCCAGCGTCTTCCCGTGGGAGGCCGCACCTATGAGTATCTCAGCGAGGATCCCGCCTTGAGCGCGGCCCTGGCCATGCGTTATACCCGGGGGCTCCAGGACCAGGGGACTGCCGTATGCATCAAGCATTACGCCGTCAACAACCAGGAGACCAACCGGGGCAGCGTCGATGCCCAGGTGGACGAGCGCACCCTGCGCGAGATCTATCTCAAACCTTTCGAGCGGGCCGTCGTCGAGGGCGGAGCCATGTGCGTGATGCCTGCCTACAACAAGGTGAACGGATACTACTGTTCGGAGAACGAACATCTGCTCAATGAGATCCTCCGGGACGAATGGGGCTTCAAGGGGTATACCCTGTCCGACTGGGGCGGTACCCACAGCACGATGGGGGCGATGCTCCACGGACTCAATGTCCAGATGACGGGCAGCAACTATCTCGGACAGCCGGTCATCGATTCTGTCCGGACGGGAGCCTTGACGGAAGAACTGGTCAATGAGAAAGTCCGCCAGATCCTCCGGGTCCGTCTGGCCGTCGAGGCCGTGCCGGATGACGTGGCCAATACCCGGATGACCTCCCAGCCGGAATGTCAGGAGATCGCCCGGAAGGTGGCGGAGCGTTCCATCGTCCTGCTCAAGAACGAGGGAGGACTCCTCCCGCTCCGGAAAGATATCAGGAGGATCGCCGTCATCGGCCAGAATGCCGTCCTGCCTACCCAGTCCGGCGGCGTCGGTGCCGGGGTCAAGGCCCTGTATGAGATCACGCCGCTGGAGGGGATCCGCCGGCGCGCCGGTGCCGGGATCGGGGTGGACTACGCGCCGGGCTACAGGAATTACCCGGGCCGCCGCCGTCCGTCCGCTCCCGACCCGCTGGTGGCTTCCGCCATCGACGAACCGGCGGATCCGGCCTTGCTTGCCGAGGCTGTCGCCCTGGCCCGCGAAGCGGATCTCGTCATATTTTTCGGCGGTACGAACAAGAACATCGAGACCGAGGGCAGCGACCGCGCCGACATCCAGTTGCCTGCGGGCCAGAATGAGGTGGTGGCCGCTCTCTATGCTGCCAACCCGAACCTGGTCAGCGTCCTGATTTCCGGTGGTCCGTGCGACCTGCGCAGCCTGGAGCCGAACAGCCCGGCCATCGTGCAGGGCTGGTGGAACGGGTCCGAAGGGGGTACGGCCCTGGCCGAAGTGCTTTTCGGCGACATCGCCCCGTCCGGAAAGCTTCCGTTCACCTTCCCGGCGAAACTGGAGGATTCCCCGGCTTTCGCCTTGGGTAATTTCCCGGACAAGACGGCGGGCGGCGATCTTTTCACGCTCCGTTACCGGGAGGATATGCTCAAGATGACCCCCGCCGAGCGGCAGGCTTTTCTGGAATCCCTGCCCAAACCCGTCTCCAAATACACCGAGGGCGCCCTGGTCGGTTACCGCTGGTACGACACCAAGGGCGTGAAACCGATGTATGCGTTCGGACACGGCCTTTCCTATGTCCGCTTTGGATATGGGGAGATGAATGCGTCCGTTTCCGGGGAGGTCGTGAAAGTTTCTTTTGAACTGACCAATGAAGGCGGGATGGAAGCCGACGAGGTGGTCCAGCTGTATGTCAGCCGTCCGGATGCCACGGTCGTCTGGCCCGCCAAAGAGCTCAAGGCTTTCGCCCGCGTGCGTCTCGGCGCCGGGGAGAAGAAGACCGTCAGTCTGGAGATCCCGGTCAGGGATCTCCGCTATTGGAATGTGCAGACGGGAGCCTGGGATCTCGAACACGGACGCCTGGAGCTGCTGCTCGGCGCCGCTTCCGATGACATCCGCCGCCGGGCGGAGGTCTCCATCTGATTATTTGCGGTACTGCCGCACGCGGTGGTCGTCGATGACCCCGTTCCAGTTCATGCCGAAGGCGAAGTCATAGCTGTGTCCGTCCGCATCGACATAGGGGCGCATGTCATGCGGCACGTCTTCTTCCTGTTCTTCGACGGTGCGCATGTCGGCCGGGAGTTGCATCGGCAGCAGGCCTGAAGGCTCGAAGAGCCTGCCGGCCAGGTCGAGCAGGACCTGGTTCTGCACCCCGAAATGCACGAAGAGGACATCCGCATAGGGCTCGACTTCCGCAGGTACAAAGGGCTTCGAGAGACGGACGCAGAGGACCACGGGTTTGTCTCCCATCTCTTTTCGGGTCCTGATGACGAGGTCCAGGTCGGATTCGTTGGCTGTCGTGACGGTTTTTCCTTTGTAAGAACGGTTGGTGAAGTTCTCCTTGGGATCTCCGCCGGCCAGTGATACGGCGCGGGCATGGTCCGCCTTGTAGGGCCTGTATTGCAGGGAGATGGGAACATAGCCGTTGCCGCCCTGCTCCCGGTCGCGGACATCGTATCCGCTGCCGCCGTCCGGCCCTTCGATGAGGACAAGGGCGAAATCGGCCTCTTCCGGCGTGTCCGCCCAGGTGAAATATTTCCGGACGAGGGCGGTGTCGACCGGCCAGTCTATGCGTTCGGGAGCGTCGCCGCCGAACCCGAACATCCTCCGGTTCTGCGGAATGCGGCGCTTCGGGACATAGACTTTGGAAACGGACTGCGGCTCCGGCTTTTCGCTGGAAAAGGCCTGCAGCTGCTGCAGGGTGGCATCCCGGTTTTTGAGCATCACGACGGACCGGCGCTGTGCGCTGAAGCCCGCTTCCATGAAAGCGGCGTTCCCCACCACTTTCACGGCGATGGCCGGGTCGGTATAGGGATTCTCGAAGAGCCCGGTCCGGAAAGAATTCATCAGCAGGCGGACGGCCGACTGTTCGAAACGCTCCCGGGCATTCTTCTCGCCGTATTCCCGGGCCCACATGCTGTAGGCTTCCAGGACGGGGCCTTTGTCATTGTTGCCGCCGAACTGGTCCACGCCCGCGAGGATGGCCTGGTAGTGCCGCTCCGCCTCCGTCAGGTTCTCGACGCCCCAGCATTTCCCGTCGAAGGCTTCGACGGCGTTGTTGTCCTTGGTGATGTTCCAGTCGGTGCAGACCACCCCGTTGAACCCGTGGATCTCGCGGAGCAGTCCGCTGATCAGGAAATGGTTGTAACTGTTGCCGACATTCCGTCCGGACGGATCCGCCCCGTAGGAGATGGTGTAGTAGGGCATCACGGCCGAAGCGCTCCGGGTGCCGCCCTGGATGCGGAAAGCGCCTTCGGTGAACGGTCTGAGGTGCATCTCGAAATTGCCGCCCGGGTATACGGCATATTTGCCGTAGCTGTAGTGGGCGTCCCGTCCGCCTTCTTCCGGTCCGCCGGAAGGCCAGTGCTTGACCATCGCGTAGACACTCCGCCCGCCCCAGCCGTCCGGACTGTCTTCCGTGGTCTGGAACCCTTCCACATAGGCGCGCGTCATGGCGATATCCAGATCCGGGTCTTCCCCGAAAGTGCCGCTGAAGCGGCTCCAGCGGGGTTCGGTCGCCAGGTCGATCTGCGGACTGAGGGCGGTGGCGATGCCGAGGGCGCGGTATTCCGAAGAGGCGATCATGCCGAAGGTACGTACGGTACCCGGGTCGAACGTGGCGGCGAATCCCAGGGGGGTGGGCCACAGGGAGATATGTCCGCCGGACCCGGCGTTGAACTCTGCCGTGGCCCGGGGCTCGTTGCGCGGGTCCGAGGAATTGTTGGCGGGGATGCCGTGTCCCAGACCTTCTACGAAAGCCTGGACGCGGTTGTTCCAGCGTGCGGCGACTTCCGGCGAGGCGACGCTGGTCACGAGCACGGCCCGCAGGTTGTCCTCTTCGAGGAATTTCCGCTGACGGTCGGTGATCGTGTCGGCCGGGACGCTCTGGTGTCCGCTGTACAGCATCAGACCTGCGATTTCCTCGATGCTGAGCTGCGAGGCGAGATCCTGTGCCCGTTTCTCCGCAGGCTGACGCCAGTCTTCGTAGACATCCAGCGAGCCGTTGCGGTTGAGGTCCTTGAAGACGAATCCGCCCCGGGTGAGGAGGGGAGCGCTGTTGACGCCGAGCGTGGCGCCGCCTTTCTGGGTGATCTGCCGGTAACCGTCGATTTCGGTTTCCTGCCATTGGGGACTGCAGGCGCAGAGCAGCAGCCCGAGGCCGAGAATGAAGTGGATTCTTTTCATCAGGTTTGGGTTTTCCGCTAATTTAATGAAATTCTTCTTAAATTTGTGTCCCTTATGAAGAAAGCGACTTATATCCTCCTGTTCCTGGTCGTCCTGGCGATCGGCGGCCTGCTCGGTTTCAGCTGGCTGCGGGACAACAAAATGCCCAATTTCCGCAAGCAGGCGGAAATCTACGTCTATCCGGAGGCGACGGCGGACGAGGTCCTGGACCTGATTGCCGATCAGGCGCAGGTGATCAGCCGCAAGAGTCTGGAGCGTTGCTTCCAGGCCAAGCAGGTCGCCCAGTACCTGACGCCCGGGCATTATACGGTGTCTCCCGGCGACGCCAGCGTATATGTGGCCCGGATGCTCAACAACGGATGGCAGTCGCCGGTCCGTCTCTCCCTGACGGGCAATCTCCGGATCAAGTCGAATATCGCTGCCAAGATCGCCAGTCAGCTGCTGCTGGACTCCGCAACGGTGATCCATGCGCTCAATGACGACAAACTGCTGGCCGAGTACGGCTTCACCTCGCGCAACGTCTTCTCGCTGCTGACGCCCGACACCTACGATATCTACTGGACGGCCTCGATGGTGGATTTCCTGGACAAACAGAAAGCGGCATGGGACGCTTTCTGGACCCCCGAACGGGATGCCAAGGCCAAGGCGTTGCGCCTGACCCGCCAGCAGGCATCCGTACTGGCATCCATCGTAAAAGGGGAGTCCAACCACGAAGCGGAGATGCCCCGGATCGCCGGCGTCTATCTCAACCGGCTCAAGGTCGGCATGCCGCTGCAGGCGGACCCGACCATCGCTTTCTGCTACGATTACAAGCTCAGCCGAATTCTCAACAAGCACCTGGAGGTGGATTCTGCCTATAACACCTATACCCATACCGGCCTGCCGCCGGGACCGATCTGTGTGCCGACCCGGGCCGCGCTGGAAGCGGTGCTGAATCCTGATTTCGGGGGTACCTGGGGCGCCGGCAATTTCTATTTCTGCGCCAATCCCGATTTCTCCGGCACGCATGTTTTCGCGCGGACGCTCGCGGAGCACAACCGCAATGCCGATGCTTTCCGCGCCGAACTCAACCGCCGCAACCGGAAAAAATAATCTCCCCCGGACCCGGGAATAAAACGAAAAAGGGAAGCGTTTCCGCTTCCCTTTGTCGGGATGATCTGACTCGAACAGACGACCCCTACGTCCCGAACGTAGTGCGCTAGCCAACTGCGCTACATCCCGTTTCTTTCAGCATTGTCAAATCCGGCAGCCGCCGGAAAAAGGATTGCAAAAGTACAACAAAAATTGCTTTTAAGCAAGCTTGTTGATGTAAACCGCAATGCCGCTCTTGAGGTTGGAGGCCTTGTTCTTGTGGATCAGGCCGATCTTGGCGAGCTTGTCGATCATCGCATAGACCTTGGGGGCGTTGGCCTGGGCCGTTGCCTTGTCGGTGGTGTTGCGGATGTCGCGGATCGCGTTGCGGGTTGTCTTTGCATAATAGCGATTATGCAGTCTGTGCCTTTCGTTCTGACGATCGGCTTTTTTAGCGGATGCTGTATTTGCCATTGTTTTATTTTTTAATATTTGGTAGTGGGTAGGAGAATCGAACTCCTATTGCAAGAATGAAAATCTTGAGTACTAGCCGTTATACGAACCCACCAAACTCATCCCGTGACGGTATCCGCCAAATTGGGATTGCAAAGATAGAAATATTTTTGGATAAGACAAACTAATTTTTGTCTTTTTCTTCCTTATTCTCGGGCTGCTTCCATTCCCAGGAGTAGAGGATAGACTCCACCTGTCGCAGATATTGTCTTTTATCGAAACGGGGCGCATAGACAAAAGCCTCCGCCACGAGGATTTCGCTGCCATCCTGGCTGTAGAAGGAGTGGGAGACGAAGGGACCGCCCATGAAGTCGTTCTGGACTTCCCACATGCCGCGCGTCTGCGCCAGGTCGCGTCCTTTGTATTTGAGGTACTCGAGGGTCGGCGGGAAGTAGATGCTCGTGGTCATGTAAGTGCCGTCGAACATGCCCGGGACATTGTCCTTCATGACCTCGTTGCGGTGGGCGATGATCTTCTCCAGGGTGAAGGGATCCGGCTCGACCGGGTAGCGGTAGATGAAGACATCCTGATAGACGCCTTCCTTGTCGTCCGCGATCCAGGCAAAGTTGTCGGTGGCTTTGCGGAGTTTGTATCCGGAAGGGAAATGCGGGGACCCGCCGAAGATTTCCGTGATCTTGGGATAGAGGGAAAACTCCTCATAGCGCAAGGTGTTGCGGATCACGCGGTCCCGCTCGGCCTGCTCGATCGAACTGACGATCATGGGACCTTTCTCCCGGAGCACCTCGGCTGCCGCCGCGGAAGTCGGCGCGCTGATCTGGATGACGCACTGGGGTGCCGCCCAGACATCGTGCTTGAAGATGATTCCGGAAGAATCGATCTGCGGATTGACCTGGAAAAGCAGGATGTTGCGGTGGACCTTGAAGAGGTCCACGAACGCGGAGGGGACTACGTTGACCAGGGAATACAGCGGCTCTTTCTGGGCGAGCCACGGACAGTCGTGGGCCAGCAGTTCGCGGACATCGCTGCCGAGGGCGTCCTCCCAGTCGGGTTTCTCCATGATTACGATGATCTCTCCGGCCTTGCCGCTGACGCTGGGCAGGAGGGTTTTGGTCTTGCATCCGGAAAAGGTGAAGAGCACCGCGAAAGCGGTCAGGATGATGGGAATGCAATGTCTTTTCATATCTTTTTCTTAATGGATGAGTCTTGAAATGTCGTTCCCGAAGGCCAGGAACATCAGGGCGAAGATGAGGGCCATTCCGATGAGCTGTGCGACGACGAGGAAACGTTCGCCGGGCTTGCGGCCGGAGAGGATCTCATACAGGGTGAACAGGATGTGTCCGCCGTCCAGCCCCGGGATCGGGAGCAGGTTCATCACGGCGAGCATGATGGAGAGCAGTGCGAGAATGTTCAGGAAACGGTACCAGTCCCAGGTCTCGGGGAATACCTGCCCGATGGCGATGAAACTGCCTACCGACTTGTAGGCTCCGGTGGCCGGCCTGGCGATGAGTTTCAGGTCGTCCAGGTAGCCGCCGATGCTCTGGCCGGCCATGCGCCAGCCGGCGGGGATGGCCTCCAGCAGGTTATAGTGGCGGACCTGGATGTTGGGCGTCTGCAGATAGACGCCGATATGGCCGAGACTGTCCACCCGGACAGGCATGCCGAGCGTGTCTGTGCCGCGTACCACATCCGCGGAGATCTCCTGCGAAGGGCGCGCTGCCAGCACGGGCCGGGAATCCTGTACATAGGCGATCTGCTCGCCGTCCAGGGCGGTGATGCGGTCGCCCTTCAGCAGTCCGGACCGGGCGTTGAGCCCGTCCGCCATCACGGAATCCACGACGAAGGGGATGGCCAGGTCGAACATCATCGGGTCGTTGAGGACGTCTCCGATGCGGGCTTGGTCGATATAGATGTCCAGGGTGTCCTGTCCGCGTAAAACGGTGGCCTTGTGGACGTTCCTGCGTGCCAGGTCGGCCTGGAGCATGCTGAAATTCTCCGGGACATAATCGTCCAGCCGGAGGATCCGGTCGCCCGTCCGGAATCCCATGTCGTAGGCCAGTTCGTCCACGTAGATGCTGCTGCCTTCGTTGCCGATGTAGGACTGGCCCCAGATGGCCATGATGGCGATATAGGCGAAAATGGCAAAAATGAAGTTGTTGATCACGCCGCCGGCCATTACCAGCAGTCGCTGCCAGGCCGGATGCGTCCGGAACTCCCACGGCTGGGGCTCCTGCTTCATCTGGTCCAGGTCCATCGATTCGTCGATCATCCCGGCAATCTTGCAGTAGCCGCCGAAGGGCAGCCAGCCGATGCCGAACTCGGTCTCTCCCCAATGCCAGCGGGCGAGGGCTTTGCCGCCGACGTCGAAGAAAAGGTAGAACTTCTCTACGCGGATGCCGAAGGCCCGGGCCCACAGGAAATGTCCGAACTCGTGGATGATGATGAGCACGGACAGGGCAAGGATGACTTGCAGGACTTTAATGAATATAACCATCGGCGATTGCGGCGATTTCCCTGTTGGTCTCGAAGATGTCTTCGAGCGTAGGATTCTCTACAAAATCTACGCCTGCGAGCGCTTTTTCGCCGATCTTTGCGATATCATAAAAGGAAATGAGGTCTTTGAGATAAGCGGCTACGGCCACTTCGTTGGCTGCGTTGAGCGCGCAGGGGGCATTGCCTCCGCGGCGGATGGCCTCATAGGCCAGGGCGAGGCAGGGGAAGCGCCCCGTGTCGGGGGCTTCGAAGGACAGGCCGCCGAGGGCGGCGAAGTCCAGTTTTTTGTTGCCGACGGTCAGGCGGCGGGGATAGCTGAGCGCGAAGCCGATCGGTTCCCGCATGTCCGGGCAGCCGAGCTGGGCGATGACCGCGCCGTCGGCGAATTCGACCATCGAGTGGATGACGGATTCGGGGTGGACGACCACCTGGATCCGGTCCGGATCGAGGTCGAAGAGCCATTTGGCTTCGATGACTTCGAAGCCTTTGTTCATCATGGTGGCGGAGTCGATGGTGACTTTGCTGCCCATGTCCCAGTTGGGGTGCCTGAGCGCCTGGGCGGCGGTGGCCCCGGCAATGCTCAGCCGGTCCCAGGTGCGGAACGGGCCGCCGGAAGCGGTCAGGTGCACCTTCTCGACAGGATTGTCGCCTGCGGCCAGCAGGCACTGGAAGATGGCGGAATGCTCGGAATCCACGGGCAGGATCACGCCGTGGTGCTCTTTCGCCGTCCGGGTGACGATGGCGCCGGCGGCGACCAGGGTCTCCTTGTTGGCGAGGGCCACGACCTTGCCGGCGCGCAGGGCGGCCAGCGTAGGACGCAGACCGCTGAAACCCACCATCGCTCCCACGACGATGTCCACCGAGGGCATTCCCACGAGATCGCACAGGCTGTCCACCCCGGCCCATACCCGGGTGCCGCGCGGTTCCAGTGCGTCCGCTACCTCCCGGTAGCGGTTCTCGTCACAGATGACGACGTGGGTTGCGTCGAATTCGATGGCCTGGCTGACCAGCAGGTCCACGCTGCTCCTGGCGGAAATGAGCGCGACCTCGAACAGGTCGCGGTGCTGGCGGATGACATCCAGCGTCTGGGTTCCGATGGATCCGGTGGATCCGAGTATCGCGATTCTTCTTTTCACCTAAAAACTGATATAACGGGTAGGATCGAGGCTCTGGCCGTTGTGCCACAGTTCGAAATGCAGGTGGTCCGCTCCTTCCTTGGGGCTGGTGCCGCCGACCAGGGCGAGCGGCGTGCCGGCTTTGACGGTTTCGCCATTGCTGCGGAGCAGTTTCTGGTTGTGGGCATAGATGCTCAGCATGTCGTTCCTGTGCTGCAGGACAATGAAATAGCCTTCCTCGGCATCCCATCCGGTAAAGACCACCGTGCCGTCCAGGACGGCGCTGACCACGCTGCCCGTCGGGGCGGTGATGTCGATGGCCGGATGGACCACGCGGTCGTATCCGGTGGCGACGACGCCCTTGATCGGCGCGAAGAAATGCATGCCCTCGAGGGGCAGGCTGCGCTCTTCGCGGGAGCTGACGCCGAATTGTTCTTCTTTGCGGACCGTCTCCTGGAAGAGGGAGTCGCGCCGGGCGAGCTCGGCCGGGTCCTTCTCGGAGAGATAGCGGGTCTGTCCGGCACGCACGAGACTGTCGAAGTCTACGGTCGCCTCTCCGGTCAGCACGCGGCTGAGGTTCTCGGCGTAGAGGTTCCAGCGGGTGACGATGCTTTCCAGCGAGTCGATCTTGATGGCGTTGGCGACGGCTTCCTTCTTGGAATGGGCGTTGGGGTAGCCCGGGATGGCCGTCCGCAGCGGGGTGAAGGAAAACAGCAGGTAGAAGAAGAGCAGGAGCGCAAGCACGGCCGTCAGGATCCCATAGATGAGCTGCGCCCGGTTGAAACGGATCGAACGGATCATGTCGTGGGTTTCATTGTCCACGAGAGAGAGCCTGTATGTCCGTTTATTGAGTCCCGGATTTTGTCTTCCCATACTTTTGAATTAAATTTGCGGTGATGAACAGGACGATAGGCATTGATTACGGGCGCGCCCGGGTCGGAGTCGCTGTAAGCGATCCGCTGGGCATCTTCGCATCTCCTCTCGAGACCGTTCCTGCTGCAAAGATAATAGAATATCTCCAAAAATATGCCGCTTCGGAGACAGTTGTCCGTTTTGTCGTCGGCTGGCCGCTCAATCTCAACGGTGCGCCGGCGGAGGCGGCGGCAGATGTGGAGGTCTTTCTGAAACGCCTGCGCAAGGCTTTCCCTGCAGTGCCGGTTGAACTGGAAGATGAGCGTTTCACTTCCGTGCTGGCACACCGGGCGATGATCGACGGCGGGATGAAGAAGAGCGACCGGCGCGACAAGGCATCGGTGGACAAGATCAGTGCGGCCATCATCCTGCAAAGTTACCTGGACAAGAAGAAATGATACAACCGATTTACCTCTACGGCTCGGAAGTGCTGCGCAAAGTCGCCGCTCCGGCCGATCTTGCCGACAAGGCCGGTCTCGAGGCCCTGGTGAAGGACCTTTGGGACACCCTGGACAATTCCGAAGGCTGCGGCCTGGCAGCGCCCCAGATCGGGGTCAGCCAGCGTGTCGCCGTTGTCAACGGAGACATTATGGAAGACATCTATCCCTATCTGAAAGGCTTCCGCCGCACCTTTATCAACCCGGTCGTGATCGGGGAGAGCGAGCAGATGTGCGAATACAACGAAGGCTGCCTCAGCGTTCCCGGCATCTATGCCGACGTGCGCCGGCCCGAGAGCATCACGGTCGAATATTATGATGAAAAGCTCGAGAAGAAGACGGAGACCTTCGACAAATTCGCGGCCCGCATGATCCAGCACGAGTTCTCGCACCTGGACGGCGTCCTGTTTACGGACATCGTGGCCCCGATCCGTCGCAAAATGCTGGCCAAGAAGCTGATGAGCATCGCCCGCGGGAAAGTCGGCGCCGCCTACAAAGCGAAGATCAAATAGTACGCATGGATTTCTCGGCGATCGTCAACGCCCGGGATCTCGGCGGGCTGCCCGCCGGCGGAAAGAAGGTCCGTCGGGGCCTGTTGTTGCGCACGGCGCACCTGCACGATGCGACGGATGAGGACATCCGCCTGCTGCAGGAGCGCTACCGCCTGCGCCGCATCTTCGATTTCCGGACGGTCACCGAGGCTTCCCTCCAGCCG
>JAILAO010000122.1 GCA_024681565.1 Bacteroidales bacterium
AACCGGCGCCGTCAACTACGAATATTGGGGTTCCATCACGGAGATTTCCGACCAGAACGGCTACTTCAACCGTTTCTTCGTCTCCGCTTCCAAGCATTTTGATTTCGGCATCGGCGACATCGGGGTTCATGCGGGCTACCAGTACAGTCTGCGGAAAGACCGGCCGCTCAAAGGCCCCTGCGGCGGCATCAACTGGAAGCCGAAATGGGTGCAGAACGACTGGATCCGACTGAACCTGATTGCCGAATATGACTCACGTACGTTCAATGCCGGACTGGTGACCTCGATCTACAAGGACCACTTCGACATCCTGGCCGTCTGGCAGAACCTGGAATGGTTCTCCATCGGCGTACGTTACAAACTGGTTCTGCACTAGTTTTCTATCACGATCGAACATGAAACGGCGGCCATCCGGAAATCGGGTGGCCGCCGTACATGAAAAAGTATGTGAATAGTTTTTTAAGGTCGGATGGGATCCCCCATTCCGGAGGCTTCCTCATCCTGAGGATTCAGTTTAAAGAGCATGAACTTCGCGTTCTCCCGGGTATACGGGGTCCATTCGACGCCGCCGCCGTTGGGATCGCCGGTCTTGGCGAAATTCGTCCATGCGGTCAGCATTTTCTCGGAAAGGTCCCAGTCTCCCCGGGTCCAGGGACGCCAGCAGTGTTTCAGGGACTTGAAGACAAACCAGAGGTCGGAAGAATGGAAGGCACCTTTGAGGCGCGCGGTAACCTCCGGATGGGAACCGTCGTCCGGCAACGGACGGGCGAATTCGTAAGCCCAGGCCTGATTGCCCTTCTCTTCGCGGTTGAGACAGAAGGCCGCGATACCGCCGGCCATGTCGCCCATGTCATTGAGCGTATAGCCGATCATATACGGCACATCGGCGAGGGAACCGTCCCTGGCCGCATCATCGAAACTCTCGAGAGACACATAGCCGTCCACGATCGGAGATCCCGTCAGGTAGGCGAACTGGCCGCTGGCGGCGTTATAGACGGTGCCCAGGGTATGGAGCATCTCGGTAGAGGCGGCACGCATCTTCTGCAGGTCCGTCAGACCTGCCCAGTCCATGACGGTCTTGACCTGTTGCTCGGCCTCAGGCAGGGACATGGCGCGGAACAGGTTGCGCCGGGGAGCCGCGGGGGCCGCCTGCGGGACGGTCAGGCCACCGCCGGACATGATCACGGCCTTGTTGAAATAGCCGCGGGCCAACGGAGATTCACAGAGCGTCTTGACGCTGCCGGCGCCGGCGCTCTGGCCGAAAATCGTCACGTTGTCCGGATCACCGCCGAACTGTGCGATGTTCTTGCGGATCCATTTGAGGGCCTCGATCTGGTCGAGGATGCCGTAGTTTCCGGAAACGTGATGCGGGCTCTCCGCAGAAAGTTCAGGATGGGTCAGGAATCCGAAAACACCCAGGCGATAATTGATGGAGACGAGCACGACATCCTTCGCGCCCCACTCCTGGCCGTCGAACTCCGGTTCGGAGCCCCAGCCTTCACGGTATCCGCCGCCATGGATCCACAGAGCGACGGGAAGTTTTTTGTCGACCTCGCCCGGAGCCTTGGTCCACACATTGAGGTAGAGGCAGTCTTCACTATAAGGAGACTCTGCCCCATATCCCCATTCCGTAGCGTATCCGCCCGGATAATGGACGGACTGATAGCCGGGATGGCCGAATCGGTCAGCGGTCTTGACACCCTGCCAGGGAACGACGGACTGGGGTTCTTTCCAGCGCAGGTCGCCGATGGGCGGAGCGGCATAGGGGATACCCCGGTACACGAACACGCCGGGGATATCTGCAGTGACACCCTGGACCTGTCCACCCTCGATGGTCAGGACCGGATTGACAATGGTTTTGGTGCATCCGAAGAGGACGAGCACGGACAAAAACAAAAGGGTTTTCTTCATAAGGCTGTCAGTTTTAATGACCGTTACAAAGTTAGTTTCCCGCCTTTTGGAAATCTTGCACGAAAAGACCAAAAAGATATAAAAATTAGTATCTTTGAGAGTTATGAAAAAGATTACCCTCCTCCTCGCCCTCTGCACGGCACTCCTCTGTTCGGCCCAGCCCCGTACGGCCGAGTGGTCCGCAGACTATTTCCCCGCCATCCGAAGCCTGTTCGGAGAACCTCAGGTTTTCTGGACTCCCGCCGGTCAGGCCGTTCATTTCAACGGCAACGGAGACGGGGTCTTCGTCGAATCCGTCCCCGTTGCCGGGATGGAAGCATTCACCCTGGAGGTCATTTTCCGCCAGGACGGCGATGCCGCCTTCGAGCAGCGCTTCCTGCATATCGGCACCATGGACAAGCGCATCCTCTTCGAGACGCGCGTCAATCCCGACAAGACCTGGTATTTCGATGCATTCGTCAACCTGGGCACACCGGAGGCCACACCGGAGCAGCCCAACCCGGCCCGGCGAAGCGCCGTCCTGATCGATGAGAAGCTCACGCATCCCACGGACCGCTGGTATTCCCTGGCCCTGGTCGCCTCTCCGGACGGGCTGGTCAGCTATGTGGACGGCGTAGAGCAGTGCCGCAGTTCCCTGCCCTGGCTGCCCCTCGTCAACGAAGGGTTCACTTCCGTCGGCGTGCGGCAGAACATGGTCTGCTGGTTCAAGGGGGACCTTCTCAAACTGCGCGTGACCCCGCGGGTCCTGAAACCCGAAGAGTTCCTCCAGGACCACAAAAAGCTCAACGGCGAATAATAATGCTGGACCTGCGGCACAGGATCGCCCTGGACATCAACAATTTCCTGCAGAGAGACGTCCGGCGGAGCCATCCGCTGGAGCAGCTTTTCTGGGAATGTACGCTCCGCTGCAACCTGGCCTGCCGGCACTGCGGCAGCGACTGCAAGGCGGTGGCGGAGGCGCCGGACATGCCCCGGGAGGATTTCCTCCGGGTGCTGGACAGCGTCAACGCCCATTGCGAGCCGCATTCCGTATTTGTCATCGTGACCGGCGGGGAACCGCTGATGCGTCCGGACCTGGAAGCGTGCGGCCGGGGCATCTATGAAAAAGGCTTTTCCTGGGGCATGGTTACCAACGGATTCGCCCTGACCCCGGAGCGCTTCGCCCGGCTGCTGGACAGCGGGATGCGGAGCGCGACCGTCAGTCTGGACGGGCTGCAGGACAACCACGACTGGATGCGGGGGCGGGAACACAGTTTCGAACGGGCCGCTGCAGCCATCCGGCTCCTCGCCGGTCAAAAGGATTTCGTCTTTGACGTCGTGACTTGCGTCAACCGGCGCAACTATGCCGAACTCCCTCGCCTCAAGGAGGCGCTGATCGCCTGGGGCGTACCCGGCTGGCGCCTGTTCACGGTCTTCCCGATGGGACGCGCTGCCGGCGACCCCGAACTGCAGCTCCCGCCGGACCAGTTCCGGGGCCTGCTTGACTTCATCAGGCAGACCCGCCGGGAAGGCCGCATCCACGCCTCCTACGGCTGCGAAGGCTTCCTCGGGAATTATGAAGGAGAGGTCCGGGACCATTTCTACAGCTGCGAAGCGGGGATTACCGCGGCTTCCGTGCTGGTGGACGGTTCGATCTCCGCCTGCGCCAGCATCCGGGCGGACTACCACCAGGGCAACATCTACCGGGATGACCTGATGGAGGTCTGGGAACGGGGATTCCGGCCCTACCGGGACCGGGAATGGATGCGCACCGGAGAATGTGCAGACTGCAGATACTTCAAATATTGCCTCGGCGGCGGGATGCACCTGCGCGACGATCAGGGAAAGCTGCTATTTTGTCATTTAAAAAGAATTGCATAACTTTGGCTCTATGAAAAGGTCCGTCAACTACATCCTGGCCGGCATCCTGGCGCTTCTCGGCTTCTCTTCCTGCTCGGCCCTGCGCGAGGCGCGGCAGGCCCGTCTCGAGCGGGAGCAGGAAGCGGCGAAAGCGCAGCAGAAGGCCCTGGTCGAGCAAGTGCTTGCTGATATGGAGGAGAAAGAAAGACCGTCCAGAGAGCAAGAGCGCAAAGAATTGGAAGAGCAGGAACTCAAACGGCTGGACAGCATCCGCCGCGCCGAGCTCGAACGGACCAAGCTGCTCTATGCCGTGCCCAATGTCCCGTATCAGCGAATCGAGGACAAAAAGTAGTATCCCCTACGGCCGGATCTGGCCGTTCCCCTCGATGAGCCACTTATAGGTGGTCAGTTCGGCGAGGCCCATCGGGCCGCGGGCGCCCAGTTTCTGGGTGCTGATGCCGATTTCCGCGCCCAGCCCGAACTGGGCGCCGTCGGTAAAACTGGTCGGGGCATTCACGTACACACAGGCCGCGTCCACCTCGCGCTGGAAACGCCGGGCCGCCTCTTCGGAAGCCGTTACGATGCTCTCGCTATGCCCGGAACCGAACCGGGCGATGTGTGCCAGCGCCTCCTCCAGGGACGGCACGGTCCGGACGGCCATCTTGTAGTCCATGTATTCCGTGCCGAAAGATTCCGGCGTAGCGGGTTCCAGCAAAGGATAGTTCCCCTGCAGGGCGGCAAAAGCCGCTTCATCCGCATACAGGAGGACCTGGTGGTCTGCCAGGGGAGCCACCAGCGCAGGCAGGTCGGAAAGCCGGGCTTCGTGGACGAGCAGGCAGTCCAGCGCATTGCAGACCGAGACACGGCGGGTCTTGGCATTGCAGACGATGCGGCGGCCCGTCTCCAGGTCTCCGTCCCGGTCGAAATAGGTATTGACCACCCCGGCGCCCGTCTCGATGCAGGGCACTTTGGCGTGATCCCGGACATAATCGATCAGACGGCGGCCGCCCCGCGGGATCACCAGGTCCACATACCCGACGGCACCGAGCAGGTCACCGACGGCCTCGTGGGTCGGTGGCAGCAGGGTCACGGTCTCCGGGGGAATCCCCAGACCCGCCAGGACCTTCCGGATCAGCGTCACGGCGGCCCGGTTGGAAGCATCGGCGTCGCTGCCGCCCTTGAGTACGCAGGCGTTGCCGCTGCGCAGGCAGAGCGCGAAAACGTCGAAAGTCACGTTGGGCCGGGCCTCATAGATGACGCCGATGACGCCAAAAGGCACGCTGACCTTGCGCAGGTGCAGGCCATTGGGCAGGGTGCGGTCGTCCAGGATACGCCCCAGGGGCGACGGGAGGGCCGAAACGTGGCGCATGTCGGAAGCGATTCCGGACAAGCGTTCCGGACTCAGCCGGAGGCGGTCATACAGCGGACTCTGCGGATCCATCCGCGCCAGGTCTTCTGCGTTCGCAGCCAGAATGTCCGCGCTCTGCGCCTCGATGGCGTCCGCCACGGCGCAAAGCGCCGCCGCCCGGACTTCGTCCGGCAGCAGCGCGGTCTGTGCAGCCGCTCGCTTGGCGGCTTCAAAAAGGGCCTTGCTCATAACTTAAGGGAGAAACTCGGTAAACACGGTATCTTCAGGATGCAATAGCAGGTCCGGCAGGATCTGCTCGCACTTGCCGTCGGCAATCAGCACGCGGATGCCGGAAGCAGCGACACGGCGCGCCGTATTGTATTTGGAAAACATGCCGCCCCGGCCAAAGGCGCTCTTCTCTTTGCTGATGCAGGCGGAGAGATCGTCGGCACAATGGACGGTACGGATCAGCCGGGCGCCCGGCTCGTCGGGATGCCGGTCATAGATCCCGGAAATATTGCTCAGGAGCACCAGGGTCTGTGCACCGACCATTTCGGCGATGAGACCGGAGAGTTCGTCGTTGTCGGTAAACATCAGTTCGGTAACGCTGACGGTATCGTTCTCGTTGACAATCGGAACCACGCCATGCTGCAGCATCACCTCCATGCAGGCGCGCTGGTTTTCGCGTTCGCGCTCCGTTTCGAAATTGCGCTTGGTCGTCAGGACCTGGCCGACCTGCAGCCCATAGTCGCGGAACAAACGGTAATACAGGTCCATCAGCCGGACCTGCCCCACGGCAGAATACAGCTGACGCTGTTCCACACTGTCCAGGTCATTGTCCAGATGCAGCTCCGTACGCCCGCAGGCCACGGCTCCGGAACTGACCAGGACCACGGCATAGCCCTGTTTTCTCAGAAAGACCACCTGGTCCACCAAAGCGGATACGCGGGTCACATCCAATGTCCCGTCCGCACGCGTCAGCACGTTCGTGCCGATCTTGACGACAAGGCGTTTCATCGGCCGATCACTTTACGGGCATCGTCGATCAGATAGCCCCGGACCTTATTGAGCGGCAGGGAAAACTCCGGCATTCCGGAAGCATAGGGAGCGACCTCGTACTGCTGATAAACGAAATGGAGGCTGTCTGCGACCGGATAGGGATTCCACGCCGGAAGCGGGATCAGACCGTCCTCCGGAAGGCTGAGGAAAGCATCCAGCTCCAATCCGACCTCATCGATCCGCGACTGGAAATAGCGCTGCATCCCTTCACGCAGAAGTTTCTGCATCGGCTCTTTGCTGTCCGGCTCGAAAAAGCCCAGGACAGGATGTCCGTCTTTTTTGCTGAAAGTCACCGGTCCTTCGCCGATGATGCCGCCATGCGCGCCGCCATAGCTGACATAACTCTGCGAATCGAAAACGACATAGCTGTCCGACTCTTCCAGCTTCCTGAGGGTGTATTCATGATCCCAGCCGCTGATGTTCTTTGCGTAATAATCCTTTTCGCTGTCGGAAAGTGTTTCCGATGCGTAAATATCCAGCACCCGCTCCCCGCAGTCCCGGTCGGAGGCCACGGTGATGGCTTCCAGGGCCTTCTTTTCATAGTAGGAGAACAGGGCGTCGGAATCGTTGATATCTCCGTCATAGCGATTGAAATCCCGCTCCTCCCCGGAGTTCGACACATGGCTGAGCGCATGGTCCATCACATCCAAAAGGGTGGCGCGGATCGCCGCCGAAGTTTTGTTCGCGGCAAGGGGCAGCTCGACATCCATATTGATCCGGGCATAGGCGGAGGTGTCCGCGAAATGGCGGACTTCCATCTTCAAGGGGGCTTTAGACGGATTACAGGAGGCCAGCATGGCCAAGGCGGCGGCCACCCCCAGGAGAAACAACTTTTTCATACTAACTAGCTTTGTCCGTTCAAATATAGCGCATTTCCTCCAAAAAAAGAAACAAACGGCCCGGGATCGCTCCCGCATGCGCCTGCAAAACAAAAAAGGCCGCAGAAAAATCTGCGGCCTGATCTTGCTCCCCTTCTAGGACTTGAACCTAGGACCCCCTGATTAACAGTCAGGTGCTCTAACCAACTGAGCTAAAGAGGACTGTTTCCCTCGACTTGCGTTTTGGGATTGCAAATATACTTCAAATTCTCGAATGCGCAAACATTTTTTTCATTTTTTTCTCCCGGACGATCTTTCTTTGGAGCGGCCTTCCACAATGCCGGGGCCATCATTCTTAAAAAAGAAGATAGCGACCCCGATGCCGTTGCCAGTTTTGCAAAGATTGATTATCTTTGTGTATTATGGATCTTGAACTTCTCTCCAGGATGGTTGGCGAATTGATCATCGGGCACGACCAGGTCGGCCTGCCCGGTGTCGGCACTTTCGTCGCCGAAATGGTCCCCGCATCTTTCTCGGACAAGGGATTTATCATCAATCCCCCCTACCGCCGGCTCTCCTTCCGCCCGGAATACCTGGAAGACAGCCTGTTGATAGATTTCTATGCGTCCTCCAACCTCGTTGACCGGGAGGCCGCCGGGATCTATCTCACCCAGTATCTCGCCGAACTGAAAGCCGTACTGGAGGAGCGCAAGACCGTCACCCTGCCGGGGCTGGGGCGTCTCCGCGCCACGCGGGAGAACGCCCTCTTCTTCGTCCCGGACGAAGGACTGGACATCTTCCCCGCAGGCATCGGCCTCCGCCCGGTCTCCCTGAAAAGCCACATGATCCAGGAAGACCCGGTGGTCATCAACGTCCCGCTGCCGATCCGCCCGGAGATCCCGGCACCGGAGCCTGAGCCTGTCCCGGAACCGGAACCCCTCCCGGAAACCGATCAGGAGCCGGAATTTGTCCCGGAACCCGAGCCCGTCCCAGAGCCGGAGCAAACCCCGGAACCGGAAGACGCCCAAACCGCAGCGTTCCAGCCCGAGCCCGCGGAAATACCGGTTGCAGAACCGGCCGTCCCTGAAACGGAGCCGCTTCCCGAAGCGGAACAGGCGGAAGAACCGGCGGAAGAGGCAGAAGAACTACCGGAGGCAGAGGCGGAAGAACTGCCGGAGGCAGAAGCCGTCCCGGAGCCGGACATACACAAAAAAGGCATGCCCTGGTGGGTCGTCACCCTGCTGGCGCTCATCATCCTGGCCGTCCTGGCACTCATCATCTTCGTCATCCTCGCACACGTGGCCCCGGACTACATCGATTCCATCCTGTACACGCCCGAAGAACTTCGAATCATAAATTATTGATGCTTTGTTGGAACTGATCTATCCCGCATCCCCCGCACCGCTCCTGAAGGGCGACAAGCGGACCCGCTCCGTCGAGATGTTGCCGATCGTCGATGAATACGGCAACGTCAAGGCGCAGGCTTCCCGGGCATACTGCCACCACAGTACCGGGAAGCCGCTGCACCCGGTCGTCCATCTGCATATCATCAACCGCAACGGAGACATCTACCTGCAGCAGCGCGGGCCCCACAAGGACCTGCTTCCGCTCCGCTGGGATACGGCCGTCGGCGGCCATGTCGCCTACGGGGAATTCATCCTCGAGGCCCTGTACCGGGAATCCGCCGAGGAACTGGGACTGCACAACTTCCTGCCCCAGGGACTCTGCAACTATGTCTTTGAATCAGAAGATGAACGCGAACTGGTCAGCGTCTTCGCCGCCGTAGGCGAATACGAGATCCGCCCGGATCCCGAAGAGCTGGCCGGAGGGCGTTTCTGGAGCCAGGAAGAAATTGTCCGGACCATCGGCAAAGGCATCCTCACGCCCAGTTTTGAAGACGAATATATCCGCGTCAAAGACGCCCTGACAGCCCTTCTGTGATGCAAGAGATCCGCAAATTCATCAAAGACCAGTTGTCGGTGTGGCCCCTAGCGGCCGCCAATTTCCGCTCGCTCAAGTCGGTCAAGACCAAGGAATTGTCCGTCTTCGGCCTGCCTTGCCGCGTCCAGTATAACCCGGAGCGGGTCATCTCCACGACAGCGGATACTTCCCCGGAGGCCATCGCCGCCCGGCCCTGCTTCCTGTGTGCGAAGAACCGCCCGCCGGAACAGCGCCACATCAAGTTCGAAGGACGAAAGGGCAGGATGTATAATGTCCAGGTCAACCCTTATCCCATTTTCCGGGACCATCTGGTCATCGTACGCGACGAGCACCTGCCGCAGGCCATCTGGCACCATCTGCCGGACATGCTGGACTTCGCGGCGAAGTACACCGGCTATACCGTTTTCTACAACGGACCCGCCAGCGGCGCCTCCGCCCCGGACCATCTCCATTTCCAGGCGGTGCCCCGCCACCGGCTGCCGCTCGAAGAGGCCGTGGATGCTTTCCTGGATGCGCCCGGCGAAGCGCTCGCCTCGGTCAAGGATGCCTCCTTATACCGCTACCGCGGCTTTTCCCGCGGGGTGTTCGCGCTCAAGGCGACCACCTCCAAGTCCCTGACCAAGTTGTTCTACCGCCTGCTGGACTGCACGGACCGCCATGAAGGCGAAACCGAACCCAAGTTCAATCTCTACGCCTTCGCCAAAGGCGCCGAACTGCGCCTGTTCGTCGTGCTCCGCTCCGGCAAACGTTCACACCACTACGATTCCACCAGTCCGGACCATCTCACGATCAGTCCCGGCGCGGCCGACATGGCCGGCGTCTTCATAACACCCTATCAGGAAGACCTGGACAAGGTCACCGGCCCCTGGCTGGAAGAAATCCTGGACGAAGTGACCATCCCGCAGCACGAGCAGGAGATGATCGAGTGGCGGCTCACGCGGACCCAGCCGCGCGTCGAAGTGGGCATCCTCGCCGCAGAAGAGATCTGTTTCGAGATCATCTCGGACGGCGCCGGCCCCCAGCGCGTCCGCTGGGACGAGGGACGCATCGCCTACAACGGAGCCCTGTATGACGAACTGTATTTCGACTCGATCACCCGCTCCACCCGCTTTGCGGAGCCCTCTTTCGTACTCCACGACGTGGTGATCGGCATCGATTTCCACTGGCAGCAGAAACGGACGCTGAAGTTCGCCGGAGGGCTGAAGTTCATCGTAGAGGGAGACAAGATCCGCGCGGTCAACCGCGTGGGCATGGAAGACTACCTGCTGAGCGTCATTTCCTCCGAGATGAAGTCCAGCGCCTCCCCCGAGCTGCTAAAGGCCCATGCCGTCATTTCCCGTTCATGGCTGCTCGCCCGGATGACCGACCACGCCGCCCATGAACATTTCGACGTCTGCGCAGATGACCACTGTCAGCGTTACCAGGGCCTGACGATGGCTGTCGGGGAAAATGTCCGGACCGTCATCGACGAAACCTGGGGGCAGGTCCTGCGTTACCGGGGCGAGCTCTGCGACACCCGGTACTCCAAGTGCTGCGGCGGCAAGACCGAACTGTTCAGCACCTGCTGGGAAGACATCGATTATCCCTATCTCCAATGTGTCGAAGACCCGTTCTGCGACTGCGAGAACGACGGGATCCTCTCCCAGGTCCTCAACGATTACGACCAGAAAACCAAGGACTTCCACGACTGGACCGTACGTTATGCCCCGGAGGAGCTTTCCGCGCTGGTACGCGAGCGGACGGGAACCGATTTCGGAGAGATCCAGGCCCTGGAGCCCGTCGAACGCGGCCCGTCGGGCCGCATCAAGTACCTGCGCATCGTAGGCAGCCGGCACACGGAAGTGGTGGGCAAGGAACTCAGGATCCGCCGTGCCCTGAGCACATCCCACCTCAAGAGCTCTGCCTTCACGGTCGAGCGGGATCCGGGCGGCGCCTTCATCCTGCGCGGCCGCGGATGGGGCCACGGCGTCGGCCTCTGCCAGATCGGAGCCGCCGTGATGGCCGCGCGCGGCTATGATTACCGTCAAATCCTTCAACATTACTATCCCGGTGCAACGATCGAGTAAATCCCCCTGGTTCTGGATCCCGACGCTGTATTTCGCCGAGGGGATCCCCTATTTCATCGTCAACGTGATCTCGGTGACGATGTTCAAGCGGCTGGGCATGTCCAACGGTGACCTGGCGATGTACACCTCCCTGCTCTATCTCCCCTGGGTGATCAAGCCGCTCTGGAGTCCTTTCGTGGACCTGATCCGCACGAAGCGCTGGTGGATCCTGGGGATGCAGGCCCTGTGTACGGCGGGATTCGCCGCGCTGGCCCTCAGCGTCAGTCCGGACGTCTTCGGGCTGTCGCTCGTCATCTTTTACGTAATCGCATTCGCATCCGCCACCCATGACATCGCGGCGGACGGCTTCTATATGCTGGCCCTCGACGAGAAGCAGCAGTCGGTCTTCGTCGGAATCCGCAGCACCTTCTACCGGATCGCCTCGGTCTTCGGCCAGGGAGTCATCGTGGTACTGGCCGGCCTGCTGGAGGAACGCTCCGGCAACATCCCCCGCGCCTGGAGCATCACCCTGCTCGTCTGCGCCGTCCTGTTCGCCCTGATCACCCTCTGGCACTGGCGTTTCCTGCCCAAGGTCGAAACGGAGGACAGGGCGGACGGCAGCATGCAAGCCGTCTTCCGGGGATTCCTCGAAACCTGGAAGACATTTTTCCAGAAACCGGGTGTCTGGCTGGCCATCCTGTTCATGCTGCTCTACCGCCTGCCCGAGGCCCTCTCCGTCAAGATGCTGACCCCGTTCCTGCTGGATCCGGCGGACCAGGGAGGCCTGGGACTGAGTACGGCACAGTCGGGTCTTGTCTATGGGACTGTGGGGGTGATCGCCCTGACCGTAGGCGGCATCCTGGGCGGGCTCTATGCCGCCCGCAAAGGCCTGAAGGAATCCATGTGGCCGATGTCCATGGCGCTTGCCCTGCCTTGTGCCGTGTATCTTTTCCTGGCTGCCGCCCAACCTTCCCAGCTCTGGATCATCTATCTGTGCGTGGCGCTGGACCAGTTCGGCTACGGTTTCGGCTTCACGGCCTATATGCTCTATATGATGCGTTTCTCCGAAGGAGAATTCAAAACTTCGCACTATGCCATCTGCACGGCCTTCATGGCGCTCTCGATGATGCTTCCGGGCTTTTTCGCCGGATGGATGCAGGAGGCGGTCGGATATGTCGGTTTCTTTATAATTGTAATGGTATGTTGTCTGGCAACGGTTTGCGTCACATTCTTTGCGCGGCGGCGCTGCTCTTCCTGAGCGTCTGCTCCGCTTCCGCCCGGGTAAAACCGGGCATCGAAGTTCTCCGGGACCGTCATTTCGCGGGCCTCGAGGGCAAACGGGTCGGCCTGGTCACCAACCCCTCCGGGGTGGACAGCCGGCTCAAATCCACCATCGATATCCTCTTCGAGGCCGATCAGGTCCAGCTGGTGGCGCTGTATGCCCCGGAACACGGCGTCCGCGGCGACGTATACGCCGGCGGCAAGGTCGAGTCCGGCAAGGACGAGCACACGGGCCTGCCGGTGCACTCCCTGTTCGGCAGCACGCGCCAGCCGACCCGGGAGATGCTGCAGGGCATCGATATCATGGTCTATGACATCCAGGATGTCGGAAGCCGCTCCTACACCTTCATCTCCACGCTCGGCCTGGTGATGCGCACCTGCGCCGAGATGGGCATCCCGGTGATGGTGCTGGACCGTCCCAACCCGCTCGGCGGACGGAAAGTGGAGGGCCCGCTCGTGCGCGACGGCTACCATTCCTTCGTCAGCCAGTACAAGATCCCCTATGTCTATGGACTGACGGTCGGCGAACTGGCCCGGCTGATCAACGAAGAGGGGCTCAACTGCGGGCAGAACGGCAAGTCCGCACCGGCCAGATGCAAGCTCCAGGTCGTCCCGATGGAAGGCTGGACCCGGGATATGCTCTTCAACGACACGGGCTTGCCCTGGGTGCTTCCCTCCCCCAACATCCCCTATGCCGAGACGGCCATCTGCTATCCGTCCGCCGGCCTCTGCGGCGAGATGTACAACTACCTCAATATCGGCATCGGCTATACCCTCCCGTTCGCGACCTTCGCGGAGCAGTGGGTGGATGCCGACAAACTCAAAGAGAAACTCGACAGCTACCATGTTCCCGGCGTGGCCTGGCGTACCATCCACTACCAGCCGATCTCCGGCCGGCTGGCCGGAAAGCTGATCCACGGCGTCCAGTATTATTATACGGACTACGAGGCGGCAACCATCACCCTGACGCAGTTCTACGTCATGCAGGCTGTCTGGGAATTGTACAAAAAGAACCCGATTTCTGCCGGTTCCGAACGAATTCCGATGTTCAACAAGGTTTGCGGCACTGATTTTGTCAGTAAGAAATTCGGACAGACGATGAAAGTCTCGGACATCGCAGATTTCTGGTCCGCCGACGTCCCGGCATTCAAAGCCCTGTCCAAAAAATACTACATCTATTAAAAACACACAATTATGAAACGCTTGACCACACTTTCCCTGATCGCCGTAGCTGCAGCAGCTATGATCGCGGTCCCTCTGGACGCTCAGACCAGGGGCGGTAGCAATTCCCGCGGTGGATCGGGCGGCGGCAACTCCCGCAGCGGCGGCAGCCGTCCTTCCTCTTCGATGTCAGCTCCTTCCTCGCAGTCGCGGGGATCCCGTTCAACGGGGAATACCAAAGGGCTCAGCTCTGCGACCCGCAGCAGCCAGCCCTCCTCGTCCCAGCATAGCATGCAGCAAAGCCGCCCGAGCGGGCAAGTCAGCCGCAGCGGCAGCAACACGCGCAGCAGCAACAGCAGTTCCGTCACCCGCCAGAGCACGCCGGGCTCCAGCAGCTCCATCAGCCGCGGTTCGGTGCAGCAGCAGCGGATCACGACGGACGGCGGCCGGACCACTTCCGGCACCCAGGTCCGTCCTTCCAGCGGTCAGCCGGCCCGCAGCGGCAGCAATGTCAGCAGCAGCCGGAGCACCTCTTCCGGGACGACCGTCCGGCAGCAGAGCCGGCAGAATTCCGCCCAGCCCGGCGGAAGCGTCAACCGCAACCAGCCGCAGCCCGGCATGAGCGTCAATCCCAACGCCCCCAGCACGGTCCGCCACCGCGAAAGCGCTCCGCGCAACTTCGAAGGCGGCCGCGGCCCCAGCCACGTGCAGATGCACCCCGGTCCGGGCCACAACATGCAAAGGATTCCGCCCCGTCGCCGCGATCCGATGCCGTTCAACCGCGCAGTCCGCTTCTGGGACGGCGGCCACCACTACTTCGGCTATCGCGTCTCCTACCTGCCGCCCCGCTATGTGCGCCACGTCTACTGGGGAGTCCCCTACTACGTGCTTGACGGCATCTACTACCGCTACTATGGCGGCCACTACTACATCAGCCGTCCTCCTTTCGGGGTCTTCTTCGACCCGGTGCTGGACAACCTGGTTTACACCGCCTGCAACTTCTCTTACTATTACGACGTGTACAACACGTACCGTACGATCAATGAGAATGCGCAGACCATCGCCAGCCAGAACGCGACCATCGCGGCCAACAACGCCACGATCGCCCGTCAGAACGCGGACATCGCGCTCAACACCGAGCGCGCCGCCAAATCCTACAAGGAGGCTGACCGGCTGGGACTGGTGCAGAGCTACGCCGACGCCGGCGTGGAGTACTTCTACGAAGACGGCGTATTCTTCATCAAGAACAGCGAAGGCAAGTATGTGACCATCGTCCCGCCCGCGGGCGCCCTGGTCCAGGAACTGCCTGACGATTACGAGACGATCACCCTGGACGGGGACGAGTACTACAAGGTCGACGACACCGTGTACAAGCTGACCATCATCGACGGAACCCCCTATTTCGAGGTTCTCGGACAGCTGACCGGTTCCCTCGCCGAGAAGTACAATCAGTACAATACCCTCTAGCGGTGGCAGTCATAGGAATCTTTGATTCAGGGTCGGGAGGACTTTCGGTATTGAAAGAAATACGGAAGGTCCTCCCTTCCGAACATTTCATCTACTACGCAGACAACGCCCACTGTCCCTACGGGGAGAAGAGCGAAACCTATATCCGGAACCGGGCGCGTGACATCACGCGCCTGTTGCTGGACCGGGGCGCCAGTGCCGTTGTCGTTGCCTGCAACACGGCCACCGGCGCGGCGATCGCCACCCTGCGCGAAGAGTTCGACATTCCGTTCATCGGGATGGAACCGGCCGTCAAGCCTGCCGCACTCGGCACCCGCAGCGGCGTCATCGGCGTCCTGGCGACCGCCGGCACGCTGAAAGCATCGAAATATCTCAAGACCAAAGGGATCTACCAGGACGATGTCCGGATCGAAGAGCATGTCGGCGAAGGGTTCGTCCAGCTGGTGGAACGGCTCGAACTGGAAGGCCCGGAGACGGAGCGCGTCGTGCGCAACAGCCTGCAGCCCCTGCTGGATGCGGGAGCCGATACCATCGTGCTCGGCTGCACCCATTATCCCTTCCTGCGGCCCGTCATCGAGCGCGTGGCCGGACCGGACGTCCGGATCATCGACCCGGCGCCCGCCGTCGCCCGCCAGCTGCTCAAGGTCCTGCGCCAGCAGGACATCGGAGAAACCGATCCCGCCCCGGGACTGGAACTGCTGGCCTCCGGGGATCCCGGGACCCTGCATACCCTCGCCGGCCTGGTATGGGAATAAACGGCTTTCCCGGGAAATATGGGGTTTTTGGAGAAGATTGATTATCTTTGTCAGATATGATTACCCAGGAACAAGCCAAAGATTTACAGGAGCGTCTGGAAACGCTCCGCCAGTGCCTCGCCATCGACAGCAAGCGGGAGGAGGTGAAAGAGAAAGAGCTGCAGAGCCAGGCTCCGGACTTCTGGGGCGACCCCAAGAAAGCCGAGGTCTTTCTCAAGGGCCTCAGCGGCGTCAAAGCCTGGGTGGCCGCCTTCGATGCGGCCCGCACGGCCGTCGAAGACGTGGAGGTCCTCCTGGAACTGGATCCCGAAGGCGGCGAAATCGACAGCACTTACAGGCAGGCCTGCTCCCTGGTCGAAGACCTGGAACTCAAGAATATGCTCGGGGCCGAGGGAGACAACCTCGGGGCCGTGCTGACCATCAACTCCGGCGCCGGCGGCACCGAAGCCAACGACTGGAGTGCGATGCTGATGCGCATGTACATGCGCTGGGGGGAACGCAACGGCTACAAAATGACCGTGACCGAAGAAATCGAAGGTGACGAGACCGGCATCAAATCCTGCACCATCCAGTATGAAGGGGACTATGCCTACGGCTACCTCAAGGCGGAATCCGGCGTGCACCGGCTCGTCCGTATCTCCCCCTTCAACGCCCAGGGCAAGCGCCAGACCACTTTCAGTTCGGTCTTCGTATATCCGCTCGTGGACGATACCATCAACATCGAGATCAACCCTTCCGATATCGAGTGGGACACCTTCCGCTCCGGCGGCCACGGCGGTCAGAACGTCAACAAGGTGGAGACCGGCGTCCGCGTCCGGCACCTGCCGACCGGCATCACGGTCGAAAATACCGAGACCCGCAGCCAGCAGGACAACCGCCAGCGCGCCCTGCTCATCCTCAAATCCAGGCTCTACGACATCGAGCTCAAAAAACGCCAGGAGAAACAGGCCGAACTCGAGGGCCAGAAGAAAAAGATCGAATGGGGTTCCCAGATCCGTTCATATGTCCTGCATCCCTACAAGATGGTCAAAGACCTGCGCACCGGGCTGGAGACCGCCGACACCCAAGGCGTCCTGGACGGCGACCTCAATGCTTTCATGAAAGAGTATCTAATGCACAACTAACTGATAATTATGACCGATTTTAAGTACGAACCCATGTTCCAGCTGGGCGAAGACCAGACTGAGTATTACAAGATTCCCGGCTCCGAGGGCTATGTGTCCACGGCGGATTTCGAGGGGAACAAGATCCTCAAGATCCGGAAGGAAGCGCTCACCGTGATGGCCAATACGGCCTTCCGCGACGTGAGCTTCCTGCTGCGCCGCTCGCACAACGAGCAGGTCGCGAAAATCCTGCGGGACCCGGAGGCTTCCGAGAACGATAAATACGTGGCGCTGACCTTCCTGCGCAATGCCGAAGTGGCGGCCAAAGGCAAACTCCCGCTCTGCCAGGACACCGGTACCGCCATCATCCACGGCGAAAAGGGACAGCAGGTCTGGACCGGCTTCTGCGACGAGGAAGCGCTCAGCCTGGGAGTGTTCAAGACCTATACCGAGGAGAATCTCCGCTACAGCCAGAATGCTCCCCTGGACATGTACAAGGAGATCAACACCAAGTGCAACCTGCCCGCCCAGATCGACATCGAGGCGACCGAGGGGGACGAGTACCGTTTCCTCTGCGTGACCAAGGGCGGCGGTTCCGCCAACAAGACCTATCTTTACCAGGAGACCAAGGCCCGTATCCAGAATCCGGGTACACTCGTGCCTTTCCTCGTTGAGAAAATGCGTTCCCTGGGCACGGCGGCCTGTCCTCCCTACCACATCGCCATCGTGATCGGCGGCACCTCGGCGGAAAAGAACCTGCTGACGGTCAAGCTCGCCTCCACCCATTACTATGACGGACTGCCGACGACGGGAAACGAGACCGGACGCGCCTTCCGCGACGTCGAGCTGGAAGGGCAACTGCTCGAAGAGACCCGCAAGATCGGTCTCGGAGCGCAGTTCGGCGGCAAGTATATGGCGCACGACGTGCGTGTCGTCCGCCTGCCCCGCCACGGCGCCAGCTGCCCGATCGGACTCGGGGTGAGCTGCTCCGCGGACCGCAACATCAAAGCGAAGATCAACGCCGACGGCATCTGGATCGAGAAGATGGATGACAAGCCCTATGAGCTGATCCCCGAAGAGTTCCGCAAAGCCGGCGAAGGCGAGGCGGTCAGGATCGACCTCGACCAGCCGATGAAGGACATCCTCGCCGAACTTACCAAGCACCCGGTCAGCACCCGCCTGAGCCTCAACGGCACGATCATCGTGGGCCGCGACATCGCCCATGCCAAGATCAAGGCCCGCCTGGATGCCGGCGAACCGATGCCCCAGTATCTCAAGGACCATCCGATCTACTATGCCGGTCCGGCCAAGACCCCGGCCGGAATGGCCTGCGGTTCGATGGGACCGACCACGGCCGGCCGCATGGACCCATATGTCGACGAGTTCCAGGATCACGGCGGTTCGATGATCATGCTCGCCAAGGGCAACCGCTCCCAGGCCGTGACCGACGCCTGCAAGAAACACGGCGGATTCTACCTCGGCTCGATCGGCGGTCCCGCCGCAATCCTTGCCCAGGAGAACATCAAGAGCATCGAATGCGTGGAGGATACGGAGCTCGGGATGGAGGCCATCTGGAAGATCAGGGTCGAGAACTTCCCCGCATTCATCCTCGTGGATGACAAGGGCAACGACTTCTTCAAGCAGCTCGGTCTGTAGCTCCCATGAGAAAGGCGCTGCGGATCTCCGGGATCGTCGTGGCCGTCCTGCTCGGCCTCGTCTTTCTCGTGCTCGCAGCTCTGCCGCTGGCCCTCAATTCCAAACTTGTAACGGACCTCGTGGACAAATACGCGGCGACGTACATCGACGGCGACCTGTCCTATTCCCGGATCCGCATCTATCCCTACAAGGACCTTCCCCTGGTCGGGATCCGTTTGGAAAACGTGGCCGTGACCTATCCGCACGAACGCTTTTCCGCCTATGATACCGTGCCCGCACCCAGCAAACTGCTGGACGCGGGCCGCGGTGTTTCCAGGGATACCCTCGCCCGCTTCGGGACCCTGGCCGTCCAGGCGGATGCCTGGAAACTGACACACGGGGAGTTCGAAGTCCACAAGATCGAACTGGACCGTTTTGCGGCCTTTGCACACGATTACGGCGATGCCGCCAACTGGGATATCATCCGCCTGCCGGCATCCGACACCACCCGCAGCCTGGACCTGCCCTGGATCGGGTTGCGGGAACTGCGCATCGACGGCCGTCCCCGGCTGGTCTACACCGCGCAGCAGAAGGGACTCTATGCCGAAGCCGCTTTCCAGCGCCTCGCGCTGGAGGGCCGCGCCAAACTTTCTGCGCAGCAGATCCTCCTGGACGGCGTCCACCTGGCCCTGGATTCGCTGCAGGGGGCCGGAACGGCCCCGCAGGACACGCTCTCCGTTTCGCTGGCCTCATTGCGGATCGACGAGCAGAAGGACCGGGCTTTCCGTTTCGCCCTGGCGGCGGACGCCTTGCTTCAGTCCGGCAAACAGGGCCAGATGTCCCTCCCGGTAAAAATGGATGGGGACCTGCAGTTCGACTGGCAGCCGGAGCAGCTCTCCCTCAGCCTCCCCAGGCTGGAGGCCCGCATCGCGCAAGTGCCGCTGCAGGCCGAAGGTCAGGCCGTCCTGGTCCCCGGCCGCGTCGACCTCGAAGCCTCCGGCCGGATCAGCGACTGCTCGCTGGACTCTTTGCAGCGGGGCTATCTCGACCGCTTCATGAAGCTCTCCCGGGACATCCAGAGCGGTGCCCGCGTGAACGTGGACCTGGAGGCGTCGGGCAGCTGGACCCCAACCAGCCTCCCCCGGATCACCGCACATCTGGAATACCCGCAGGCGCGGACCACCTACCGGCCGAAACGCATCGGAGGCCTGCTGGCCTTCCGGCTGGACGCCGAAATGGACCCCCAGGGGAAGGTGAACGCCCGGGTGCGCCGGCTCCGGGGACGCATCCCGGGTCTCTCCCTGCAGGGAAACGGCCTGGTCCGCGACTTCTTCGGACGGAATCCCCGCTATAACATCCTGGCCAGCGCCGACGGAGACATGGAGCGGATGAAGCAATTCCTGCCAGCCTCACTGGGTGTCGAAGAGGCTTCGGGCGACCTGCACATGGACCTGCAGGCCAACGTGACGGAGGCGGAACTGAAAACCTTCCGCTTCCAGAAAGCGGACATTTCCGGGACGGTAACCAGCGACAGCCTCCGCCTTTCGATTCCCCGCGACTCCATCAGCGCACAGCTTTTCAAGAGCCGGATCCAACTCGGATCCAACCAGGCCGGCATCCGCATGAATGCGGATTTTGACAGTCTTTATGCCAACCGGGGCGTCGGACTGCAGGCGCGCATCCGGGAGATGCGGAACGGGGCCCAGGTCATCAAGGTTCCCGTCGACGGGGAGATGGTCCCCAGGCTGTTCGCCTCCACGGACAACGGGGAGATTTTCGCCAAGATCGGCTCCAGCCGCATGGGCATACGGGAATCCAGCATCTGGTTCTCCGCCGAAAAAAGGGTACACCGGCGGCCGGCCGGACAGCCCCGGAGGAGAGCGGCCCTTCCGCGCGGCGATTTCGCGGACAGCGATATCAACATCACGCTGGACAGCACCTGGTCCGCGCTTCTGCGCGAATGGTCTCCGTCCGGCAGCATTTTCGCCGAAGAAGGATTCGTGGCCACCCCGAAGCTGCCCCTGCGCACCCGGATCACGGCGCTCAGCGCCGAATTCAACGACAACGAGATCGACATCGACTCGCTCGGCATCGTTTCCGGCAGTTCCGACATCAACGCCGCAGGCTATATGCAGGGCATCCGGCAGGCGCTCTTCCGCCACGGCGTGCTGGAGGCGCAGCTCAACCTCGAGTCCCGGCGGCTCAACATCAACGAGTTCGTAGCAGCCCTGCAAACGGGATCCCGGGACATCGGCGAGGTGGCTCCCGATGAGGAGCAGGACGAAAGCTTCGTCACGGACACCCTGGAGGATGCCCGCATCGACCGGGACAGGATGTCGCTGGTCGTCGTGCCGGGCAACATCAAGGCCACCGTGGGCATCCAGGCCGACACCGTCGATTATGCCGAGCTGCAGGTCGGACCGGTCCTCTCCGTGGCCCGTGTCCAGGACCGAACCGCCCAGCTGCTGGGCACCCATGTCATCTCCGACATCGGGCGCATCGGCCTGGACGGATTCTATTCCACCTGGAGCAAGGACGACATCCTGGCCGGCCTCAACCTCCGCCTCGAGGACATGAAAGCCCACGATATCATCCAGCTGCTTCCGTCCGTGGATTCGCTGATGCCCGCCATCAAATCCTTCGAAGGACAGCTGGGCTGCGACCTGTCCGCCACCGCCCGGCTGGACACCAACATGAATGTTCTCATCCCGTCCCTCGACGGCTTGCTGCGCATCACCGGCAAGGACCTGGAAGTCAAAGATGCGGGAGACCTCAAACGGATCACGCGCCTGCTGCTCTTCCGCAACAAGGACATCGGGCACATCGACGACCTCTCCGTGGATGCCGTCGTGCATGACAGCAAACTCGAAGTATTTCCTTTCGAGTTGGGCGTGGACCGCTACAAGCTGGCCCTGCGCGGCACACAGGGATTCGACCGGAGCATGTACTACCATGTCTCCATCCTGCGCTCCCCGTTCCTGCTGCGCTTCGGGATCAACCTGTTCGGCAGCCTGGACAACTGGAAATTCTCCCTGGGCCGGGCGGAATACCGGGAAGGCCGCGTGCCGGTCTATACCCGGCAGCTCGATTCCGTGCAGGTCAACATCGCCAACGGCATCCGGGACATCTTCGACTCGGGGGTCCGGCGGGTACAGCGTTTCAATGCGGGGCAGCGGCCGGAAATCCTGGCTGAGGCGGCCGCCGGGAATGAAGAAGAAGAGCCGCTGGATACCGAGACGCTCCGGCAGGTGGACGACATGATTCTCACCGCCGCCCTGGAAGAGCAGGAAGAGGCCCTTGACAGCGAAATCGACGACGCCCTCGCAGCCGCTACGCAGGAGACGGACGACCTGCTGAAGGAGTACGCAGAACAGACCTACGACAAACGGATCCTGCGCAAGATAGAGAAAATGAACAAAAAGAATTGACTATGATAGAGATCATCCAAGTAAACATCTCCGGTGAGGACAAACCCGGATTGACCTCCGCCCTGACCTCGATCCTGGCCCAGTACGGAGCCGACATCCTGGACATCGGACAGGAGAATATCCACAAGTCCCTCACCCTGGGCATTCTCTTCAAGACGACCCAGGAACAGTCGGGTTTCATCATGAAGGACCTGCTGTTCAAAGCCTCCGAACTCGGTGTCCAGATCCGCTTCACGCCCATCTCGCGCGAAGCATATGACGCCTGGGTTTCCCGCCAGGGCAAGCACCGCTACATCGTGACCCTGCTGGGCCGGTCCGTCAATGCCCGGCAGATCGCCGACGTGACCCATGTCATTTTCCAGTTCGGCCTCAACATCGACGCCATCCGGCGCCTGACCGGCCGGCCGCCGCTGGAAAGCGGGGACGAGAACAACACCAAAGCCTGTATCGAGATCTCCGTGCGGGGGTCGCTCGGCCACGACGGCCGCGCGGCCATGCAGCACGCGCTGATGAGCCTGCCGAAGGACGGGCTGGACATTTCCTTCCAGAAAGACGACATCTACCGCCGCTCCCGCCGGCTTATCTGTTTCGATATGGACTCTACCCTCGTGCATACAGAATGTATCGACGAACTGGCCGCCCGGGCCGGTGTCGGGGACCAGGTCCGTGCGATCACGGAGCAGGCCATGCGGGGCGAGATCGATTTCACGGAGAGTTTCACGCGCCGCGTGTCCCTGCTCAAGGGTCTCGATGAGAGCGTCATGGAAGACATCGCGCGCAACCTGCCCTTCAACGAAGGCCTGGAACGCATGATGAAGATCCTCAAGATGGTCGGGTACAAAACCGCCATCCTTTCCGGCGGATTCACCTATTTCGGCAAATACCTCCAGCAGAGATTCGGATTCGACTACGTCTATGCCAACGAACTGGAGATCGTGGACGGGAAACTCACCGGCCACTATCTGGGGGATGTCGTAGACGGCCGCCGCAAGGCCGAACTGCTCCGCCTGCTGTGCCAGGTGGAGAACATCAACCTGGCGCAATCCGTCGCCGTCGGCGACGGCGCCAACGACCTGCCGATGCTCTCACTCGCCGGTCTGGGCATCGCCTACCACGCCAAGCCCAAAGTGCAGGCCAACGCCAAGCAGAACCTTTCCTCCATCGGGTTGGACGGCATCCTCTACTTCCTCGGACTCAAAGATTCCCAGATCGATCCCTGACCATGGCAGACAAACGAGACATCCGGCAGCTGATGCGCGGACGCGCCGCCGCATTCCTCTGCTCCGGACAGGCCGAGGCCGAATCCGCCCGTATCCTGTCCCGGCTGGAAGCGCTGCCGGCTTTCCGCGACGCCGGCTGTGTCCTCCTCTACATGGCACTGCCGGATGAAGTGCAGACCGTACCGCTGCTGGAACGCTGGTACGGCAGCAAACGGCTGCTGCTCCCCCGGGTGGCGGGAGAAGAGCTGGAGTTGTTTGAGTTCCGCCCCGGCGACCTGCAGGACGGCTACCGGGGCATCCTGGAGCCTTCCGCGGACGCGCCGAAGGCCGATGTGTCGGAGGTGGCGCTCGCCATCGTCCCCGGAATCGCTTTTGCAGAAAAAGACGGCCGCGTCTGGCGGTTGGGGCGCGGGAAGGGTTTCTACGACCGTTTCCTCCCCCGGCTGTCCTGTCCCGCCATCGGCATCTGCTATCCGTTCCGGGTCCTGGAAGACATCCCAACGGATCCCTGGGACCGTCCGTTGGACGGACTGATTTACTGATCTCTATTTTTTCGTATATTTGCAGGCGGTTTCCGCGGGTGTGTTGTAATTGGTAGCCAAGCAAGACTTAGGATCTTGTGCCGCAAGGCGTGAGGGTTCGAGCCCCTCCACCCGCACAAAAACAAACCGTCCCGGCCAAGGTACGAGCCGGGACGGGTGCCCTTTCATAGCGCTTCTAAAATAACACACGATTGAACTAGCGCTACAGCCGCAAATATAAAACTATCATTTCAAAAAACAAAGTCCCAAATCGTAAAATTGACCTCCTGCGGGCCTTCAGGGCATTTTTTTGTATTTCTCATGATTTGCCCGTATATTTGGGTACTTATGAAACATCCGCTTCTCCTCCTGCTGCTCTCCCTCTCCCTGTGCGGGTGCAGCGCCCTGTCCCGGGTCAACTGGGACTATAATCACCTGGCCAGCGCCGGCGGTAAAGCCTTGACAGCCGCGTCTCTCACGGATGACCAGATCGCCGAACTGTGCCGGCAGTCCGTCGCATACACGGACTCCCTGACCCCGATGGCCGACGCCCGCTATCAGCGGCGCATCCAGAAACTGATGGCCGGGGTGAAGGAGATCGAGGGACGGCCGCTCAATTTCAAAGTGTACAAATCTGACGA
>JAILAO010000023.1 GCA_024681565.1 Bacteroidales bacterium
TAGTCCCCGCCGTCGCGCACGAGCGCATGGAGTTTCGGGCCGCAGGCCGCATAGTCGGGATGGGCGTCCATCCAGGCGACGAGCGGCTCCAGCCAACCCGGCCCGACCTCGATGTCCGAGTTGAGCAACACGAGATAGCCGGGGGCGTCCGGTCCGGCGAGCAATTGCGCGAAAGCGCGGTTGTACCCGCCCGTGAAGCCGAAATTCTCCTCCAGCAGGAGGGTCCGGACCTCCGGGAAACGCTCCGCGAGCAGTTCGCGGGAACCGTCGGTGCTCGCATTGTCCGCCACCACCACGGCGGCGTCCAGCCCGCGCACGCTTTCCAGCAGCGGCGGGAGGAAACGTTCCAGGTAGTCCCGGGTATTCCAATTGAGGATGACGACGGCGGTACGCATGGGGCTTACAGTTTACCGGGGATGAGGATATGGTGGTTGCCGACCGGGGTCCGCAGGAAATACTCCGCGGCGCCGGGCGCTTCGACGATGACCTGCGTCCGGCAGAGGCGGTCGTCATAGGTATTGGCGGTCAGCCGCGCTTCGCGGCGGAACATCCGACGGCCGTCGGGCGACAGCTTGAAGACCGTCACCGGCCCTTCCGGCAGTTCGCCGTGGATGGCGACGCCGATGCCGGACTCGAAATGCGTGTCGTAGCAATAGTCCCGCACCAGGCTCAGCGGCACGGTGCAATGCGCGAACAGCAGCCGGTCCCCCTCGATCCGGGACAGGTTGACCTGGAAAGAGGCCCGTCCGGTGCGCGCCTGCGCCACGGCCATCGAAAGCATCGCGGGGATGTCCCCCTCGCAGGTGGCCGTGATTCCCTCGGCATTGAGGATGGCCAGTGCAAGGCAGCCGGTGTTGTGCAGCGCGGTCAGCAGGTCGAAACAGCGCAGCGTCAGGCCGTCCAGCCGGTAGCGGCCGACCAGGCGCTTGAGCGCGCCGTAAATGTCCATTGCTCCGTCCCAGTCCCCGCGGTCGATCTTGTTCCCGTAGCGGGGCCGGTTCAGGGGCTTGAGTGCGGGGGCTGTAAGCGGACCGCCCTGGCGGGCCTCCGCGACGAGCTCCTCAATGGGGATATCGACCAGCTCCGCGCCGAGATTCTCCCGGACGAGGACTTGATCCACCCCGCTGGAAATCAGCCAGTCCGAGGGTTTCCCGATAACTCCGTAACGTTTCCCGGCCAGGATGCGCCCGAAGGTTTCCGGACCTACCGGCTCCGTCAGGTCCGCGGCCGGGGCGGGGGAGGTGGCGTCCGCCTCCGATTCCGCAAAAGCCCGGATCCGGCCGGCGATCCGCTCGGCGCTGCCGTGGAGGATTTCCCCGGCATAGCCGTGCTGGCGGAGCCAGGAGAGGATCTCCATCGAGGCCGCCAGCGAATTGCTCTGGCCGCTGGTCAGCAGCAGGATGTCCTTCGGGGTGGAAAGATGCGGGAGGATTTGTCCGACGCGTTCGAGGAAAAATCCTTCCGTGCCGCCGGTCCGTACATAGATCAGTTCCAGTTCTTCTTGTCCGAAACCCGCCAGGTCCTCGCCCCGGGCGTCGAAAGGACAGCCGAGTGCAGCCTCGATGCTTTGGATAAACGGCTCCTGACGGGCGTCAGGAGCCATCTCTCCGTGCAGTCCGGAGGTTAGCGTATAAAGGACCGGCTGGCGCATCGGATCAGTCTTTGTGGCAGCATTCGCCGTCGCCGTGGTGGCCCTTGCCTTTCCCGCAGCACTCACCGTCGCCGTGATGGTGGCCTTCGCCGTGGCAGCACTCGCCGTCGCCGTGGTGGCCCTTGCCTTTCCCGCAGCACTCTCCGTCGCCATGGCCTTCGCCGTGGCAGCACTTGTGCTCCTCGGGGGGGAGGTATTCGCCGTGCAGGCCCTCGGTCAACTCCTTGTCGCTGGCGCCGCGCACGCTCTCCACCTTGCCGGTGAAATGCAGGGTCTTGCCGGCCATCGGATGGTTGAAATCCATCGTGACGGCCATCTCCGTGACCTCGGCCACGGTCCCCTGGACCACCTGTCCGGCCTGGTTGAGCATCGGAATGGTGCGGCCGACGACGAGCAGGTCCTCGCGGACTTTGCCGTCGATGGCGAACGCCGTCTTGGGGAGGTCGATCTTGTAGCTCGGGTCATAGGTGCCGTAGCCCTCCTCGGGACTCAGGACGAAGTCGAAACCGTCTCCGGGTTCCTTGCCCTCGAGCGCCGCCTCAAACTTCGGCAGCAGCATGCCGGTGCCGTGGATGTACTCCAGGGGCTGTCCGGGGGCGGACTGGTCCGCGATCTTGCCTTCCACTTCCAGTGCGTAGCTCACGGCCACGACTTTTTTGTTCTCTACTTTCATCTGTCTTATTCTTAATGTGATTGATAATCAGGTTTATCCGCTGAAGTCCACTTCACTGAACGCCAGTGTCGGGACCAGCTTGGTCTGGCACGGCCGGGCGTCGTCGCCCGCGAACAGCAGCCGCGACCACAGTTTCAGGAAATTGCCCGTCATCAGCATTCCGCTGACCGGGCGCACGATGCGGCCCTGCTCGAAGAGATAGCCTTCGATCCCGTAGGAGAAATCTCCCGTCACGGGATTGCTGTTGCCGCCGTTGAAATCGGTCACCAGGATGCCGCTTCCGCATTCCCGCAGGATCGCCTCGCAGTTCAGTCCCGCACGGGGCCAGGGGAGCACCTTCGGACGCGTCGCGTCCTCGATGGTCGGTGCCAGCTGCATCTTGTTGGCCATATAGGTATTGATGAAATACTCCTTCACCACGCCCCGCTCGATGACTGGGGCTTCGACGGTCGCGACGCCCTCGGAGTCGAAATACTTCGAGCAGGTCTGCCCCGGGGTGCGGGGCACATCCAGGATGGTGAGCCCGTCGGGGAACAGCCGCTTGCCGACGCTGTCCATCAGGAACGAACTGTTCTGTTGGATGGCGTATCCGCTCAGGGCGCGGAGCAGGGGAGAAACGACCTTGGAGGCCATCTCGGCATCGATTACCGCGGTATAGCGGCCACTCTCCACCGGTGCCGAACCGATCTGTCCCACGGCCCGCTCCAGGGCCCGCCGGCCGCAGGCAGGCGCATCCAGGGCCCGGTGGTCCGACGAAGCGTCCCACCAGTATCCGCTGTACTTCTCGCCCCCGCTTTCGACGGTAATCTCCACCCCATAGTCGAACGAGGTCTCACTGTGCCGGCAGCACACGCCGTTCGTATCCATCACCACCGTCTCATAGATCGAGTCGCTGTATTCTCCCTCCTCGGAAACGATCTTATATTCCGGAGGCGTAGCGACGGGAAAAGCGGATGCTTCCAGGGCGATCCGCTGCCGCTCGGCGGGAGTGACGCCGCCGCGCTCCGGATCCACGAGCCCGAGCTCGTTCCCCGTCAGCGCATCCCGGCAGCACCGCGCCGGATCCGGCAGATCCCGGCAGGGGTCCTCCGCAATCACACGCGTCGCCTCCACCGCCTTGACGATAAACGCCTCCAGTGCCTCCGGCTCCAGTTTGTTGGTCGAATAACTGCCGAACCTCCCGTCCACGAAAAGCGCCAGGCTCAGCGAACGGTCCGCACAATGCGTCACCCGGTCCACCTCGCCGTCCAGTGTCGCCACCAGGTCCTCCTCGCTCTTGCTGAGGGTCGCCCGGGCCTTCTGGGCCCCGCAGCGGCGCGCCGTCTCCAGCGCTTCCCGGACAAAATTCAATTCCTTGTCAGTGATCATCTTACTCTCCTCCCACCGTTAATTTCCCGATCAGGACCGAAGGAATACCGCAGGACACGGCCACGCTCTGCTCCTTGCCGCAGGTCCAGGTCCCCTCATCGACCTTGAGGTCGCCGGCGACCGCCCGGATATCGGCAAGCGCCTCCGGCCCGTTGCCGATGATGTTGATGTCCTTGACCGGCATCGTGAGGCGGCCGTCCTCGATCAGGAAACCGCTCTTGACGAAGAAGGTGAAATCCCCCTCGCCGATCTTGACCTGCCCGTTGGCGAACTGGTCCACATAGATGCCCTTGCGGACGGACGCGATCAGGTCTTCCTTCGTTCCGTCCGGGCCGCTTTCCATATAGGTCGCCCGCATGCGCGGGATCGGATTGTAGCGGAACGACTCCCGCCGCCCGTTGCCCGTCGGGGCGACGCCGTAGTAGGCGGCGCTGATCCGGTCGTGCAGGTAGGAGGTCAGGATACCGTCCGTCACCATATAGGTCTTCTGTCCCGGCACGCCCTCGTCATCGACGTTGCAGGCGCCCCGGCTGGCGGGCAGCGTCCCGTCGTCGAGGATGTTGATCCCCGGACGGCAGATGCGCCGGCCCATCTTTTCGCAGAAAACGGACTGCCCCTTGCGGTTGAAATCCGCCTCGAAGGCATGCCCCATCGCCTCGTGCAGCAGGATGCCGGAGGCCCCGGCGCCCATCACGACGCTCATCTGGCCGCCCTTGGGGCGTTTCGCCTCGAAACGGGCGTCCATCCCCTCCACGGCGCGGCTCACAAGGTCCTCGAGGACCTCGTCGGAAATCATCTCCGCGCCCATCCGCAGACTGCGCGACACGCTGTTGTTCTCGGTCCGGTCGCCCTGGCGGAAGATGACCTGCACCGACAGGCTGCCCAGCGGGCGGTGGTCGGAAGTCAACTCGCCGAGCGAATTGTACATCATCACGTTGCTGACCGAGTAGGAAAGCGTTGCGATGACCTTGAGCACGCGGCTGTCGCGGGCGCGGATCCCCGCGTCGATGCGCTGCAGGAACGCGACGAATCCGGCCGTCTCCGCCTGCTCCCAGGACCGGAGTTCCGGATAGAAATCTACCCCTGCGGCATCGCTCTTTATCGCGGTGCCGCGGCTCCGGCCGGACGGCTGTCCGCCGTGCGGGGAGGCGGCAGCAGCGATGCTCCCGGCGGCGCGGGCGGCGGATCTGAGCGAAGCGAAATCGGTCGTCTCCGCATAGGCGTACCCCGTCTTCTCGCCCTTCAGCACCCGGATCCCGCAGCCGAAATCCACATGATAGCCCCCGGACCCGACCTCGCCGTCCCGCAGCAGCAGGCTGCGGTAGGCCGTGTCCTCGAAATACAGGTCACACCAGTCTCCGCCCGCTTTCAGCCCCTCGGCCACCAGCGCGCGCAATTGCTCCTCGGACACGCCGAAACGCTCACAATTATTCATCGGAATGTGCAATGCTCCAGATCAAACTATATTTCTCGTTGTCTTTGATATACAACATATCCTTCGACCCTTCCGCCACGACTGTGAACGGCGACTTGGAATTGTCCGCCAGGATCCATTTGTCGATGACCGGCACATAGGAATCGAAGAAATACTGCAGCCCCATCACATAGCGTCGCCGGATCACCTGGTCCGGGATGTTGTGCCCGCCGGCCGCCACCCGCTCATGCACCCGCTGGATGGCCAGTTCGGGCGAATTCAGCCAGAAGTACAGCACCGTGACCTCGTAGCCGATGGCCTGCGCCTCCTGCACGATACGCAGCAGCGAACGCGTGGCCAGGGTCGTCTCGATGCCGAAATCCTCCCGCCGTTCCAGCAGATAATTGATCTTGACGACCATGTAGCGGCTGGCGGTGATGGAGGCGGCCCCCGGGTCGAAAGGCGAGAGGCTCTTCGCGAACTCGTCGGAGTTCACGAACTGCCTGCAATTCAACAAATCCGGCAAGAGGGTATATGATGCCGTGGTCTTGCCGGATCCGTTGCAGCCTGATATGATATAGAGGCGGGGCAAATGCTATTTCTCGGGGATGTTCTCCAGGATGGCCTTCAGCAGGTCCCAGGTCCGCTGGACGGACGGGATGTGGCAGCGTTCATCCGGGGAGTGCGGATACAGGATGGTGGGTCCGATGGACACCATCTCCCAGTTGGGATACTTGGCGCCGAGCAGGGCGCATTCCAGTCCGCCGTGGGTCGCGAGGACGTTCATCGGATCACCGTACATCTTGACGTGCAGGTCGTTGATGAGCTTGTTGATCGGCGTGTCCGGTTTCGGCGTCCAGCCCGGGTAGCCGCCGAAGAACTTGATCTTGGCGCCGGCGAACTCGAAGATGTAGCGCACGCGGAGGGCAAGATCGTTCTTGGAGGTGTTGAGGGCGCTGCGCAGCAGGGAAGCGACCTTGATGTGACCGCGCTCGCAGCGTACGACGGCGAGGTTGATGGAAGTCTCGGTCAGGCCCTGCATCGTCTGGCTCATGCGGATCACGTTGGACGGGCAGACGGCGATGGCCTTGCAGGCATTCAGGATGACCTTGTCCTCGATGTAGCGGGCGGGCTTGCGGACCCGGTCGATGCTCACCTGCATGCCCGGATCGCTCTCGCGGTAGCGCTCTTTCGCCACCTTGAAGATCTCGTTGGCGTAGCGCACGGCCTTGACTTCCTGGCCCTTGGGCACGGCGAAGACGGCTTCTGCCTCGAACGGGATGGCGTTGCGCAGGCTGCCGCCGGTGAAGCCGGCGACCTTGGCCCCGTATTTCTCGAGCAGCGGGATGAGGGCGCGGACCATCACCTTGTTGGCGTTGGCGCGATAGAGGGAGATGTCCATGCCGGAGTGACCGCCGGACAGGCCCTTGATGTCGATCTTGAAGGCCACATAGCCGGCCGGCATCGGGAGGCTCTTGTACTTGAAGTCCGCGATGGCGTCCAGACCGCCTGCGCAGCCGATGCAGAGTTCCTTCTCGTCCTCGGAGTCGGTTTTGAGGAGGATGTCCCCGTGCAGGATGCCCGTCTTGAGGGCATCGGCGCCGGTCATGCCGGTCTCCTCATCGTAGGTGACGAGCACCTCGATGGGGCCGTGCTTGACGCTCTTGTCCTCCGCCACGGCCATGGCGAGGGCGACACCCATGCCGTTGTCGGCACCGAGCGTGGTGCCCTTGGCCTTGACCCATTCGCCGTCCACGACGGTTTCGATGGGGTCCTTGAGGAAATCATGCACGGTCTCCGCGGTCTTCTGCGGGACCATGTCCATGTGGCCCTGGAGGATCACGCCCTTGCGGTTCTCATAGCCCGGCGTGGCGGGAACGCGCATGATGACGTTTCCGGTCTCGTCGGCGAAAGCCTCGACTTTGTGCTCCCTGGCCCAGTCGAGCAGGTGCTTGCGCACGATCTCCTCGTGCTTGGACGGACGCGGGCAACGGGTAAGTCCGTAGAAATTGTTCCAGACAACTGCTGGTTGAAGGTCTTTGATGGTCATATCGTAAAATGTTTAGTGTTAGATCTTTGCAAATCGCTGGTGGGTCCAGAGGTAGTTCTCGGGCTGCTCCCGGATGTCCTTTTCCAACAGCTTATAGTATTGTTGCATAATCTCTTGCAGTTCCATCTTGGAGGCATCCTCGCAGATGGGGACGTAGCGCATCAGGTAGTGCCCCCGGCGGTCCGGCCGCATCGTCAGGTATGCCACCGACATCCCGAACTTGCGGGCGAGCGCCGCGCCGCCGGTCATCGTCTGTACCCGCTGGCCCATGAAGTCCACCTCCAGGTTGGCCGGGGAGGTGAAATAGGGACGCTGGTCGGTGTTGAGGTTGTATACCTTTTTCTCGTCGCGGTGGGTGAAGGCGTAGCGCACGATTTCGCGGCTCTCGATATAGCCGGGGAAATGCTTGCGGTCCTGGAGCGGGGCGAGACGGTTGTCGCGCAGGATCTCGTCCCACATCTTGCTGGACATCTCGCGGTACACCACGCAGAAATTCTGCTCGTTGAAGGGGAGCGGGGTATCGGTGTAGTTGTAAGACTCGATGCCGCCGTAGAGTTCCCAGTTGCCGCAGTGCGAATACATCACGACCATGCTGGGGGCCACTTCGAACAGGTGGGCGGCCACCTCCGGGTTCTCCACTTCCACGAGGCGCTGTCGGCGCAAGCGTTTCGCGCTGCGGCATCCGCCGAACCAGACCGCTTCGGCGACCAGGTCCCCGAAATGCCGGTAGAAAGCCTTGCGGATGGGTTTGAGCTCCCAGATATTCTTCTCAGGGAAACATTTGGTCAGGTTGTGCATCACCACGTCGCGGCGATAGTGGACCACGTCCTCCGCGAGCCAGGCCACAAAACGCCCGAGCGCGTAGTGCACGCGCAACGGCAACAGCCCGAGCAGCCGGAGCAGCCCCTTCATCAACCATGTCCCAAACTTACGCATTACGCAAATATATACAATTCTCCCGACATCATCAACACTGAATCACCGCTCCCCGCATCATCTCCCGGCCCGGGTGCCGCACCCCCTGCTTTGCCCTGCCTTTTTGCCAGCATGACGCTTGCCTGTAGTTTGCCCGGCGCTTTTTGCTGGCACGTCGCTAACCAGTGGCTGCCTTTGCCCTTTTCGGCCGATACGTCGCGAGCCTGCGCTTTGCCCGGCGCTTCCCGTGCCGGCAGTTTTTCCCTTTTCCGGCCGGCGGCTGCCCCTGGTGATCGCCCCGTCATGGCTGTTGCGGCCTGTTGTCCGCCCCTGGCTGTTTGTTGCAGTCCCGGTTGTTGCTCCGTCTCGGCTGGTTGCGGCTTTTCGCAAAACGGCAGGAGCAGGGGGGTGCCGGAGAATGGCCTGAGGGGGTGGTAGCTGCTCCCGATGAAGGCTTGGGGCCGCCATCGGGAGCACCCGGGTGGCTCACACGTCCCCAGAGCCAGGGCCCCTGCTCCTGCCGTTTTGCGACAGGCCAGAGCCAGGGCCTCTGCTCCTACCGTTTTACAACAGGCCAGAGCCAGGGTCCCTGCTCCTGTCGTTTTACAACAAGCCAGAGCCAGGATCCCAGCCCTGCCGTTTTGCAACAGGCCGGAGACCTGGTTCCAGCGCAGACCGACGAGACGTGCTGTTTGTTCGCGGGAACAATTTTGACGCAACAACAAGGCCCGGGCTAGAAGACAAGGATTCTTTTCTTATTTCGGCAGGAGCAGGGGGGTGCCGGAGAATGGTCTGTGGGGGTGGTAGCTGCTCCCGGTGAAGGTTTGGGGCCGCCATCGGGAGCACCAGGGAGGCTCACACGTCCCCAGGGCCAGGGCCTCTGCTCCTGCCGTTTTGCGACAGGCCAGAGCCAGGGTCTCTGCTCCTGCCGTTTTGCGACAGGCCAGAGCCAGGATCCCAGCCCTGCCGTTTTACAACAGACCGGAGACCTGGTCCCAGCGCAGACCGACGAGACGTGCTACTTGTTTGGGAGAACAATTGAACTGATGCAACAAGGCCCGGGCCAGCTTCAGGCGCTGCGTGGTGCTCAGCATCCGGGTCGACTCGCAGCCAAACATCTCGCGGGAGCGTTCGGCCCGATGCTGGCGCAGCTCGGCATCCGGCAAGGTCAGATGGGAGATCACCCCGCCACGGGATTCAACGGTGTCTTCCCGGGAGGTCCCCATGAAGAAACTGAAACTGCGGTACGAACGGAAAACCTGCTCCACCTCCCTGACGGCCACATAATTCTCCGGGAGGATGAGTCTCCCTTTAATCCGCAGAGTATCCGGAAGTTTCTTTTTGGTGTGGAAAAGCCGGAAACGCGCCCGGTCTGAGAGATCCCCGATCTTGATGATGCCCTCCTGGATCGGCTGTGCCTGCCGGAAATACAGGGCTCCGCTGGACCAGGGATAGTCGTAGGGCATATAGGGGAGTCCTGCCGCTGTTGGATTCTTGATCACATAGCAGATCGCGTTCTTCAAATAAAGATCATCGCTGATGGTTTGATAATGAACCGGCAGGAGGCGCAGTTCCCTGGCGCGTCCATACCGTCTCCGGATCGAGGAGGATGTCTGTCGGACGAACTCCTGCATAAAGCGCTGGCATTCTGTCAGGGGACCGTACAGGATAAAATGAACGTGGTTGTCCATCAGGCAGAAAGCCAGGATGATGATGTCGAGTCTCCCCGCAATGAGATAGATCCGGTTCATCCCGTCAATGAAATCGTCCCGGTCCCGGAATAGTACTTCGGCAAACTTGCCGTCCGTGGAGAAATGCCAGCAATTGCTGACAGGCAGATTCTGGCCTTTGACGAAGGGCAGGCCAATGCCCAGTTCTTCAAGTTTCATAGTTCATAGTTTTATCTCTTCAAAGATGGTAAATTCCTTCGAAAAAACACAGGGGCCAGAAGACAAGGATTCTTTTCTTGTTTCGGCAGGAGCAGGGGGGTGCCGGAGAATGGCCTGAGGGGGTGGTAGCTGCTCCCGATGAAGGCTTGGGGCCGCCATCGGGAGCACCCGGG
>JAILAO010000066.1 GCA_024681565.1 Bacteroidales bacterium
AACTTGCGCTTGGGAGTGGTTCCTGCCTTTTTGAAATGCCCCTGAAGAGGCGCGCTGGTGTGCTTTTCGGTAGTTTCGTCATAGGCAAGCTGTACAGCGGCATAACCATCTTTCTCAACTGTACGCAGCTGCGTAACGACGCACGGACCAGCCTCGATAACGGTGCACGGTATGTTTTTACCGTCGGCACCGAAAACGGAAGTCATTCCGATTTTCTTTCCAATTAATCCAGGCATTGGTTTGTTAATTAATTGTTTATAAACACTTTATAAGTTTCCGCGCATTTTTGCGGGCTGCAAATATACAACTATTTTCTCAATTTACAAACACTTGATTTCCAAGATTTTCATCTATCTTTGTATTTGTAAAGCTGACGAAGATGTTGGAGTTTCTGCATTTTTCCTGGATCGACATCCTGGACATCCTGATGGTCGCCGCCCTCATTTTCCTGGTATTCAGGTGGATCCGCGGCTCGACCGCCATCAACATCTTCATCGCCATCATCCTCGTCGTACTGGTCCGCGTGATTGCGGAAGCCGTCGGGATGAAGATGATCTCCTCCCTGCTGGGCACCTTGATCGATATGGGTGCCGTCGCGCTCGTCGTGATTTTCCAGCCGGAAGTCCGGCGTTTCCTGGGCACGCTCGGCCGCAAGGCGGGGACCACCCTGGAGCAGCGCAGCTTCCTGCAGAAGCTCTTCCCGGGCCTGCAGACGCGCCGCGTGGACACGCGCGCCCTCCAGGAGATCACGGAAGCCTGCCGGGAGATGTCCGCCCAGAAGACGGGCGCACTGATCCTGATCCAGCACAAGAACTCCCTGGAAGACATCATCGCCACCGGGGACACCGTCGATGCCGAGATCGGCCGGCGGCTCATCATGAACATCTTTTTCAAGAATTCCCCGCTCCACGACGGAGCCATGGTCATCGGAGGCAACCGCATCATCGCCGCACGCTGCACCCTGCCCATCACGGAACGCGCCGACCTGCCCGCCCGCTACGGCATGCGCCACAAGGCGGCCATCGGCATCTCCGAACAGTGTGACGCCGACGTGATCGTGGTCAGCGAAGAGACCGGCGGGATTTCTTTTGTCCGGGGCGGACAGATCTCCCCGGTCGATACCATCAACACCCTGAACCTGCTGCTGGGAGAAACGACGGAATGACAGACGCACGACTGGAGAGCAAACTGGGATTCGACAAGGTCCGCAAAAGCATCGCGGACCGCTGTATGACGGATTACGCCGCCGGACGGGTGGCGGAAGAGCGCTTTTCCACCGACGCGTCCATCATCCGCCAGCGTCTGACCCTGACGGACGAGATGCGACTGATCCTGATGTTCGAGGAGTATTTCCCCACCACGGGCTACATCGACGCGATCCCCTTCCTGTCCGCGCTCGAGCGCGAAGGGTCGAGCATCGACGTCCTGTCCTTGGGCAAGCTCAAGACCGTCACGGACACCCTCCGCCGCATCCTGCACTTCTTCGGCAGCATCAAGAGCGGCATCTACCCGCAACTGGAGAAACTCTCCAAGCCCATCCGCTCATTCCCGGAGATCCAGCGGCGCATCGAAAGCATCCTCGACAAATACGGCGACATCAAGAGCTCCGCGTCCGACCGGCTCTTCGAGATCCGGCGCGACCTGCAGGCCAAGGAGGCCGCCATCTCCAAACGGGCCGGCGCGATCCTGCGCAAGGCACAGGAGGACGGCCTGGTGGAAGCCGACGCGGACGTAACCATCCGCGACGGCAAATACCTCATTCCCGTCGGCACTTCGGCCAAACGCAAGATGCAGGGCTTCGTCTATGACGTCTCCGCTTCGGGCAAGACCGCCTTCGTCGAGCCCGCCGAGATCATCGAGCTCGAGAACGACATCAGCGAACTCCGTTTCGAAGAGGTCCGTGAGATCCGCAGGATCCTGCTCGAATTCACGGATTTCCTCCGTCCCTACCTGCCCGACCTGCTTGCCGGAGCCGCTTTCGTCGGCGAGGTGGATTTCCTGATGGCGAAGGCGCAGACCGCACTCGACCTGGTCGCCGGGATGCCGGTGATCTCGACGGACGGCAGCCTGTCGCTGCGCAAGGCCCGCCACCCGCTCCTGGAAAAGGCGCTCGCGCGCGAAAATAAGAATATAGTCCCGCTGACGGTCACCCTGACCCCGCAGAAACGCATCCTGGTCATCTCCGGCCCCAACGCCGGCGGCAAGTCGGTTTGCCTCAAGACCGTCGGCCTGCTCCAATACATGTTCCAATGGGGGATGCTCATCCCCACCTCGGAGAGCTCCGAACTCCCGGTCTTCGAGCGCATCGCCGTCAGCATCGGCGACGACCAGAACCTCGAAGACGACCTGAGCACCTACAGTTCCTTCCTCGCGGACATGCGCGACCTGCTCACGGACGCGGACGACAAGACGCTCGTGCTCATCGACGAATTCGGCGCCGGCACCGAACCGGCCGCCGGCGGCGCCATCGCAGAGGCAATCCTCGCCGAAATCGACCGCCGGGGTGTCTATGGCGTGATCACCACGCACTACACCAACCTCAAGCTCTACGCCTCCGGGGCGGACACGCATGTCATCAACGGCGCCATGCTCTACGACTCCTCCCGGATCGCACCGATGTTCCAGCTGGAGATCGGCGTGCCCGGCAACTCCTTCGCTTTCGAACTGGCGCGCAAGATGCGCCTCCCCGAGAGCATCGTCAAGGACGCCGAGACCCGGGCCGGGGAAGAGTTCGTGGGCATCGAACGGAACCTCCGCAAAATCGCCCGCAACCGGCGTGCCCTCGACGAGCGGCTCCAGAAGATCAAGCATACCGACAAGACCCTCGAAGGACTGACGGAGCGCTATCAGCGCGAGCTGGAGGACATCCAGCAACAGAAAAAGTCCATCCTCGACGAAGCCCGCAAAGAGGCCGAGCGGATCGTCAAGGGAGCCGGAAAGCAGGTGGAGAAAACCATCCGCGACATCAAAGAGGCCCAGGCCGGGAAAGAGCAGACCAAAGCCGCCCGGCAGGAGCTCCAGGGTTTCCTGGGAGCGCTGGAACAACGCAAGACCAAAGAGAAAAAGACCCGCGACGAATACATCGACCGCAAGCTCACCCAGCTGAAGAAACGCAAGAAGAAAGAGGAAAAAGCCGCTCCGGAGCAGACCCGGACCGAACCGCTGAAGGTCGGGGAAAAGGTCCGCATCAAAGAGAACGGCATGGTGGGCGAAGTCTCCAAGATCAGCAGCAAGTCCGTGACCGTCATCATCGGCAACATCACCAGCACGATGGATCCGGACCGCGTCGAACGGATCTCCTCCAACGAATTCCGCGAAGCGGCGCGCAAGACGTTCGCCCCCGTACAGCAGAAGGTGGACAGCGCCATCACCGAGCGCAAGCTGGCGTTCTCCCCCGAGCTGGACATCCGCGGCGAGCGCCTCTCCGATGCGCTCGACATCGTCACCCGCTACATCGATGACGCCATCATGCTCAACATCGGCACCGTCCGCATCATACACGGCAAGGGCACCGGCGTCCTGCGCGAAGAAATCCAGAAATACCTCCGGACCGTCCCCGGGCTGACCATCTCGGACGAGGATATCCGCAACGGCGGCACCGGCGTAACCATTGTAAAACTATGAAAACAGACAAAGCAACAGTAGGCCGCAAAGGCGAAGAAGAAGCCAGTTTGTATCTGGCGCGTCTCGGCCACAGGATCCTGGCCCGCAACTGGCGGGGAGGACATCTGGAACTGGACATCATCACCCTGCTCGGCAACGAGCTCCACGTCGTCGAAGTCAAGAGCCGCACGGCTCCCCTGATGGCAGAACCCCAGCGCAATGTCGGCCGCGACAAGCAGCGCCGGATGGTCGCTGCCGCACAGGCCTTCCTGCATTCGGACGGGAGAAAAGACCTGCCCGCTGACCTGGAGATACTTTTCGACGTGATGTCCGTCGTTTTCTACGGCTCTGGCGCAGACTTTGAAGTTGAATACTATCCCAACGCATTCATACCACTATATGCTTAATAGCCACTACTATTGTATCATCCTGGCCGGCGGGATCGGCTCCCGGTTCTGGCCCATCAGCCGGGCCAGCCAGCCCAAGCAGTTCCTGGACTTCAGCATCCAGGGCCGCTCGTTCCTGCGGCGCACCTTCGACCGCATGAAGGCGGTCATCCCCGAAGAAAACATCATCGTCGTCAGCCTGGAGCGTTACAGCGACCTGGTCCGGACGCAACTCCCGGAACTGAGCGAAGAGAATCTGCTGCTTGAACCCTACAACCGCAATACGGCTCCCTGCATCGCATACGCCACCTATTCCATCCTCAAGCGGGATCCGGACGCCATCACCATCGTGACGCCCTCCGACCACGCGATCGCACACCACGACGCCTTCAACAGGACGCTCCAGGACGCGCTCGCCTATGCCGCCGGCGCCGACGTGCTCATCACCCTCGGCGTCATCCCGACCCGGCCCGACCCCAACTTCGGCTACATCCAGATGATGGCACGCTACGAAGACGGGCGGCCGGTCAAGATCAAGACCTTTACAGAAAAACCGGACGAGGACCTGGCCCGCGTGTTCATAGAGACCCACGAGTTCCTCTGGAACTCCGGCATCTTCGTCTGGCGGGCCGATGTCATCCGCCGGGAACTGGAGCACCACGCTCCGGAAATCGCCCGCCTCTGGGAGGGCTGGCAGGACATGCTCGGCACGGAAAACGAAAAAGATTTCCTGGAACGCATCTACACGGACATGCCCCGCATCTCCATCGACTACGCCGTGATGGAAAAGACCGACAACGCCTGGGTCTACCCTGCTTCTTTCCGCTGGGCGGACATCGGCAACTGGGACTCCCTCTACGAGTACCTCGCCGTCCATGACGACCGGGGCAACGCCCTCAACCACACCAACCGGGGGCTTCTCCGGGACTGCACGGACAACATCGTCTATTCCACCCGCAACGACAAACTCCTCGCCATCCGCGGTCTCGAAGACTATATCGTCATCGACACCGAGGATGTCTTGATGATCTGTCCGCGCGATGAGCAGAAACTCAAGGAGTTCCTCCTCCAGCTCGCGATGCCCGAATACGAGGAATACCGCTGACGGGGATTATTTCAGCCAGGCGGCCAGCGGGATCCGCTGGCGGGCGATCTCCCCGGCAAACAGCTTCGCATACGCCACGGCACCTGCCTCACGGAGGTGGGTGTCGTCGTTTTTGTCCGCCGTAATCTTCGGATGGTCGCCGGCCTTGACATGGAAGTAAAGCTCCGCCGAGGCCTCGTCGCCCAGATACAGCACCAGCGCGCTGGTCAGCACGTTCATGTCGATCAAGGGGACGTCCATTTCCTTCGCGGCGTCCCGCGCCAGCTGGATGTATTCCTGGAAATGGTTGCGGCGGTCCTCCAGGCGTCCGTCGAACCAGGTACTCATCACGATGGAAGTCAGGATCATCGGGTGGGCCCCTTTCTCGCGGGCCTCACGGCACATCCGCTCCAGATTGGCTTTATACTGCTCCGGCGCCACATAGCGCTGGCGGTTCGGGGAAGTGTCGTTGTGGCCGAACTGGATGGCCACCCAGTCCCCCGGCTGCAGGGCATCGACGATTTTCTGCCAACGCTCTTCCGCGATGAAAGTGCCGGTGCTCCGGCCGCCGATGGCATGGTTCTCGACCACCAGGCTGTCCGCGTTGAAAAGCGGCTGGAGATCCTGCGCCCAACCGTGCATGATGGTGTTCTCCGGATCATAGGTCTGCGCGGTGGAATCCCCGGCGACGAAAAGACGGTGCTGCGCGGCGGCGGGAACGGCCGCAAGCGACAGGCACAGACAAACGATAAGGGTTGATTTGCGTATCATGGCTGACGTGTTTTATTCACCGGTCCGGTCCCGGACCCAGACATGTTCGATTTCTCCGATATAGACGGTCTGGATGCCCATTTGCCCGGGGGCATAGAACGCCGCGGCTTCTTCCGCCAGGGCCTCCCGGTCAAAAGGAGCCCCGTAGAGTTTGCGCGCTTCGATGACCATATCGGCCTCCTTGAAAGTGGGCAGCCCGCTCTCGAGGAACTCCAGCGTCAGGCCGGACTCCTGGATCTTGTCTCCGTCACGGCCGGAATGGGTGCCGAGATACTGGAGGGCCTCCCGCTGCTCCGGCGGGAAGAAGGACAGCGTGAAATGGTCGTTTTTCTCCATGAATGCATGGGTATGGCGGCTGCTGGACACATAGACCGTCACGACCGGTTTGTTCCAGAGTTCTCCGAGAGAACCCCAGGAAATGGTCATCGTATTCAGATCGTCCGGGACACCCACCGTGACCAGCGCCCAATGGTCGTTGAAAAGCGCGATGGGATTCTCTTTGATTTCAGCCGGGTCGATCTCCCGGGGACCGGTCGGATTCTCGGCCGGTTGGTTCTGGCCGCAGGACATCAGTGCGAGCAAGGCCAGGGTGGTCAGGATGGTTTTGGTTTTCATGTTTCCATTTTATTTAAGTTGTCGTTATTTCGGCAGATCCGGTCTGTCACAAAGGCCGCCGCCAGGTTGCCGGTGGAGTTGAGCAGGGTTGCCGGGATATCGATGACCGTACCGATTACGAGCAGCGTGGCGGCGAAGCCCGGATCGACACCCAGGACCGTGCAGATCAGGATCTCTCCGGTCATGCCGCCGATCGGGATCGCGCCCAGCACGATACTTTCGAGAATGGCGATCCCGACTACGGCCAGGAGGCCGTAGCCCTCCAGCCCGAAGAACGAGACGGCAAACATGACCTTGATCACGGCACCGATAACGGAACCGTCCTTATGCAGGTTGGTACCGAGGGGGATCACCGTCTCCGCGATCTTCCCATCCACGCCCATCTCTCCGGCAGCCTCGATGTTGACCGGGATACAGGCGGCGCTCGAACAGGTGCCGATCGCCGTCAGCGAAGGCCTCACCAGCTGTTTCCAATAGCGTTTCAGGCCGCCGGCCCCGCCGGACAGGAAAACATACAGGGAATTGGCCAGGAAGAAGACCACGGCCGCCGCGGCCAGGTAGATGAGCAGCGAGCGCAGGTAGCCCCCGAGGATACGGCCGCCCAGGTTGCCGATGGTGTCCGCAAAATAGCAGCCCAGGCACAGCGGGGCGGCAAGCATGACGACCTCCATCATTTTCATGACCACCGCCGTACCGGATTCCAGGAACGCGGCCACCGGCTTCCCCCTTTCTCCCGCCAGGGCGGTCCCCAGACCGAAAAGGAAGGAGAACACGATCAACGGGAGCAGCGCCGATTTGCTGAAGAGCTTCGGGAAATCATCCACCGTAAACATATTCACAAGGGTCTGTCCGACCGGAATGCCGGCCGGTTCCGCAGCACGGGAGGCCCCGGGGACATCCGGGGAGAACGAGCCGAGCGGGTTCCAGACCGAGCAGAAGATATAGCTGACAACCCCCGCCACGAGCGTCATCCCGAGAAAGACTGCTACGGACCACCCCAGGACACGGCCGACCATGCGGCTCCTGTACATGTTGCAGATGGAGGAAGAGATGCTGAAAAAGACCATCGGGACCACCATCACGAAGATGATGTTCAGGAACAGGTCGCCGAGCGGCCTGACGACCGATGCCGCCGGACCGAAGACAATGCCGCACACGGCACCGGCGAGGATGCCGGCAAGCAACAGCAAGGTTCCTTTTTTAGTCATGGATGATCTGCGATGAAACGTTTTCCGAATCCGAAGTTAAAGAATGTTTTACGATATTCCAACTCCGATCCTCGCCCGGCATCAGTGCCCGTATATGTTCAAAACAAGGCTCATTGTACCCCAAAAGGCATCAATTATTGCACGGCTTTCATGCCTTGACCGTTTCGTCTACCGTCTTTGACCGAAATACAGATGCTGGATGATAGTCCGAAAAGGTATCTTTGAGGACGCAATTATTATATAATAGTTCGACAGAAACCGACAACACATATTTTATAACCTATAGTTTAACAAAAATCCAAAAGCCAGATGAAAGCTATTATCTCTGTCAGCCACAAAGCGCTCTTGGCGTTAGTGGCATGCGCGGCTTTGATCCTCAGCGGCGTATCGGCCTATGCCCAGACCGCTGCGGGTAAAGTCATCGACACGAATGGCGTTCCCGTCATCGGCGCGGCCGTGATGGTGCCCGGCACCACCACCGGCGTCACCACCGACATCGACGGTAACTTCCAGCTCAATGTCGCTCCCGGAACGACCCTTGAGGTTTCCTGCATCGGCTACGTGACCAAAAATGTGGTCGCCGCTGCCAATATGAGCATCGTCCTCGAAGAGGATGCCGAGATGCTCGAGGAGACCGTCGTCATCGGTTACGGTTCCGTGAAACGCTCCGACCTGACCTCAGCCGTCGCCAAGATGGACGACTCCGCGATCGCGGACCGTCCGATGGCCCGTGCCGAGCAGGCCCTGCAGGGCCAGCTCGCCGGTGTGACGGTGCAGAACACCAACAACGAGCCGGGCGCCGACCCGCAGATCCGCGTCCGTGGTGCTGCCTCCCTCAGTGCTGGCAGCGACCCGCTTTACATCATTGACGGTGTGCCGAACAGCACGCTGCAGGGTGTGAACCCCAACGATATCGCGAGCATCGAAGTCCTCAAGGACGCCGCTTCCGCCGCTATCTATGGTTCCCGTGGTTCCAACGGTGTCATCCTCGTCACCACGAAGACCGGCCAGAAGGGCGCCCCCAGGGTCAGTTTCAACGCATCCTATGGTCTCGCCACGCTGGAGCGCAAGATGGACCTCCTGAAATCCGTCGAATTCATGGAGTTCCGCCTCAAGTACATCGACGAGGCGTATATCCGCGACTACGGCGGACTTGCCTCCGACAGCAACGCACAGCGTGAGGCCAACGGCGTACCTTCCAGCAATTTCTCCTACCGCTTCGACGACCGCTGGCTGCAGTACCTCAGCGCCGAGACCCAGGCTGCCCACAATTACGTGAAAGGCACGGGCGAAATTGCCCTGATCGACTGGCAGGACTATGTGTATTCCCCCGCCGGCACCCAGAACTACAATATCAGTGTTTCCGGGGCCAACGACAGGACCAACTACATGTTCTCCCTGGGCTATATGGACCAGGAAGGTCTTGGTTCCAGAATTGACTACAAGCGCATCAGCGCCCGTATGAATGTCGAGAGCAAGCTGAATGACTGGGTCGCCGTCGGACTCAATCTCGCCCCTTCTTTCATCATCCACCGGGGTGCCGGTTCCGAAAACGGAAAGGACAAGATCGGTACGAACGTCCTGAACATGACTCCGCTCGCAGAAGCGGATGCCGGCGTCCAGACGAACTACTATCCGTACCTGCAATATGACTGGGGCGGATCGAATACGCTCTACAAGCAGTACTACATCGACAATGCCGCAACGCAGCGCGGTATCCGCCTGCAGGGGACGACCTTTATCCGCCTGACGCCCATCAAGGACCTGTCCATCACCGGCACGGCTTCCGCCAACTACACAAGCAACGACACCAACCAGTACTCGAATGACCTGCTGACCAGGGGCAGATGGCTCACCAATGCCGAAGGCACCCGTGCAACAGCCTCTCACTCGACCTCCTGGTCGCTCAGCACGCTGCTCCAGATCGTCGCCAACTACAACAAGTCTTTCAACAAGCACACGATCGACCTGATGGTCGGTGCCTCCTCTGAGTATTCAAATCTCGGGTGGAGCACCAGCCAGAGCTTCAACCAGCTCGCCAACGACACCATTACCGGTACCTTCAGCGGCAACAGCACCACGACCACTCCGACTGTCAAGGGATCCTCCTACAGCCAGAGAACGCCGACCCGGCTCTACTCTGCCTTTGCACGTGCCCAGTACAATTATGACTCCCGCTACCTGCTCACCGCTTCCATCCGTCGGGACGGTTATTCCCGCTTCGGCGCCAACAGCAAGTGGGGCTGGTTCCCGTCCGCTTCCGCGGGTTGGGTGATTTCCAACGAGCCGTTCTTCAAGAACTCCAGCCTCGATTGGTGGGATACCTTTAAATTCCGCGCGAGCTACGGTGAAACCGGTAACTACGGTATCGGCGAATCCGCCGCCTATTCGACCCTGTCCTCCAGCACCTACAACGACGGTATCGCTTACTACGCCGGTTCCTTCGGCAACCAGGACCTCGGCTGGGAGCACACCAAGTCCGTGGACATCGCTGCCGACCTGGCTTTCCTGAACAACCGGATCCAGGTCTCCATCGACTGGTACAACAAACTTACCGACGGACTGCTCTACAGCGTCCCCGTTCCTTCTGTCTTCGGTACGTCCAACGTGACCCAGAACCTCGGCAGTATCCTCAACCGCGGTATCGAATTGGAGTTGAATACGCACAACATCCAGAACTCCAACTTCAGCTGGAGCACGTCCTTCAACGTTTCCTACAACCACAACGAGGTTCTCCAGCTCGGCGCCGAGAACACCCCGGTCCTCCGGACCAACAACGGTGCGGCCAACCGTCTGGAAGTAGGCATGCCGATGTACTATTTCTACGGTTTCAAGACCCTCGGCGTCTGGATGAACCAGGCCGAGATCGACGCCTATATCGCGGAGACCGGCAACACCCCGAAATTCAACGGCACGCCCATCAAGCCGGGCGACCTCAAACATGAAGATATCACCGGTGACGGCAATATCACCAACGATGACCGTCAGTATCTCGGCAAGCCGACCCCTGACTTCACCTACGGTATGACCAACACCTTCCGCTGGAAGAACTTCGACGCTTCCATCCTCTTCACCGCACAGACCGGTGGACAGATCTTCGGTGCTGTCGGCCGTGCCATCGACCGTGCCGGCAACGGCAACTGGAACGTCCTGGGCCACTGGCGTGACTGCTGGTGGAGCGAGGATGAACCCGGCGCAGGCACCGAGCCTTCCGTCTTCAGTAAAGTCAAGCCGGAGGGCGAGTCCCGCTTCGTCGAGTCTTCCGACTACTTCCGCATCAAGAACATCACCCTCGGGTATTCCATCCCGTTCAAGAAGTTCATCTCTTCCGCCAGGGTCTATCTCTCCGTAGAGAACGTCCTGCTCCTCACCAGCTACTACCGCGGCTACACGCCTGAGGCGACCACCCAGGGCAGCAACTTCCCGGGCTTCGACTTCGGTGCCTTCCCGGCAGCCCGCACCTTCACCGCCGGTATCAATGTTAACTTCTAAAATGAGAAAAGCCATGAAATCTATTTTCAAATATACCGCATTCGTTGCCGGACTTGCTCTTCTCTGCGTTTCCTGTAATGACAAACTCGTCATTCCTCCTGTAGGATCACTCTCCAGCGAAGGATATTTCTCTACACCTTCACATATTGAAGAGGGTATCCGCGGAGCCTATGCCAAGGTTGCGGGTATCGAGACGGATGAATATTCCTATCTCTCCGAGACCCGTTCCGACAACATCTTTGCCGATCCCGCCCCGAACGCCACCCGTGAGGCCACGGAAATCGGCCACTACCGTTTCAACGAGTCCCAGGGACAGCTCAAGAATGTCTGGGCCGGCTGGTACAGCGTTATCTATAATGCCAACAACGTGCTTGCAAACATGGAGAACGTGGAGTTTACCAATGAGACCGTCAAGAATCAGTTCCGCGGAGAGCTCCTCTTCCTGAGAGCCTACGCCCACTTCGAACTGGTCCGCGTGTTCGGCAACATCCCCGTCATCGACCATGTGCTCAGCGCATCCGAGGCCAAGGAAATCAAACAGACCAGCGGTCAGGACGTTCTCAACAACACGGTCATTCCCGACCTCAAGGAGGCCATCAGCCTGCTCCCTTATCAGAAGGCGATGCTCTCCAACAGCGGCGGCAGCGCCACCAGTGAATACCGGGCCGACAAACTTGCCGCCCAGGCCATGCTGGCGCGTGTCTATATGACCCTCTACGGCTGGCCCTACAAGGACACCAACGTCAAGAGCGAAGCCAAGAGCATGCTCAAGACGGTCATCGACTACGCCACCGCCAACGGATACTATGCTCCGGACGCCACCGAGTGGAAGAAGATGTTCACCACCGACCGGGCTACCCAGAACAAGTACTTCATCTTCAGCATCCAGCATACCAACGCAACTCCGACGGGGCTGGCGTTCGTGACCTGTGCCGAAGCGCTCACCGTTGATTATCTCCCTACGCAGGTGACCAACAGCCGCTACAACGGCAACGCCATGTACACGGGCTTCGTGGAGGCTACACTCCGCTACGAATACCAGGTGACCGGCGACGAGCGCGGCGCCTTCTGCATCCTTGACACGATGGATCCTGTCGGCTCATACAAAGGTTATCCGAACCGCGAGACCGAGTTCACCCTCGACAACGGAGACAAGATCACCGCGTATGAGCGTTCGCTCAACACCAAGTGGGTCCCCTACGCTGCCAAGCGTGAGTCCGTCGGTGTCGCCTTCGACGACCTGACCCTCGCCAGCGGCTGGCCGATGAACTTCCCGATCATCCGTACGGAAGATATGATGCTCCTGTATGCTGAACTCCTTGCGGAAGACAGCGATGTCGCCGGGGCTATGGCGATTGTCAACCAGATCCGCACAAGAGCCGGCGTCGCCGCCCGCCCGACCAGCTGCACGGCTGCGGAGGCCCTTGAATATGTGAAGATGGAGCGCAAACTCGAGTTCTTCGGAGAAGGCGTCCGCTGGTTCGACGAAATCCGCTACGGCGAATGGAAGGAAAAGACGGTCAATATGCTGAACCGTTACATCAATTCCTCCAATCCGGGTTACACTTCCACGGTATCCACCGTCAGCATTGTCGACGGCAAGTACCTCTGCCCGATCCCCGAGTCTGAAATGCTCAGCGTTCCGGGCCTGTATGTACAGAACCCGGGCTGGTAACAGACTCGCCTGAAAGGAAATTCCGGACTGAGACCGGAATACGATAAAAGGAGGCGCTTCATGGTGAAGCGCCTCCTTTTTTCATTGACTCCGCAAATTGCCGCCGGGATCACTCCATGACCATAACGCCGTTGTCGAAATCAAACATAACCGCTGTCTCGAAGAATGGGACACCGAGAAATCCCAATTGTCCGAGATACTGCATCCGGTCCGTCACCCCGATTGACAGATCGTGGTAATCCCGGCCGTGAAATAAAGGTATCCGCCCCGTTTCTCTAAATCAAAATGCTCCTGGGCTAAAAGATTTGCCGTACTGAAAGCATTCAGTACAACGATTGAAAGAAATAAGAACCTGAGCTTTCTCATCGCATCTATTGATCCAGGATGACAAATCCGTCGAGCACGGAAAGCCCGGACAGGCAGAGGTCCTTGTATTTCGTGCCGGGCACGACTTCCAGGACGGACAGCGGCAACCTTATCGGCATCCTCGGAGACTTTGTCCTGCCGGCCGGTACCGTCTCCGCCATTCCCCGGATCCCGCCCGTGAAATCAATCTCCAACGGCTCATCCTTGTAGCCGTCGGCGCGGGTCACCTCCAGGCGGAGGCGCTCGATGCGGCTGTTGGCGCTCCACAGGGAGGCGGACTTGTGGTAACCGTTCCAGAGAATGATGTCCGAGACCTTGAGCAGCACGGGGTTGCAGGAGCGGATACTCGCGGAATAAGAAATCACGGCGTCGCCGTTGGCATGAAGCAGCAGCGGCAGGTTCGCAAGAACCAGCAGGGTAAGGAAAATCTTTCTCATATCAGTACAAATATAAGGAGAAAACGGGGAAATGCCACCTCCCCGAAGCGTAGCGACGCAGGGGTGCTCGAGGGGGAACGCCCCCTCGTTCATCAAGGACCCAAGGGGCCACGACGCGAAAGTGTCCGCCCGTGATTCGGAGGCTTTGCCGACCGAGGAGGTTTGGGGGATTCCTCCCCCAACGAATAAAAGAGGCCGCAGGCCTCTGGGACCACAAAAGGACGGCTAACCACCTCCCCGAAGCGTAGCGACGCAGGGGTGCTCGAGGGGGAACGCCCCCTCGTTCATCAAGGACCCAAGGGGCCACGACGCGAAAGTGTCCGCCAGATGGCGGACACTTTCTTAGCGTCGTGGTC
>JAILAO010000086.1 GCA_024681565.1 Bacteroidales bacterium
TGTTGCCGCCGGCCTCGGAGAGGGCGGGGCCGCCGAAGGTCAGGTCAGCCGGGATCTCTCCCCGGTAGCCGGCGGTGCCGGCAATGACCGCTTCGTTGATCGGATGGGCTGCGGTGAGCGGACTGTCAAGCTCGATTGAGAAGCAGAGCGCCAGCACCGGTTCGTTGCTGTAATGGGCATATTTCGTTGCGGGCTCGAAACTGATGCCCGTTCCGTTCACGCTGTAAGGCATGTTGGAGGCGTGGGCGAACTTGAGCGGTTCGGCGATATCCAGACCGGTACCCGGGTCCTCACCCGGTTTGAGCGGACCGGCGAAGGTGTTGCGCTCGGAGGCGGTACCGACTTTCGTCACGGTCACGGTCTCGATGCCGTGGCCCTCGCTGGCGATGTCAAGGCGGATCTTGTCGCCGACGGAGATGTTCTCCACCGAGGAGACCTTGATGTTGGTGTCACCGGGCTTGGCATCCATCGACAGGAAACCCTGCGTGCCGGCTTTGCCGACAGCCGTGACGGTCACGACTTCATATTTCTCGGTCGAGTTGGATACGGCGGGACGGTCGGTACCGTAGCCGATGGCCATCTTCTGTCCGACCTGGAAGTGGGCGACCGAAGTGACGGGGATGTTGGTTGAGCCGACCGGGATCTCGATACCGTGGCCGCCCGGGAGCGGCTGCCAGACCGTCGTCGGCATGCCGGCGGCAATCTGACCGCGTCCGAGCGGTGCAGCGGGAGCCTCCGGTGCGTGCACGGCCTTGACGCTGTGCTTCTCGCCGCCGATCAGGATCTCGTCGCCGGGCTTGATGCCTTCGACGCTGCGGACGTAGATGGTGGCGTCTCCCCGGGCTGCATCTACGGCGAGACCGGAGCCGGCCATGCCGAGCAGGTACCAGGATTTCGCGGCAAGCGAGGTGCCGGACGGAATCTGGATGTCGGAGAAATACGGAATGTTGGCCGCATGGTGGCGGACGGTCCAGCCGGACAGGTCGACGGCCTTGTCAGAAGCATTGTAGAGCTCGATGAACCCGTCGGTGATGCTGAACTCGTTGATCTTGACGGCTTCGGTACAGCGCACCTTGAGCCGGCCGCTCTCGCGGAAGGAATCCGTGGAGCCCTTCCAGGCTGCGATGCCCACGAGGTCGCCGTTGAAGGCGGCCTGGCCGGCAGTGACGTCAAATTCGGCGACGACCGTCTGTCCGGGAGCGACCGCATAGGGAACACGTACCTGCCTGCCGTTTTCCGCGCTGGCTTTCCAGCCTCGCGGGGTTTCCAGGGCAAGGGTCAGGCCCTCGATGGGCTCGTCGGTGTTGTTGACGAAACGCACCACGGTCTTGGCGGTGCCGCCCGGGGTGAAGGTCTGGACGTTGGACGGGCGGTTGTCTTTCAGGGACGGGAAGACTTCGACCGTGGCCACGCGGTAACGGGCCGCCACGACATTGGCCTGGATCTCCTGGTTGACGGCTTCGGTCGGGAAGGTCCCGGCGGCCGTCATCGCCGCCTCGTAGAAGGTGCCGGCGGAGCCGTTGCTGTTGTCGCCGCCGTTGCCGAGCAGGATGGCGCCCTGCTTGCGCATCGGGTCGTAGCTGCTGCGGTCGTTCTGGATGCGCCCGCCGTCATAGTAGATTTTCAGCTCGCCCTCCTGGGCGTTGCCGCCCATCGAGCGCCAGTGGTGCGGTTCGCCGTCGGCCGTCGCCGTGACGAAACGCCAGGAGATGCTTTCGAGCCCGCGGCAGTATTTGTCGTTGGGGTCGGGGTTGACGCAGCCCACGAGGTTGTTTTCCTGGTCGGTCATCAGCCAGGGACCGTCGCCCTCGCCGTAGTACCAGCCCCGGCTGTTGCCGAAGTAGGTGGTCTCCATGGTGCCGTCTCCGTCGTCCCGGCTGTCCGTCTCCGCGTTGCCGTAGTCGAAGCAGCAGCCGTCATTGTAGTGCTGGCCGCTGATGACCCAGTACTGGCCTTCGGCCTGGTCGTCCACGGCCGTGCCGACCGGATCGTTGAGCCGCAGGCCCATGCCCGGGGCGATGAACAGGCCATAGACTTTGTGGCCCATGAGGTTCACCGGTGCCCAGTCGGCCAGGGGGACGTTGTTGTATCCGCCCATCGCAGGGCCGCTGAAGCCGCCGCGCGGGGCCTGGTACAGGTGGTTGCCCTTGCCGGACTGGTCATACAGCACCGTGACCCAGCAGTACGTGTCCTTGCAGAACGCATCCTGGGCCGCGGCATCCGCATAGCCGCCCGGATCGTTGGCCGTGGCCTTGACGACGCCGATGTCGAGGGTCTTGCCGTCAGACTGGCGCATCACCTGGTAGAGGGGGCCGTCATAGGAGGCGTACAGGGCCCGGGTCGTACTGTGGGCCGCCACACAGGGGGCGCCGCCCCGTTCATAGATGTCGCAGGGACCCTCGGGACGTTCGAGTGCCCCGGAGAGCTGGTTACAAGCAATGGCCGCCCCGACGAGAACCAGGGCGACCAGGGAGCCGAAAAGTAATTTTCTCATATTAATCGGAATCTGGTTTGACTGCCATAAAGATACCGAATAATCTTCAAGAAAACTTGTACTATTTCTTATTTCTTTAACACTATTCTGCCATCTGCTTTGCCATCAGCCCCTCGAATTCGTCCCGGGGCATCTGGCCGTCCAGGCAGATGAAAGTCACCTCGTCCGCTTCGGCGGCGAGCATCACGAAACCTTTGACCAGCTGTTCGGAGCCGACCGTATACATCCGGACGGTCTCGCCGTGGTCCTTGGCCTCCATCAGGAGTTCGTATTTGCCGGCGTTGATGAACTGCTCGGCTTCGGAGCGGAGCTGGCCGTTGATGGACTTGTTGCTGCTGTTGATGATATACATGCCGGACAGGGCGCGGATGACCGGGGTCAGGTTGAGTTTTTCGTCACCGGCATCGAGGTCGGGAAGCCGGCCGATCAGCCGGAACATGGCGGGGGAGATATAGACGGCGGAAACATCGTCCGCGTCGGAATACTTCTGATAGATGGATTTGCCGTCCTGGGCGTTGGCGGACAGGCAGAGGAGCAGCAGTGCTGCCAGGAACAGGGTTATGCGTTTCATTTGGATTGGATCTTGTTAAGGACGTTTTGGGGGATCTCGGCGGCCTGACCGGCCTCGCGGGCGAGGTCGACGCCGTCCGACATCTTGTCGGAAATGGTCCGGAAGGCCTTCTCGACCTCGGCATAAGCCAGGTACGGGTCATCGAAGGTGTCGCGGGGGCCGCGCTGCGGGAGCGCCAGAAGAACGGCTGCGGCCGCGGCCACGGCGGCCAGGGACGCATAGGGAAGCCAGCGGGCGGAGCCGCTTCTGCCGCTTTCGGCTTCCTGGCAGGCGCTGTCGGCGGCCAGGGCTGTGCGGAGGCGCTTCTGCAGGCCTTCCGGCGCGGCGGGAGCCGTTTCGGCGGCTTTCTGCTCCAGTTCTTCCAGGGAGAGTTGTTCGATTTCTTCGAGGGTCTTCATCGTGTCATCATTTTGAGTTTCTTGCGTGCCTGCGAGAGCAGGACGCGCAGGGTGAGGTAATTGATCCCGGTCCGGCTGGCGATCTGCCCGTAAGAGAGCCCGTCCAGGGTCCGGAGGGTGAGTACTTCACGCTGCCGTTCCGGCAGGGATTTGATGGCGGCGAGCACGGCGGCGAGCCGCTTTTTTTCGTCCATTTGCTCGTCCTGCCGGCCGTTCAGGGCCGGTTCGGGCGCTTCTTCGGCCGGGGCTGTTTTCCGGCGCTGCCGGATGCGGTCGAGGCAGAGGTTCCGGAGCACCCGGACGGCGTAGCCCTTGGGATTCCGGATGCCCTCCAGGGCTTCCCTGCCGCGCCAGAGCCGCAGGTACAGTTCCTGTACGGCATCTTCCGCTTCGGCGGTGTCCTCCAGGATGTACCAGGCCACCTGCCACAGCGAGTCGGCGAGGGAGAGGTATTCCTGCTGGAAGCGTTCGCTAGTCATCGGACAGGAGTTTGCCCACGGTGTCCATGGGGATGGACCCGAAAATGCAGATCAGGGCGCAGTCCTGCGGGGCATGGAGCACGAAGTCCCGGACTTCGCCGGTCTGCTCGTCCACGATGCCGAACATCCGCATGGAGGAGGAACCGTCCCGGGCTTCCATCAGCAGTTCGCTGCCGTCCAGGGCCTCGGAGAGCCGCCGGGTGATGCGTTCGCGCACTTCGGGCCGGCAGTCATCGTATTCCAGCACGGCCAGATGCTTGACGCCGCGCGTCAGGGCCAGCGCTTCACGGGCGTCGGGCTCATTCTGGGCGGCCATGCGCAGGACACCCTTGACGGCTGCCGTTCCGAGCCGGCCGAGCCGGACGGTCTCGACGCCGTCATAACGGCGGAATTCGGAGATCATGGCATTGATCTGTGTCTTGGGGACGGTCCGGGAGCCGGAGTTCCCGGCAGAGGCTGCCAGCGGCAGCAGTGCAAGAAGCAGGAGTAAGAGGCTTTTTCTTTTCATAACACCTAAAAGACGCGGAAGACCGGAAAATGTTAATGAGAAAAAAAGCCCCGGGTTTTCCCGAGGCGGAACTTCCGGTTTAGACGGGATCCGGCAGGATGATGACCGGCGTGCCGACTTTCACGCGTTGTTTGAGATCCAGGATGTCTTCGTTGCGCAGGCGGATGCATCCTTCGGTGGCGCGGGTCCCGATGCTCTCGGGGAAGGGGGTGCCGTGGATGCCGATGTCCCAGAATCCCGGTACGTCAAGACGCAGGAACCACGGCCCATAGGCATCCTTGACAGGACCTTTGCCGTCCTTGAAGTCGTGGGAGAGCCCTTTGGCGTTGAGGAGCTGGTTGATCTTGAAAGTCCCTTCCGGCGTCTTGTGGTCGCCGCGGACTTTCTTGGGACCGTAGTTGATGGCGCAGGAGATGCCGTATTGTCTGATGGCCTGTCCCTGTGCGTCCACGAGCGTGAGCGTGAAGCCCTGCTTGTCGATGACGATGAAGGGGGCGTCGCCGGCCCGGTCGATATATTTTGCGAAAGGGGTCTGTGCGCTGGCGGACAGGAAGGCCAGCAGCGACAGGAGGCAAAGGGTGATTTTCTTCATAACGGAGCAAAGTTAAGGATTTTTCATCTTCTTGCAAAAGCAAGAAACAATCCCTATCTTTCGGTCACTAACCATTGACCGAAATCCAGTGAATACCCGATTTTTCCTTTTGTCCGTACTGGGTGGCCTGTTGCTGTCCGCGACTTGCCCGGCCCAGGACTACAGCCAGCTCAAGCTGGACGAGACCCATCTCCTGCTCAATGCCTATGCCACCCCTGAGGAGCTGCAGAGCCCCTACGTCGCCGCTACGCTCCAGACCCTGGGCGAACTGTCCGCCGACCGGCGCACGCTGACCCTGCCCGCCGGCACGACCGTCTACATTGCGCCCGGTGTGTACTGGACGGACGAGACGTACCGGCAGGGTTTTCCCTTTGACGACAGCGGCTTCGTCATCGCCCCGCCCAACGTGGGACTGACGGTCCTGGGAGACAACATCTCCTTCATCGGCCTGTCCGGGGATCCCGACGACGTGCGTATCGCCGGCAACCGGGGAGAGGGTGGTGCGAAAGGCCTGGGGGCCGGCGGCAGCTGGTACACCCTCGCCGTCTCCACCGGTTTCCGCGCCGAAAACATCACCATCGCGAACTATGCGCAGGAAGACCTGGTCTATCTGCCCGATCCTTCGCAGAACATCTCCAAGCGCATCGATTCCAAGAACCACGCCGAGGTGCTCACCGGAGCCTCGCGCGGCATCGACCGGATGGAGTTCCGGAACGTCCGCTTCGTGGGCTACCTCAATATGATGGCGGGGTTCTCTCCGCGCCGGGCCTATTTCAAGGACTGCTTCTTCCAGTGCACCGACGACTCCATCTTCGGAGGCGGAGTCAACGTCTATGAGAACTGTACCTTCCATCATTTCGGCAACCACCCGACCTGGAGCGGCGCCGCGGCGGGCGGCATCAACGCCCTGCTGGGCTGCCGGCTGGTCGGTATGCCGCAGATGACCCAGACCGTCCTTTCCATGGCCAAGAACGCCGCCCCCGGCAACGGTGCGCAGGCGTCGGCCATCTATGCCGTCATCGACTGCCAGTTCCTCGGCCGCATCGCCGCGGTGGAGTGGGAGAACCACGTCCGCGAGGATGCACGCTATGCCGTCCACGGCAATACCATCGGCCCCGGCCGGCGTCCGCTCGTGATCAGCGAGGCGGCCCCGCAGCTCTCCGTGGACTACGGCGGGGAAGCGCTCAAGGCCTTCAAGGTGGGGGACGAATACAATGTCTATAATCTTCTCAAGGGCGACGACGGCTGGGACCCGAAAGGCCAGTACCGCGCGGAATGGGCCCCGTACGCCAACCTCCCGTACCGCTTCCTGGTGGGTTATACGGGCAAGGTGCTTGATTCCGCCGCGAGCGACGGGACCAATACGGTCGAACTGAGCGCCGCGCCGGTCCCGGTCTCTTCCGTGGACCTTCGGGAAATCCGCTGGGAGTACGACACCGCCCTGCTGGAAGGGACTTCCGATCCGGCTGCCGGTACGCTGACCCTGCACGCCCGTCCCAACCGGAGCGGCAGCATCGTGGAGACCCTGGTCGAGGGCGTGCTGCCCAACGGCGTGCGTGCCGGGGTGACGCTCCGCATCCGTCCTGTGCCCGTGGCGGCACCGAAGCTCCGCGCTCCGGCGGTCACGATCGCCGGCGGCTGTGCGCAACTGTCCTACCGGCTGGACAAGCCGGCTTTCCGGGACGTCTCCCGGATCGAATGGTACCGCGAGGCCGGTCCCGGCCGCACGGACGGCGTCCATATCGGTACGACGCGCAACGACGACGAGGGACTCTTTGTGGACGACCCGTTCAAGAGCCTGACCCTGACCAAATATGATGTCGGCTGCTGGCTGCGTGCCGTGATCACGCCGAAATACGCTTTCAGCGCTTACGCCCCTGCGTCCGTCACGGTGTACAGCAAACGCGCCGTCCGGGCGGAAGACATCGACGGAACGGCGCTGGAGACCGATTTCAAGAATGTCTATATTGCGACGGAGCCGCGTTCGGCGACCGTCGGCCGCTGGTTCTATGACAACGAGACCGGTACGCCCGACCCCTGGCTCTGGGGCGTGGGTTCCAACGGCTCCGACGGTCGCTGGGGCCTGTGCAACAATATGCGCCAGCCGGAGCCGCCGCTGCTCGTTTTCGCGCAGGAAGGCGTCTATGGCGATATGTCCTTCACGGTGGATTATTCCTCCAGCAAGGTCGAGGGGCAGGGCTTCGGCGGCAGCGGATGCTACCTGGACGTGCTGGTCAAATACGATCCCGCCACCCGCAGCGGCTATGGCGTGCGCGTCGAGCGGGTGCCCGCCACCACCAACGGCACGCAGTGGACCCTCTACCGCTTCGCGGGAAATGAGAAAACGGCCCTCACCGGCGGCGTGCTGGCCGCCACCTTCATGCCGCAGAGCACGATGACCGTCTCCGTGGAGGGGAATACCCTGCATCTGACGGCCGGAACGGCTTCGGAACGGACGCCGCTGCAGGTGTACGAAGACTTGCCGGCACAGCTGGACCTTCGCTGGACGGACCCGTCCGGTGCGCTCGGCCGCAACGGCTTCGGCGGCGCCGCTTTCCGGATCTACAATTCCGGTACGCCCGGCTACCGCTACAACGCAGCCTCCAACAACTGCGTGATGCTCCACCGGGTCCGGCTGGACGCTGCGGAAAACAGATGATTGCTTATATTTGTGGAGACAAATCCGCTTGAAGATGAAGAAAAGGTATTTCCTGCTGGCAGCCCTGCTGCTCTCCGCCGGGGTGGCCTCCGCACAGGTCCCCGATGAGCCGGAATGGGCCGTGGTCAATGTCTCCTCCAGTTTCCTGCGCCTCAAACCGGACTATGAGTCCGGCAACGAGACCCAGTGCCTGATGGGTACGGTGCTGCGTATCCACGGTGCCGAGCGCTATTGGCGGGAGGTGGACGCCCCGGACTACCGGAATGTCTGGACCACCCGCTACAATCTTGCGCTCATGGACGAGGCCGGCAAGGAGGCCTGGATCGCGGCGCCGAAATACATCTGCTCCGTAGAGTATACGCATCTTTTCACCGAGCCGTCCCTGACGGCGAAACGCGTGTGCGATTTCACGCTCGGCGACCTGGTCCGCAAGGGCACCGACCGCCGCCGCGGATGGGTGCAGGTGTTCCTGCCTTCCGGGCAGGCCTGCTGGGCGCGGTCGTATGACGTGACGGATTTCGACGAGTGGATCCGCAGCCGCCGTGCCACGCGGGAAGCGTTGATCGAGACGGCGGAGAGATTCCTCGGCACCCCGTATATGTGGGGCGGGGCGAGCGTCAAGCATTTCGACTGCAGCGGGTTCACGCAGTTCGTTTACCGCCAGTGCGGAATCGTGCTGCCCCGCAACGCCCGGGAGCAGATCTACACCGGAGAAGAGGTCCCCTATGATTTTGACAAAATGCTGCCCGGGGACCTGCTCTTCTATGGTACGCCCGCGGGCCCGGGCCGGCGGATGGTGGTGGCACACGTGGCGATGTACTATGGGGACAAGAAGATCATCCATTCCTCCCAGCAGATCCGCATCAGTTCGCTGACCCCGGACGGAGAGGATTTCTATGACCGGGAACCCCTGGCCGTCCGGCGCGTGCTCGGCCATGTGGACGAGCCCGGTTCCGGCATCCGGAGCGTAGCCGCCAGGCCTTGGTATTATTAGCCGGGAGGCGGACGCTATTTCCCGTCTTTCGGCGGGTCGATGGCGGCGTAGTGCCGGGCATCGGAGAGGATGGTCGTCAGATAAATGACCGCCAGAGCGGCGATAATGACCAGCGCCAGCAAATCCAGGGCACTCAGGCAGACCGTCGTTCCGGCGAGCGTCACGGGTACGGAGACGGCGCGGATGGCCGGGAATACGATGAGCAGGGTGTTGGCCAGAATCATCAGCAGCCGGAATTCTGTCGGTCCCAGTTTGGCGTAGGTCAGTTTGAATTCCCCTTTCAGATGGGCGTTGATGCTTACGTTGATGGTCATGAACAGATAAAGAATGTATGCAATCAGCGTCAGGTCCAACCGGACAAGTCCGGACAAACCCGCGCCGATGAACATCATCCCTTCGTTGATGCAATCCACCGTGTGGTCTACATAATAGCCGTACAGCGGGCGCTGGCAGTTGCGTACGCGCGCCAGCGTGCCGTCCAGAGAATCGCCGTACCAATTGACGATCAACCCGAATGAACTCAGCCATAGCCAGTTGATATCCTGCTTCGAGAGAATGTATCCGGCTGCGATCAGCACGGCGCCGAGAAAACCGATTCCCGTCAGAATATCCGAAGTCATCCAGCGGGGTTGTCTGCCGGCAAGTGAGACGAGAACTTTTTTCTCGACGCCATTCAGGATGGAGGTTTGGATCCGTTGTGCTTGTTTTGTTTCCATGTTGCTATAACTGGCTTGAAGTGAGTTTTGCTATGATCTCTCCCGCTTTTTCGAAGATGCCGCGCCGCTTCCAGGCTTCCAGGTCCAGATAGACGGAGTCCCGTTCGTCCTTCAGAAAGATTTCCTTCATGCTTTGCGAATAGCCCGGATCCTGTGTGAAAGCATTGATTTCCAGATCCAGCCTGAAACTTCTGGGGTCGATGTTCGTCGATCCCACCGTACACGCACGGTTATCGGAGACCAGTATCTTTGCGTGCATATACCCTTTCCGGTAAAAGGCCACCTTGACACCGGCTTCCAGCAGGGACTGTACGTTGCCGCGGGTAGCCAGGGGGGTCAGGACACCCCGGTCGCCCCGATAGGGGACAATGATCCGGACGTCTACGCCGCGGCCTGCCGCACGGCAGAGCGCATCCCGGACCGGACGGGTCGGAATCAGATAGGGAGACTCCAGGAATACATACCTTCTGCTGTCGTCAAGCATCTTGCAGAAAGCTTCTTCGATGACCGGTCCCGGTCCGAGCGGGCCGGATGTCAGGATACGGAGAGGAACCGTCCCGGTCTCTTCAATCTTCGGAAATAAAGAATCCAGCGCCGGCATCTCGCCGGTGGCGTAGCACCAGTCGGACAAGAAAGATGATTGTAACTGCGCTGCGGCCGGCCCGGCAATCCGCAGATGGGTATCCCGCCAGTTCCCCCAGGAGAGTCCTTCCCCATAGCGGTCCGCGATATTCATCCCGCCCATATATCCGACGCGGCCGTCGATGACGACGACCTTGCGGTGATTGCGATAATTATCGCGCTTTTTGAGCAGGGGCGGCCGGATGATCCCGAAAGGGCGGATCTGCACGCCGGCGCGTTCCATCTCCTTGTAGAACGCCTTCCGGCCCAGATTGCCGAAGTGGTCATACAAAACCCGGACTTCGACACCCTGTGCCGCCTTGCTCCCGAGGATGGATGCAATCCGCCGTCCGGACGCCCCTTCTTCAAATTTAAAGAACTGGAAATGTATATGGTCCTGCGCCTGCTGCAGGTCACAGATCAGCGCCTCGGTCATCGGACCGTACTCCGTGAAGGTCTCGACCGAATTGCCGCCCTTTCCGGCCGGGGCCGCCGCGTCCAATTCCCTGCGGTCCTTTTCCGTCAGCAGGGGGCGTACGGCGGGTTTCCCGGTCAGGTAAGCCAGCCAGAGCAACAACAGGAGTAATGCCGTTCCAATCATATCGGGCCTATCAGCAAATCATATGCGGCTTCTGTCCCGGAGTTCTCTTGTAAAACACACTTCAGAAAGAATGTATTGTTACCCCGGAAAGCAAAACGGGGTTTGTCTGCCCGGCGCTGCCATTTTGACAAGACTGTCAATAAAAGGGTTGCTGTTGAAGATTCCGGACTTCATGGTATGCAGATTCTTTTCCGGATTTTGCCGTTGAACGGGATGCAATCAACTTGTTTTCAGTGAATTAAATGTTAAAACACGCAGAATCGTCCCCCTGCGTCTCCTTGCGCTATAATTTTGTCAATCTTGTGAAAACCACTATATTTGCAGAGTAAAAAGTTGAATGATTTAAATTTGAAGAATATGAGTGGTTATCATTCTTTAAGAAGTATCAAAAAGGACATCGAGTATGTGTTGAGTGCGTTCGTGGAGGATTGCTCCGTGGTCGCATGTGTCAATCCCAAGGTCACTGACGGCAGCATCAGCGAACTGATGGAAGAGGCCATCGACCTCTACAACGAACTGCGCGACAAGGTGAACGCCAAGGTCGAGGGATCCAAGAAAGCCTATTACAACGATCTCCGCAAGGAAGTCCTTACCAAAACGGACGGACTCTACGAAAAGCTCAGCGCCGCTGTCAAGGAAGCGGTCAAATGAGAAAACGAATCTCCCTGATAACAGTCGCGCTTCTGCTTATTGCCTGGAGCGCGACTGCTGGTATTCCCCGGACCGAAGCCCAGCGGGCCATCGATGCGATCTGCGCCCGGGAGCCGCTGCGCTCCGCCCTTGTCGGCGTGCTGGCCGTCGGCGCTGATGGCGATACCCTCGTTTCCGTCCGTCCGGACATCAAACTGGTCCCCGCGTCCAATGTCAAACTCCTGACGACGGGGATGGCGCTCCACAAGCTGGGACCGGAGTTCCGTTTCGAGACCCGGCTGGCCTATTCAGGCAGCATCGTGGACGGTAAACTGAAAGGCGATCTGTATATCCTTGGGGGCGGTGACCCGACGACCGGGTCCCGCGCCGACTGCGCGACACCGGTCAATGATACCTTTGCCGCCTGGATGAAGATGCTCCGGGATGCCGGCATCACGTGTATCGAAGGCCGCGTGATCGGCGATCCCCGCTTTTTCTCGGAGGCCACTTCGCAGAATCTCGGCTGGACCCTGGACGACCTCGGCGCCAACTACGGCGCCGGACCGCTCGGTCTCAATTTCTTCGAGAACGCCCAGCTGTTCTATATCTCGCCCGCTTCGTCCGTCGGCGCGGCGCCCAACGTAAGCCCGCGCTATCCGGACACGCCCTGGATGAAGTATGCCGTCCATGCCGTCACCGGGAAAGCCCGTACCGCCAATACCCTGTATTACGTCAGTACGGTTTTCGGACCCTTCGGCCAGGTGGCCGGTTCGTTCCCGATCGACCGCCGGGGTTACACCCTCGAGTGCCACAACGCTTTCGGCGCCTACACCTGCGCTTCGTACTTCCACACCTTCCTGCAGGCGCACGGTATCGTCGTGAAGGAAGGCTTCGGTGACGTCAACCGCAGCGGCGAGGTCCGGACCGACCTGCATTTTGAGGATGTGCGCGGCCGTGCGCCCGTCGTCGACAGCCTTTCCGTGCTGGGCAGCACCTGGTCGGCTCCGCTTTCCGAGATCGTGACCGAGACCAACTGCCAGAGCAACAATTTCTTTGCGGAGACCCTGCTGCGGATGCTCGCCAAGCAGGCGGGCCGGCCGACGGACCACGAAGAATGTCAGGATGTAGCGGAGACGGTCCTGCACGCCATGGGGCTGCGTACGGACAATACCTGCCAGCAGTTCGACGGCAGCGGCCTTTCGCGCAAGAACTATGTCGCACCGGCGTTCTTCGTCCGTTTCCTCCGGAAAATGACCACCCTCCCGGTCTGGGATGCCTATCTGGCCTCCCTGCCCGTACCGGGCAAAGAGGGGACGCTGGAATACAGCTTCCGTGACGCGCCGCAGGAGTTCAAGGACCGCATCCATATGAAGAGCGGATCGATGAACGGGGTGCGTTGCTACAGCGGATATATCTTCCCGGCGGACGGTGACGCCTCCCGGGCCATTACCTTCTCCCTGATGCTCAACAACTGCACGGCTTCTTCCTATGTCGTCAGCCCCATCCTCGAGGAGATCCTCGGCGCCATCGCCGCGGAGAATTGAGGATTGTCCGCAAAATTCTTTATCTTTGTCGATTATGCGTAGAATCATCCTATCCCTGCTGCTGCCTGCCCTGCTTTGCTCCTGCAACGCGATTTCGTCGCTCGTGCATGACGATCAGGTGGTGGCGAAGGTCGGGGACCACAAGCTCTACAGGTCCGAACTGGAGAGCTTCGTCCCCAACATGATCCCGTCCGAGGACAGTACCCGGCTGGCGGAGCAGTATATCAACTCCTGGGCGATGGACCTGCTGTATCTGGAGGTGGCGGAAGCAGAGCTCTCCAAGGAAGAGCTGGACGTCAGCAAAGAACTGGAGGATTTCCGCCGTTCCCTGCTGAAGTACCGCTACGAACAGCGCTACATCAACGACCGTCTGGACACCCTGATCACGGATGAGCAGATCCGGGAGTACTACCAGGCGCACGAGGAGGATTTCGCCCTGAAGCGTCCGGTGCTCAAGGTACGCTTCGTGGACGTGATGAAGGATTCGCCCAACAAGGACGCCATCCTCAAGATGATGAGTTCGGATGAATATGACGACGTGCAGCGGGCGGACACCCTGGCCAAGTCCACGGCGCTCCGCTATTTCGACAGTTCGGATACCTGGATGGATGCCGGCGAGCTGGCCAAATCCTTCGGCCTGGACTATGTGGAGATGCTGAGGAACATGAAGGGAGACGAGATCCGCTATGAACCGGAGGACCGGTCCGACCTGATGGTGGCCCATGTCTGCGATTTCCAGCGGACGGGTACGGCCCCTTTGGACTATTGTTCGGAGCGGATCCGGGATATCCTGATGAGCGCCAGAAAACACGAACTGATGAACAGTTTGGAACGGGACTTGCTGGATAATGCGCTCGAGAAAAAGAATTTTGTAATCTATCAGAATGAATAATCTGTTGAAAACAGCGGCGGCCGTTGCCCTGGTGTGCCTGGGTACGGTCGCGTCGGCTCAGAAGTATCATGGTATCGTGGACAAGACCGTGGCCATCGTGGGCAACGAGATGATCTCCATCTCGGATGTGGAAGCGCAGGTACAGTCGATGCGTGCCCAGGGCATGGCCTCCGAGCGGTGCCAGATCCTCGAGGGGATGATGCAGTCCAAGCTTTTCCTGGCGCAGGCCCGTGTGGACTCCCTGGTGGTCAACCAGGACCAGGTGATCGCGCAGCTGGACCAGTATTCCGCCCAGACGCTCACCATGGTGGGAGGCGAAGACAATCTCAGCCAATATTTCGGCAACAAGCCGCTCTATAAACTCCGTCAGGAATGGCGCAGCCAGATCGAAGAGCAGACGCTGGTCCAGCAGGAGCAGCAGGAGATCGCCAAGAACATCCCGCCCCTGACGCCCCACGACGTCAAGCAGTATCTCGATACGGCGGACGTCAGTTCGCTGCCGGTCGTCCCGATCAAATACCAGATGAGCCAGATCTGCGTCTATCCGGACCGCGAGGCGGCGGCCATCGCCGTCAAGGAACGGCTCCTGTCGATCCGGGAGCGCATCATCAACGGGGAACGTTTCGCCACGCTGGCGCGCCTGTATTCCGAAGATCCGGGCAGCGCCCGCAAGGGCGGCGAACTCGGCATGGCCTCCAAATCCATCTTCTGGCCTGCTTTCTCCGATGCCGCGATGTCGCTCAAACCCGGCACCATCTCCCAGATCGTGGAGACCCCGGACGGCTTCCACATCATCGAAGTGCTGGAGAAAAAGGGAGACATGTTCAATGCCCGCCACATCCTGATCAAGCCCAGTTACACGCAGGAGGACCAGGACAAGGCGTTCAAGCGTCTGGACAGCCTGCGCACGGCCATCCAGGACAGTACGATTACCTTTGAACTGGCGGCCCGCTTTTATTCCGAAGACCCGGCTACGCGGACCAACGGCGGCCAGATGGCCGACCCCAACACCGGTTCCGCCTATTTCGAAATCGACCAGCTGAAGCCGCAGGACTATGCCGCCATCCAGGGGCTGGAGGTCGGACAGATCTCCGAGCCGATCGCCTCGCTGGACAACGAAGGCCGCGACGGCAACCTCGTCTACAAGATCGTCCGTCTGGACAAGATCGTCCCGGCGCATACGGCGACCTTCGAGACGGACTATACCGAACTGCTGGGCATGGTCCAGAACATCAAGACAAACGAGGCGATCGACAAGTTCCTCGACGAAAAGATCGCCTCCAGCTATATCATCATCGATCCACTCTACAAAGATTGTGAGTTCTCCCGCACAGGATGGTCCAAAAAAATCAGAAACGACTGATTCTCTGCGCGGTTCTGTTGCTTTCCGTGCTGCCGCTGTCCGCCCAGGTGGCGGACGGTCAGACGGATTCGCTGGTACGTTTGCTCAACGCCCGCTATATCGAGCAGGTTGAAACGGACGGGAAGATGGCGCGCAAGGCCATCGAAGCCACGTTTCTGCACAACGGGACCTACCTTTCCTGCGACACGGCGTTCTGGCATGTCGAGGAAAAGATCATCAATTGTTTCGGGAATGTCCAGCTGATGCAGGGGGAGTCCGTGCTGACCAGTGAGAAGCTGGACTATCTGGTCGACGAGAACCTGGCGCAGTTCCGGGGGGCCGTCGTCCAGTTGCGCAACAAGCAGGACAACATCCTGCGGACCAAGATCCTGGACTATAATACGCAGGACAGTCTCGCCGTTTTCCTGGGCGGGGCGTCGATGATGAGCGAGGACGGCCAGATCATCGAGAGCGATGAAGGCACCTATTCCAACGCCCTCAATTTCTTTACCTTCACCGGCAACGTCAACATGTTCACCGACTCCGTCTTCGTCCGGACGAACCGCCTGGAATATGATTCCGATCTGGCCCGGGCGGATTTCCTGGCGGATATCGATTTCTGGAAAGAGGAGAACATGCTTTCCGCGGGAGGCGGCTGGTACGAGCGCAACCGGGAGCTGTTCTTCTTCCGGGACCATGTCCATGGTCTGGGGCGTACCCAGGAGTCCTGGAGCGACAGTCTCTACTACTACCGGAGTCCCAACGATGTACAGATGCTGGGCAATGTCCAGGTTCAGGACCAGAGCCGTAAAGTGGCGGCGATGGGAGACCGGCTGGAGTACGTGGATTCCCTGTCCCGGGTGACCCTGCAGAACCGGGCCTCCTCCGCCCTGTGGGAGGAAAAAGAAGACGGACAACGGGATACGACCTACCTGGGCGCGACCCGTTTCGTGTATCATACGCTGAAAAAATGCGATATCTCCGAAGAGGAGGTCAAGACGGCCGCCGGCCGTCTTGAAGAAATGCTCGGCGATCCGGTGGCGGAATACCGTCGCCGTGCGGCCCAGCAGGCCGCCGACGCGGCGGCCGAAGCCTTGAAGAATGACCCCAATGCCGGACCCCGGGGCCGCGGAGCCGCCGGGAGGAACAATCCCCGGCAGAGCATCCAGGAGCCGGGACAGGGAGCTTCCCGGCCTGTCGGAGATGTGCCGGAACCGCAGGAAGAACCTCCTGTCCCGGAAGAGACGCCGGCTCCTCCCGCGGATTCCCTGAATGTCCCCGCTGCGGACAGCCTGGCGGTCGCGCCGCCGGATACCTCCAAGATCGGTTTCCTGCTGGCCACCGGAGACGTCCGGATTTTCCGCAAGGACATGCAGGTCCGCTGCGATTCGCTGCGCTACTCCGACCTGGACTCCATCGCCCGTCTCTACAAAGACCCCATCGTGTGGAATGAGGGCAACCGTCAGTACAATTCCGACAGTCTGTTCGTGCTGGTCCGGGACAACAAGATGGACCGGGCGAACCTCTTGTCCAATGCCTTCATCCATGTCGAGGAAAAGGGCGGCTACTATGACCAGATCAAGAGCACGGACGTCATCGCCTATTTCAACGACGCGACGGAGCTGGAGCGTTTCGATGCGCTGGGCGGGGTCAATGCCCTGTTCTATCTGGAAGAAAACGACGAGATCGCCACGGTGAACAAGGTGGAGACTTCGATGATGATGGCGACCTTCAAGGAAGGGGAGGTGCAGCACGTCTATAATTTCGACCATCCCAAGAACGACGCCTATCCGGTCGTCCAGCTGCCCCAGGCGGACCAGAAAATCCGCGGGTTCAACTGGCAGCCCGAGCGCCGGCCGAAAGACAAATTCGACGTGACTTCGATGGTGGTGAAGGATTCCGAACGGGAGGCTTATGAGAGCCGTCCCCGGACGGAGTTCCCCCAGACGGAGCTGTATTTCCCGGGCCATATGGCCGGGGTCTACAAGTCGCTCAACGAGGCGAAGGCCCTGAAACGGAGCGATGACGGTCCCGTGGACGATACGCCGCCGGACCAGCCCCTGCCGGCCGCCCTGGATTCACTGGACCGTCCTGTCCGGGATTCCCTCGGCATTCCCGCCCTCCACGACACCCTGGACCGCCCCGTCCGGGATTCCCTGTCCGTGGCGCCCCAGGATGCTCCTGCCGACACGACCATGATGTCCGATCGGGAACTCAAACGCGCGATGCGCACCGCGCGGCGCGATGCCCGCTGGGCGGAGCTGGATGCCCGCGATGCCGAAAAGGCGTCGCGCAAGGAAGCGCGCAAAGAGGCCCGCAAGGCCCGGCGCGAGGCCAAGCGTATCGCCCGGGAGGCCAGGCAGACCGCCCTCGACGCCGCCAAACTGCAGAAATATATAGAACGCTATACACAACAAAAAGAGCGCAATGAAAGAAAACAAAAACCTGAGCCTGCCGGAGAACGCCCACCGGGAACTGAAACCGGGGGAGAGCTACCGCCCGTTGTTGAGTCCGAATGAGAAGCCGCTTGAAGTCACGCCTTACAGCGTGACCGTCGGCTTGTTGATGACCGTCCTTTTCTCTGCCGCCGCAGCCTATCTCGGGCTGAAGGTCGGCCAGGTCTTCGAGGCCGCCATCCCGATCGCCATCATCGCAGTCGGCCTGACCGGCGCCCTCGGCAAGCAGGGCGGACTGGGCCAGAATGTCATTATCCAGAGCATCGGCGCCTGTTCCGGCGTGGTGGTGGCGGGTGCCATCTTCACCCTTCCCGCCATCTATATCCTCGGGCTGGAAGTCAATTTCTGGCAGATGTTCCTGTCCTCGATGCTGGGCGGTTTCCTCGGGATCCTGTTCCTCATTCCTTTCCGTAAATATTTCGTGCAGGAGATGCACGGCAAATATCCTTTCCCGGAGGCGACGGCCACCACGCAGGTGCTCGTCAGCGGCGAAGGAGGTGGCAAGAGCGCCCGCACCCTGCTGGCAGCCGGTCTGATCGGCGGTCTGTACGATTTCGTCGTAGCTACCTTCGGCGCCTGGGCCGAGACGCTCAGCACCACGGTGATGCACTGGGGACAGGTGGTCGCGGACAAGGCCAAGGTCGTGCTCAAGCTCAATACCGGCGCTGCCGTGCTGGGCCTGGGCTATATCGTCGGCCTCAAGTATGCGTTCATCATCTGCTGCGGTTCGTTCCTGGTCTGGCTGGTGATCATCCCGCTGATGAATCTGATCTGGGGCGGCAGCGTCATCGACCTGATGGGCACGGGCATCACCCAGACCATCTCGGAAATGGCTCCGGACCAGATTTTCCGGGAATATGCCCGCCATATCGGCATCGGCGGCATTGCTACGGCCGGCATCATCGGCATCATCAAGAGCGCCGGCGTCATCAAGAGCGCGGTCGGCCTGGCCGTCGGGGAATTCTCCCGCAAGGGCAGTGCTACGGGCGTGAAGCCGGAGCGTACCCAGGAAGACCTGCCGATGAAAACGGTCGTCTGGGGCATCGCCATCGCCCTGCTCGCCGTGTTCGCCTTCTTTGCTTTCGGCGGCGTGGTCCACACGGTCTGGCAGGCCCTGATCGGCCTGGTGATCGTGGCGGTCATTTCCTTCCTCTTCACGACGGTGGCGGCGAACGCCATCGCCATCGTGGGTACCAACCCGGTGAGCGGCATGACGATCATGACCCTGATCATCACGGCCCTCGTGCTTGTGGCCGTCGGCCTCAAGGGCAATGCCGGCATGGTGGCGGCGATGGTCATCGGCGGCGTGGTCTGCACGGCGCTGAGTACCGCCGGCGGCCTGATTACCGATTTCAAGATCGGCTACTGGATCGGCACGACCCCCAAAAAGCAGGAGACCTGGAAATTCGTCGGCATCGCCGTGGCGGCTGCGACCGTGGGCGGCGTGATGCTGATTCTCAACAAGACCTACGGCTTTACGGGCGAAGGTGCCCTGGTGGCCCCGCAGGCCAATGCGATGGCAGCCGTCATCCAGCCGATGATGAATGGCGGAAGCGCTCCCTGGCTGCTGTACGGTATCGGTGCGGTGATCGCCGTCCTGCTGACCGTCTTCAAGGTCCCGGCCCTCGCTTTCTGCCTGGGCATGTTCATCCCGATCGATCTCAACCTCCCGCTGCTGCTCGGCGGTGCCATTTCCTGGTATGTCAGCACGCGCAGCAAGGACAAGGCCGTCAATACGGCCCGTCAGGAGAAGGGAACCCTCATCGCCAGCGGCTTCATCGCCGGCGGTGCGCTGATCGGAGTTGTCTCCGCCATCCTCAAGTTCGCCAAGGTGGACTGGTTTATGGAAGGCTGGAATACGGTCGCCGCGGGTCATGCGGCTTCCGGTGCGGAGGCGGTCGCCATCATCCCGCTGGTCTGTATCTGTGCCTATATGATCGTTTCCTCGATGCGGAAACAATCCTAGTCGTCGAAATTCTTCTTGTCCGAATGGTCCAGTAGCCACTGCTTGGCGAAACGGATTTTTCATTATAAAAATGTATATTTGTAACTATGGAAAATATTTTAGACCGTTTTCTGCGCTATGTCGCAGTGGACACCCAGTCCAACGAAGAAAGTGAAAGCCAGCCTTCCGCGGCCAAAGAGTTGAACCTGCTGCGGATGCTCCGGGACGAGTTGCTCGCCCTGGGCGTCGAGGCGACCCTGGACGAATGGGGCTATGTAATGGCTTCCATCCCGTCCAATATCGACAAGAAGGTCCCTGCTGTGGGCTTTATCGCCCACGTGGACACGGCACCGGATGCTTCCGGCGCAGATATCAAGCCGCAGATCATCGCGAATTACGACGGCTCCGACATTCCCCTGAAGGGCGTGCCCGGCCTCGCGCTCAAGGTCGCGGAGTTCCCGGAACTGCTCGCCCACAAGGGCGAGACGCTCATTACCACCGACGGCACTACGCTGCTCGGCGCCGACGACAAGGCCGGCGTGGCGGAGATAATGGATGCCGTCCAGTACATCGTGTCGCATCCGGAGTTCAAGCATGGCCCGGTCAAGATCGGTTTCACACCGGATGAGGAGATCGGCCGCGGCGTGGTGAAGTTCGACGTGGCGAAATTCGGCGCCGACTACGCTTACACGATGGACGGCGGCGAGGTCGGCGAGCTGGAGTTCGAGAATTTCAACGCAGCTTCCGCGGTCGTGCACATCCAGGGCAGCAATGTCCATCCGGGCTACGCCAAGGGCAAGATGCGCAACGCCCTGCACATCGCGCAGGAGTTCGACGCGCTGCTGCCGGCGGACCAGCGTCCGGAATATACGCAGGACTACGAAGGCTTCTTCCACCTGATCAGCCTCAAGGGTACGGTCGAGGAGGCGAAGTTCTCCTATATTATACGCGATCACGACCGCGCGAAGTTCGAGCACAAGAAGGAAGTGATCGCGCAATGTGCCGACTTCATCAACTCCCGCTACGGGGCCGGAACGGCTACCGTCACGGTCAAAGACCAATATTATAATATGCGCGAGCAGGTGGAGCCGCACTACCACGTCGTGGAGAAAGCTGTCAAGGCGATGGAACTCGCCGGCGTGGAACCGCACATCCAGCCCATCCGCGGCGGTACCGACGGCGCCAACCTGTCCTTCCGCGGACTGCCCTGCCCCAACATCTTCGCCGGCGGGCTCAACTTCCATGGCAAGTTCGAATGGGTCCCGGTGGAAAGCATGGAAAAGGCTGCGGCCGTCGTCCGCAACCTGATTTCGCTATATGCGGCCAGCGAGTCCGCGTAAACTTTGTTTAACGAAACCACGATGGTTGACAGTATGAAAAAGATTTTATTGGCAGTTGCGGTCCTGTTGCTCGGAACGGTTGCGCTCTGTGCGCAGGAAGGCCCCTATGGCATCAAGTCCGGTCACCTGAAATCTGAGAACCAGACGAGAGGCGGCCTCCAGTACAACGAAGTCTGGTTCGATGACTACGGCCTGCTTCAGAAGCAGCACAACCAGATTATGATGGAAGGGATGGGGAATTATCACACCGAAGTCCTGATCCGCGAAGGCAAGGTCTATACCCGGGCCTGGTTCGATGAAGCGCGGCCGGACGATGCCAAGATGACCGAAGGCATCCCGGATCTCGCTTTCCAGAAAATGAGTGAAGAAGAGTTGAAGAGCCATAAGGTCGAGAGGCTCGGCACCGGGGAAGTTCTCGGCAAGACCTGCACGATCTATGCTTACAAGCAGAAATCTTTGCTCCGTACGGTCAACATCAAGGTGTGGCTTTGGGAAGGAATCACCCTGAAGATGGAAACCCGGGGCCCCCTCGGAGCCAACAACGATATGATCGTGACCGAGTTCGTCGAGAATCCCAGGATTCCCGCATCCACGTTCGACCTTCCTGCGGTGGTGAAGTGATTTTTCGGAAAATATCAGCCATGCCGGCACCCTCTCTGTATCCCGGGCAGCGCCCCGGGATAATTTTTTTAAATATTTTCTGAAAAAATTTGGAAGTTCAAAAAAAGTGCGTACCTTTGCCGTCCCTTCCGATGAGGGAACTCTGAAGAGGGATTTGAGAGATCATTGACAATACTGAGAGAGATAACGAGGTAAAGAAGTTAAAAGAGATTATAGTCTGTATAATGAAATTCGAGTTTTTTCGAGTTGCGTAATAGGGACTGCAATTTCAAGGCAAACGAGTAATAAATTTACGAGACGAACAAAGAAGTCGCGTAGATTCACTTAAGTACGAGAAAGAGAACAAGAGCGAACGGGGGATGCCTAGGCTTCCGGAAGCGATGAAGGACGTGGTAAGCTGCGAAAAGCTCCGGGGATCTGCAAACAGGAATTGATCCGGAGATATCCGAATGGGGAAACCCGGCTGGTTGAAGGCCAGCCGCCATCGAGAGATGGAGCGTACGCAGGGAACTGAAACATCTTAGTACCTGCAGGAAGAGAAAGAAATATCGATTCCCAAAGTAGTGGCGATCGAAATGGGAAGAGCCTAAACCGGATTCGTTACGGCGAGTCCGGGGTTGTAGGACCAGTCACAAAGTCATTGTCAGGAACTGGAACCGTCTGGAAAGTCGGTCCGCAGAGGGTGAAAGGCCCGTACAGGTAACGGGACAGTGACGAGATTGGCACCTGAGTAGGGCGGGACACGTGGAATCCTGTCTGAATCCGCGGCGACCATGCCGCAAGGCTAAATATAACCGGAAGACCGATAGTGGACCAGTACCGTGAGGGAAAGGTGGGAAGCACCCCGAACAGGGGAGTGAAATAGAACCTGAAACCGTTCGTTTACAAGCGGTCGGAGTCGA
>JAILAO010000140.1 GCA_024681565.1 Bacteroidales bacterium
GGGATGTCGTCTTCACGATGGACGCCGACCTGCAGGATTCGCCGGAAGAGCTCCCGGAGATGTACCGGATGATCGTCGGGGACGGCAATGATATCGTCTCCGGCTGGAAACAGCATCGCAAGGACAACGCCCTGACCAAGAATCTGCCGTCCAAACTCTACAATGCTACCGCGCGCTGGATCACCGGCATCAAGCTCCACGACATGAACTGCGGCCTGAAAGCCTACCGCAAAGAGGTCGTCAAGAACATCGAGGTCTATGGCGAGATGCACCGCTATATCCCCTATCTGGCCAAGAATGCAGGATATACGCGCATCGTCGAGAAACCGGTACACCACGAAAAGCGCAAATTCGGCAAGAGCAAGTTCGGGATGGAACGCTTCGTCAACGGGTTCCTGGACCTCCAGACACTCTGGTTCCTGACGCGTTTCGGCAAGGATCCGATGCACTTTTTCGGCTACAGCGGCCTGCTGATGTTCCTGGTGGGATTCGTCATGACGGTCTGGATCATCGCCGCCAAACTGATCCATCAGGCACAGGGGCTGAAATTCCGCCCCGTGACGGATCAGCCCCTGTTCTACCTGGCCCTGCTGGCCGTAATTCTCGGTGTGATTCTGTTCCTCGCCGGCTTCCTCGGCGAGATGGTCGCGCGCTCCAACTCGGAGCGCAACCACTACAACATCAAGGACGAGTTTTAACCGCGATCCTCACGCTGCCGCTCTGCACGCCCGGCGCGGAGGCTGTCAGCGTGACCTGACCGCCCCGTTCCGCCGCCTGCACGATCGCCGTCAGCCGGCCTCCGAAGAAATGCATCTGCGGCAGGTGGAAAAGATCCAGGCAGGTCGGATCGCCGTTGGCGGCAGCGCGGTAAGAGCCGGCGGCACCCGCCGTGCTGAAGGAGGCCAGCCGGTTGTCGTTCGGACAGAGATTGCCGTCCTTGTCCACGACCCGGACTTCCACATAGGCCAGGTCCTTGCCGTCCGCGGCGAGGGTGTTCCGGTCCGGCAACAGCTCCAGATGGTCCGGCTCACCGGCCGTGCGGACGCTCTGTTCGGCAACGGCCTTCCCGGCGGCATCGTACGCCACCACCTTGACTTCTCCCGGTTCATAGACCACCTCGTTCCACATCAGGCGATAGCGGCCCTGCTCGTCGGACAGGTCCTTGCTGCGGCGACCCTGGCTCTTGCCGTTGACAAAGAGTTCGGCCGAAGGATAATTGGTGTAGACGAATACCGGCGTGACCTCTCCCTCACGGCCCGGCCAGGTCCAGTGCGGCAGGATATGCAGGGTCTCCGCATCCGGGCGCCACACGCTCCGGTACAGATAGTAGCGGTCCTTCGGGATCGAAGCGAGGTCGATGATGCCGAAATTGGAACTGTGGTTGGGCATCAGGTTGTATGGCGTCGGCTCGCCCAGGTAGTCGAAACCCGTCCAGACGAACTGGCCGATCTCCCATTCCTTGTCCTGCGCCATCGCGAAATCGATGTCCGGGACATTGGACCAGCCGCAGTACTCCAGATCATAAGAGGAACACTGGAGGTCGTCGTGACGGACCCGCGCGGTTTTCTCGACCGGGAACTTATAGACGCCGCGGGAGGAGATGGTCGAAGCCGTCTCGCTGCCCAGGACCAGTTTGTGCGGCAGCACGTCATAGGCCTGTTCGTACAGATGGACACGGTAGTTGAATCCCGGAACGTCCAGCAGGCCGGCCAGGCCGTTCTCCAACACACAGAGAACCTGGTCCATGCCGCAGGTCGTGAAACGGGTCGGATCCTCGCGGTGGCAGATGTCCACCAGGAATCTGGCCGTCTCGTAGCCGGAGGCGTCACACTGGCTCGGCACCTCATTGCCGATGCTCCACAGCACGACGCAGGGATTGTTCCGATACTGGTGCAGCATGTTGACCATGTCCTTCTCGGCCCATTCGTCAAAGAAAAGATGATAGCCGTTGCGGCATTTCCGGATGTCCCACTCATCGAAAGGTTCCAGCATCATCATGAATCCCATCTCGTCGCAGAGGCGGACCAGTTCCGGAGCAGGCATGTTGTGGGAGGTACGGACGGCATCGCAGCCCATCTCCTTGAGGAGCGTCAGCTGGCGGCGCAGGGCGGCCTCATTGATGGCAGAGCCCAGAGGCCCCAGATCATGGTGGTTGCAGACCCCCTGGAACTTCCGGACCTTTCCGTTCAGGAGGAAGCCTTTGTCCGAGACCAGTTCGATGGTACGGATACCGAAAGTCGTCGTGTATTCGTCCACCTTCTTTCCCTGGACATATAAAGAGGTGACCGCTTTGTAGAGCGATGGGCTCTCGGGCGACCAGAGCTGCGGATCGCTGACATCGATCAACTGCCGGCGTCCCCCTTCGATTTCCGTGGATTCGGTACTGGAGGCCACCTGCCGGCCGTCCGGAGCGATGATGTCGGTACGGATTCCGTCCGCGGCACCCCGGATTTTGACCTTGAGGTCCACACGGGCGGATTGTTCAGAGATGTCTTCGCAGATCAGCTGCGTGCCCCAGACCGGCACGTGGACGCGGTCGGTCACGATCAGATGGACATTGCGGTACAGTCCCGCGCCGGGATACCAGCGGGAAGATTCCGGCAGGTTCTCCAGGCGGACGGCCAGGGTATTCTTGCCGCCGTCTTTGCGCAGGAACTCCGAAACGTCGAAATGGAAGGAATTATAACCGTAGGGCCATTCGCCGACAAATTGTCCGTTCAGATAGACTTTCGCCTGGCTCATCGCCCCGTCGAAAACGAGTTCCGCAGATTTCCCGTCACCGAAGCCCGGTGCATCGAACTCGAGGCGGTACCAGCCGACACCCACATAGGGAAGGCCGCCGGTACGGCCGGTCTTGAGGGAGGCACGGGTCTCGAAATTCTGTTCGATGGCCACAACCTGGGCATCATTGTTCGCATCGAAAGGGCCATAAATGGCCCAGTCATGGGGAACGGTTACGGATTCCCAGGCGGAATCGTCCACCTTCACCGGGGCATAGTCTCCGTCACCTTTGGTGAATCTCCAGCCTTTTTCCAGTAAATACTCCTGTCTCGTCGATTGCGAACAAGACACCAGGGCGACAAGCATCAATACCGACGCTGCAGCAGAAATCAGTCTTCTCATTGTATTGTCTGTGTGTGATTTCTACAAATATAACAAAAAAAAGAATGCCCGGCTGACATCGTCAGTCGGGCATTCCAAAAAGCGGCAGCGGCCTACTCTCCCACCTGGTGGGGCAGTACCATCGGCGCTGGTGAGTTTAACTTCTCTGTTCGGAATGGGTAGAGGTGGTTCATCACCGCTA